>JANLRK010000175.1:0-23752 GCA_031361585.1 Pirellula sp. | reverse complement strand
TTCCAAAGCCGTCACGCTCAAGTCCCCTAGAAGGTTGTCGTTGACTTCTTTGAAAGCGCCCGACACGGGATTCAATGCAAACCGAATCATTCGGTAACCCAACCGCCAGGGACTTTCCATCGCCGTAAACGAAGCGGTTTTCTTCCAAAGGAAAGCCATCTGTTCGAATTGGCGAATCGTCAGCACGTGCGAACCAGGAATGTGGTTCTTGGCCTCGGTGCGTAAATCATGAAGTACCCGTTCCGCAATCAACATTGCATCCGGCACGGTGATTTCAAGCGCGGGCCTCTCGGAAGTGCGGCCAAACCGAACTGCAACAGCGCTATAAAGTTCGATTGCAAGCTGCTTCCAAGCGTTCAGGTCATCAAGTGGAGGGGGACTCTCCTCCGTCTTCTGAGCGAGTTGTTCAATCGCTTCTCTCGCGCTTTCTTCGCCAGACGCACCCAGCGTTTCGCCGGATACACGAATCGCTTTAAGCTTTCTCATTCGGAACACTCTATCGATGTTCCAACCCAAAAGGGATACTACCGCTGCCCCTACCGCAAACCAAGTCAATAGCCGTCGCTCGTATAACCACCAACAGCCTGCCCCCATGAGAACGACGTAAGGGAGCGTGCAAAGGAAAGCGACGAGTACGAAACGAATTTTCCATCGGAGCATGACGGACTCATTGAATGTTGGTATTAGTGGATGATGAAGTTCGAGTTCCGTGTTTTAAATAGTCCGAAAATCGGCGGCGTCCTTCCTCGAGCTCCTTTGCATAAAACGCATGCAGCTTAGCGGCATCGGGTGTGGCACCGCGCCGCATTTGTGCGAAGTACCAACATAGCGTACAGCCAAGCGCATACGTTGTCGCCGCATTGTATGCTGCCCCAAACACGCTGCCGAACACCGGCACAAACTTCGCAATCAAGCTTCGGGCTATTCTCGCAAGCATGCTCCCTCCCACTGCGGTTCCGAACTCGGTCATCAATTGAGACGTAAGTGGTTGACCATAAATCGAAGAGAGCGCATGAAACATTTTCGCCTGGATGGCAATCACAACTGGAATGTCGACCAACGGCCAGGGGACTGCACCTGCGCCACCGGCAGCTACGCTATAAGAGATGATATGTGGCCAAGCGGTCGCATAATACAAATCGCCCAACTCAGCGCGGAGTTGGGGCTGCGCTTCCAGTATCGAACGCAATCCGTGTGGAAAAACTTCCTCGATTGCATTCCACAGCGACTCCAACCCATAGTCTGCGGGCTCCAATCCATCGTCGGGCAACGTCAAATCGACTGCCACGAAGCGGCTGGAATAACGAGCAAATTCCGAACGTTGATGTCGCAAGGAGCGGGCCAAGTTCGTTGGAACAGTCGTTGGCCAAGGCATGGTATCAAAAGGATGTGGTAGGACATGCTTATCGGTGTTCTGAGCATAGCCCTCGTGAAGTACTGTCTGAACCACAACAATCGGCCAATTGGGTCGCTGCTTGCGAATGGTTTGGAGCGCGTCGAGCACGGACTTTTGTGCATGGTCCATCGCCTTGATAACAACCATTACTAAATGGGCGTGCTCTTTGCAATATTCCAAATCATCTTTTGGATCGTACCCTGCTTCTCCCAGCCCGCGAGTGTCGAGAAAGCGTAGCAAGCAACTTGCCTCGTCCGGAAAGGAATACAGGTTTGCCGTACGAGTACACGGTTGAAAGCCATTTCCTATCTCGGCAGTCGTGCTACCGGTAATCGCACGAACAATGGATGTCTTTCCCGATTGAGCCTTGCCAAGCAGCCAAATAACCGGCACAGGTAAACGCACGCTGGATTGTCGAAGTTGCGCATCCACCCTAGCTGCGTCTACCTGCGGAGCAAGTACCGCGTTGCGCAAAGACCACCAGTAGTTTTTTTTAAATAGCATATCTGTCCATGGGTTTTGCTTCTAAAGTGCCCTTGTTGGCTGGCAAGCAGTTTCGTTGAAATCGCGTAATGCGTTACTGCCAAACCAGTTGCGACGCGACTTTAGGATGTGATACTTGTCCAATACAAAATACCGTGTAGAGTTAATCTAATGTGCACAGCCTAGTCGTTTTGCCTGAAATAGCGGTAAATCGAGCGGGGGAACCAATGGTGCGACGTCGTACTTCAGTACAACGGTACGCACGGGGGCTTAGGTGTCAATTGCGACGCCAGGATTATTCCGATCCCAGCCCGTCAGCTAACCTCGTCGGCCGATTTCAAGTTGTACTTGCAATCATGGAAAGCAGTTCCATAGGAACACGCTAGTGCACGATCTTTAAGTGGCTTTGATGAATACGCAATCGTGAACCGTGTGGGGTGCGTGGAATATCGTGTTCCGTTTGGTTCAGCTCTAGAAATCCTCCAGACTGATCCGTTGGACCGCTCTCTCTTTGCGCTCTGATGCTTCGACTGCCATTGCACCAAGCTGCTCTTATTGGAGTTAGCCCATGTCTATCTATGTCTTGTTTGGTCAAACCAGCTGGTTTGCCATTTCTGTCTACACTTTGATCGCAATACTGGTTCTATTGTTGATCGCTATCTGGCTTAGTTTTCGTTACATACCCAACAACTCGGTTGGCGTAGTCGAAAAGCTATGGTCCGGAAGCGGGTCTGTTCCAGAGGGAGGTATTATCGCTATTGAAAGCGAAGCTGGCTTCCAATCCGCATTGCTTCGTGGTGGCGTGCACTTTGGATATTGGAGATGGCAGTTCCGAGTTCATCGCGCTCCTCTAGTAACCATATCGCAGGGCAAGATCGGTTATGTGTACGCCCGCGACGGTCAGCCATTGCTTTCCAGTCAAACGCTTGGGCGAAGCATTGATTGCAACTCATTTCAAAATGCTCGAGCGTTCCTCTCGGAAGGCCAACGAGGACGGCAACGTGCGATATTGCGTGAAGGTGTGTATGCAATCAATCCGGCACTTTTTGTCGTTATTACCGACGAGAGAGTCTATGCTTTATTGGCTATCCAATCGCGGAAAGAGATTCAGACGCTAGAGCAGTATCGAGACGAACTAGCAGCGCTTGGTGGATTTGCTCCCGTCATTATCGGTTCCGTTATGCGGAGCGATGACGCTCCCGAACCAGATCATCCTACGTCTGTCGACTCGATCGGGGTCATCACTGTGCATGACGGCCCCTCCCTCCCTCCAGATGAGATCATCGCCCCTATCGTGGGTAGCGATTCGGACTTGGAAGACTTTCACAATAACTTTCAGAACGCGGAAGCGTTTCTCAAGGCGGGTGGTCGACGTGGTCGTCAATACATGACGCTCACCGATGGTACCTACTTCATCAATCGATGGTTTGCGACTGTGGAAATGAACCCGAAAACCGTAATACCCATCGGGTATGTTGGAGTGGTTGTGAGCTACGTCGGACGCAGTGGTGACGACGTATCTGGCTCTGGATTCCGTCACGGGGAGCAAGTCGCGCCCGGCGAAAAGGGGGTTTGGGAAAAAACGCTAGGCCCAGGCAAGTACGCATTCAATCGATATGCAGGCAGCATCATTGCCGTACCTACGACGAACTTTGTTTTGCATTGGATCACTGGGCGATCGGAGTCTCACAAGTACGATGAAAGCCTGCGCTCGATCGACTTGGTCACCAAAGACGCATATGAACCGTTGTTGCCGCTGAGCGTTGTGGTCCATATCGACTACGAACGCGCCCCCAGTGTCATCCAACGATTTGGCGATGTAAAGAAACTGATTACACAGACGATCGATCCCATGTTGAGCGCTTTCTTCCGAGATGTGGCCCACAGAAAAACCATGCTCGGCTTGTTGCACGAACGCGATCAGATTCAAAAGGAAGCCCGCGAAGAGCTGCGAGATAAGTTTAGGGCATTCGATATCGAATGCGTGGATGTACTTATTGGGAAACCCGTTCACGCTCCTGGTGACGACAAGATCGAAACGCTGTTAGAACAACTGCGTCAGCGGCAGTTGTCTTGCGAGCAACTTGAAACCTTTGAACGCCGCAAGCTAGCCGCTCAAAAACTTCAGGAACTCAACGCGGCGGAAGCTCAAGCCGAAAGGCAAACGGCCTTGACCCATGCAGAGGTGCAAGCACGCATTGCTGACAGCGAAGGTGAAGCGATACTTGCAAGGGCACGCAAGTCCGCCCAGCAAACGATTGTGATGGCCGACGCTGAGCTAGAGCGATCGAAACGGGAAGCGGAACAAACGGTTCTTCTAGCCGAGGCGGATAGCCGGCAACGCATGCTGGCCGGGCGCGGAGAAAGCCAAAAAATTATGCAGATCGGACTATCGGAAGCAGCCGTTCTGCTGAGAAAGATTGGATCCTTTGGGGACCCGCGACTCTATGCATTGCAAGAAGTAGCTGCCAAGCTCTCCAATAGTCAACAGCCACTCGTACCGGAACGCCTTTTTGTTTCCGGATCGCAAAATGGTGAGGGCTCGCCGCTCGCCTCGGGAATGTTAGGGACTCTTTTGGAGTTGTTGGTCGCTGAGAAAACGGGTTGGCAAACCAGTGACCATCCCGAACTTGATTCGCTTCGCCAGTTTTCGGATCGAGTGAGCAAAAACGCACTAGAAAGCATGTCTTCGACAATGTCGGAGAATCCGAAAGAACGCTAGTAGCAGCGTCCCGCACGTGGCTGACCCGCACGTGGCTGACGCTGCTAGCATCAGCGCCATGGCAACCAATGGAGTCGTGCTAGCTCAGCATAAAAATCGTCAATGAGATGACTATCCATTCGACTGGATGGGTTTCGAAGTCCAGCCGACGTCGGCTCATTCGATGATTTGATTGTCTTGTGCTTTTCATCCGAAGGAGACGCAATCATGGAGAATTTTAAGTGCGGCTCTTTAAGTACTCGTTGATTGGTCGAGTTATTTAAATGATGTAGCATGGCCCCCTGGGCCGTGCGGAACTCGTGCCGGGGGCCCAAGCCAAATTCCCGCCGGTCGCCTAAAAGTGGCGCAGAAAAGCCTCCGAGAAAAGCATTGCCGTCTCGGTTCCCGTTGTTGGTGCCTTCGGAAGCAGAACCGGCTATTGGAATCGTGATATTGCGAAGGCTTTTTCCAGCGATCAAAGAGCTTCGAATGACAATTCCGTCCGCATTCAATACAAAGCCGTTCTTGTCGACATCACGAATGTTGGTGACGGTTGCGACAGCACCGATAGGCCGAATCATTATCAAGTCTGCGTTGTTCACAAAGTACGCTGCCCCTGCCAAGTCCCCATTCAATTCTGCCAGCAAATGCCCGAGGTAATATGTTTTTGTAGCCGAAAGCCCAGTATTTGAATTAGCGAAAATACGAATCTGTAACCAACGATTGGCAATTGCGTTGTCTGCCCATTCGAGCCGGACGCGTGAAGGCGTGCTTCCATTGCCCGGAGTTAACGCGATCGCGGTGGGTACTGCTGCATCAGCCCATGTGTTGGGAGGATTGGCCGCTTCATCGAACACCCCCTGAGGACTTACACGGAAACCAAAATCTGCAACGCTTAGTGCAGAAGCTGTAAGGCCAGCGATATCCAACACGATTCCGTTGATCCCGCGAGTCGTGTTGATCAAGTTGGAATAGGTTAGCGTTCGAGGGCTCGTGCCCGACAGCACCAAGGCTTTCGATGTGTCGAGAGCTGCGTTGAGGCTGACTCCAGCATACGCAGAACCCTTGTAGTAGACCTTGCTATCGGTGGTTATGGTGAACGAGACCGTTGTCGAATTCGTTCCATCGTCCGCCGTGATCGTTACGGATTGATTGTTTTGCACGGCGGTTGGCGTGTAAGACCAATTCCAAGTACCATCGCCGTTCTTTATCACTGTCCCCAACGAAGCGGTTAGAGACACGGCCAGAGAATCAACATCGCTCCAGGTTCCATTGTTGGCGAGGGCCGTCAACACGTCACCGGATACAGCTTGATTCAATCGGGTCAATGCGGGTGCATCGTTGATCCCCTGAACGCTAATGGCAAATGTACGGGTGGTGGTATCCGCGCCGCCGTTGGCTGTGCCGCCATTATCTTTAAGCGCGAGCGTGATTTGCGAGGTCCCAAATGCGTTGGCTGCAGTCGTAAAGCTAAGTGTACCCGTCACCGGATCGACAGCCGGCAAAACGCTGAACAACCCACTATTCAGATCGTTGATGCTGTATCCAACTGAAAAAAGGATCCCATTGTTGATAGCGTAGACCGCACCGTCGGCACCTATCAATGTTGGTGTGTACGCTTCGCCAACACCTAACGTCAGTGTGATTACCTGTGTGAATGTGTTGGTCGTTAGGTTCCAACGATAGAGTTTTCCATCCTCGCTATTGGCCAGAATCGATTTGGTCGCAGGATCAACTACCGCCGTGTTGATGCACCATTCTCTTACGGCGACCGGGTTGCTTGGAAATTCTGAATCTGGCGTCACACCAGCGATGGTCAATACCTCAAGCATTACCTGTGAACCAGATATTGGATCGATCATGGCGGTGTTTGGATCCAAAATCGCAATCTTGTTTACGCCATCCCCACCCGTGCTAGCGTAGTTATTGTATTTGGTCATCAACAAATAGGTGGATGGTCCGTGATACGAAGGCACCATGACCGCAGGGACAACCGAGGCGGTATTATCCCAGCCAAAAGCCCCGGGTGTTTTAGTTTGCGACAAGTCACTTGAAAAATGAAGCATCCAACCCCGATAATGGTTTGACTGTCCTGGGTTTTCAAAGACTCCAAAGTAAACGTCTCCATCCGGCCCGACCATCGGCGACGCTGTTCCATCATCGGGGATGAACGCATTGTTCCCGGACTTGACGTCCTTTAGTGTCACGCCGGATTCTGCGGCAAGCGTAATGCTATTGAGTCGCAGAAGATTGCCTTGACCAAATCCTAGTTCGGTGCTTACAACAACATAAACATGCTGGCCATCGAGGCTAACCGCAGGAGCAGCGTTGGTTACTGTGTGGCTGAATGCAGCGGAACTGGCTGTGCTAGCTGACGTGAAAATAGAAGTGCCATTCGGTGCTATGCGTGCAAAGCCGTCGGTAATTCCAAGAGGATTGGAACCAGCTGTCCGATATCCGAAATAGATGTTTCCAGCCGCATCCGCCGTAAGCGGCGTGGAGATGCTAATGCTGCTATTGTATGCAGCCTTGTCGGCGTTGTAGTTGGAAAGACCGTAGAAGGCGATTTGACCAGATGCCGTTGCATTGGCGGAGTCCACATTATCTCGCCAAAAGACGGTCCCTCCAGCTCCAGGAAAATAGATCCGATTGCCCACGGCCAATGTAGGCCCATAACTCGGTGTCCAATTGTGAGTTGGCAAAAGATAGTCAGTGGTTTGACTCCATATCAAAGCGCCATCTGCCCCATTTCTTGCGTCGATCCGGAATCCGTCGGTCGCTCCTGTTTTGACTGGCACGATAACCGTGTTGGCTTGTGTTACAAGAGGTGAACCGTAGTGTATCAATAGACTTGTGCCTGAGTATTGCGGGCTCAAGTCGACCGGCGTTTGCCATCGAATCGCATTGAGCGGCTGCGATGCGACCGACGAAATCGCTTGATGCTGTGGCCCACCGGCGTATCCTCCCCATTGGGTCTGCGTCGCAGTTACTGGCGGCGTAATTCGATTCAAACTGAATGTCAACGATTGACTGCTTTCGCCTTGCCCGGCGCTTATCCCACTCGCCCAGTTGGCGATCACTTGTGGTCCGCTGTCTTCATTGACCAAAACGTTCGCTCCTGCTGTGAATGTCGGAGCCAAGTTCAGCGTGCCAATCACCAAATCATTGCCCGAGCCACCCAAATAATTCTGTGTCGCGGTCAGAATGCTCCCAAGAAAATTGGTCAACGGAGGTCCAGTAAATGTACCTGAGATGGGGTCTGCCAAGTCGTTTCCAATAAATGTGAAAATGTCGCCGGTCGCCGCGATAAAGCCGCCAATCGGAAAAACGCTCAGTACTGCACCGGCATTGACGGTAACGGTGCCCGCTACTGTGATTCTCTCATAATTGGATGCTGTCGGACCGACATCCGCGGTGAAGCCCGATGTAGCCGCGAACGTTACATTGTTGCCGAACGAAAGTGTCTTGTAGTTTGCTGGGCTGATGACTGCACTGAAGGTGATTGCACCGCTGTTGATGTTTCCGATATTGAGTGTGCTGGCTGTGATCAAGTCGAGTTCGGAGTCAGTCAAACCAAGCAACGGCGTGGAGGAATTATCCGAAGCTCCGAGTTGGATGGCCACACCATTGTTCCGTTGCAGGAGTGTCGCCACATTGCCACCGGCGTTAATTGAACCAGACGAAGTGATGTCCATTGTATCGGCAATAAGTGATATGGATCCCGTTCCAGCCGATGTCTTGATGGTGGTTCCGGCACCCGTGACCTGGAGGGCAAATCCCAAGGTGTCAGCAAGCGTCCCCATCGCGCCTGACAATGTGATAGACCCTGAGCCAGTTGTTTCAATCGCGCTACCGGTTCGAACTCGGATGCCGAAATTTCCATTGCCAGCCGTCCCCCCTTTTCCTGCCAGGCTAAGCGTGCCAGTACCAATGGTTTTAACTGCCGCAGCATCAAGATCAATGCCAACGAAGTTACCGATCGTACTGGCGACCTGCTGATTGGCCGACATGGAAATATTGCCATGTACGGTCGTAACCATTGAACCCGCGTTGACAACGATGTTCCTGCTGGTACTGGCGCTTAGCGCGGAGCCGCCAACAAATGACGTAGCACCATTGAATGCAATAGCGCCAGTAGCGGCATTGTCCAGCAAAACGGAAAAACTAGACGAATACGGATTTATACCACTATCAGCGAATGAGACGGTGTCCCCTGTTCCGATGTCGTCGACGTTGACCGTCGTGACTAATGCTGCGGTGGCAATGAGTCTGGATTGTCCATTTCCTATTGCTCCAGATACATCGCTGCCGGTCCAAGACCCTGAGGCCAATGCAAACCCATAAGTCGCTCCGTTCGAGGAAATTTCCATTGCTTCGTTTGTCGCCAAATTAATTTGCAACGCTGATCCAACCAGGCTGAATCCTGCAAAGACGCGGCGATCTTCCAGCAACTCCATTCTCAGAAGACGTTGTCGATACAAACGCCGACGGTTCGTCCGCGTTTCCGCAATGGCTCCTTCACGGATCTGCCGGACGGCCGCTAGCCCAACTTTGGAAACCATTCGACCAAGCAAGTGATCGTTCATAGAGTTACCTTCTGGTCGCGATTCCTGTCACCTTGAGAACAATCGTACGTACAACTAAGTATATCGAGAGCATCCGATATAAGAAGCGAATTGCAAGTTTGGATTGCGAAGTCCAGATTATATTTCGTTTGACATGAAAAAAGGCCCTGCGAAACACAGGGCCTCTTACACTCATCCACTACTCGCGCGCGAGCAGCGTCAAATCGTTCCAACTGCAATCAAGGCATTTCTGGCTCGGACGCATCATTGACTTTGACTGGTTGCCCGTCTTGGCCAATTGAAAAGAAAGTCATTCCGCCGCCACCAAAACTGATTGGCATGTTGTATACATAGATCGCGTCAACTGCCTTAACGATTCGAGTTTGGCATTCTGCCAAATGAGCCAGCGAATAGGAATCCAAGCTGTTGCGACCTTCAAGAGTAGCATCCAACTTTCGTTTCAGCTCTTTCAACTGCATCAGCGATAATGCGGTCACTGGTTTGGTCACTGCATTCGAATCGGTTGGGATAGCCAAATCAATCAGACGCTCCAAATGCTCGCGTTGAAGATTTCTTCGCCATGAACTAATGCGTGGCTTTCTGGCGGAAACTTCCCCTTCGGATTTGGTATCCAATTCGGACCAAATCTCCGCATAGAGTTTATCCATCAATTCCGGAAGAGTAACGGCATCTTGTTCGGCAGGAACCAAAGTCTCATTGTCAAAGACCCTGCGCAGAGTGCTTGGATTCATCAACATGGTCAATGTCGAGGCTTGATAGCCCAGGATGCGGTCGTGAATCGGGAATGTCGATTCGCCCATCGATCTCATGCCCTCGTCGATCCACTTGTCGTTTGTCAAGCGTTCCAAGATTGGCTGAGTGATTCCAAAGGCTTCGTCACGGAACGCGTTTTTGAACACGAAGGCCAGCGCCTTACGTTGACGCTCGGCGGCGACTGGAACCAGCGACTGTCGGTTGCCCGGATCGCCCTTCTTGTCACGGTTGACCGTCGCGCCACCAATCCAGTTGGCCATCATGCTTACGGCCTTCATTTGTTCGCCCAAAGTGAGCTCGTAACCTTTCCTCGCTTTGCCCCAACTCTCGCCATCCTTTACAAACTTGTCGAGCAAACGCGAACGATACAGCTTGACCAAACGCATTTGATTCTCAGCATAATCAAGTGGTTCTTTGCTGTAGTCATACCGTCGAGCCAACGGATCTGGTCCGGAAGTGTCCTCGTCGGTCGCGTACTGAAGTTCTGGCTCACTCGTTCGCTTGAGAATGTCTTGAAGCTTTGCCTCTTCCGGCGTGTAACCGTACTCAATTGCCCAAAAATCGTAAGGACCGATTCCGTTCATGGTGTAATCGCCTCGAATGCCTCCCTCAATTTCACAGGGCATGTTAATCGGTATGTAGTCCATCACCGATGATGCCAGAGTCTTCTTGCCTTTGACAGCTTCCGAATTGATTTCCTTGAGCGTGTAAACACTCGAGGCTTTGAAGTTGTGTCGTAGTCCAAGAGTATGTCCCGCCTCGTGTGCAACCAATTCAGCCAAGAGTGGACCGATGAAGGCTTCTGGCATATTGTCCAAGAGGTTTTCTTTCACCTTCTCCGGTTTCTTTGCTTCAGGCTTCTTTTCTTCTACTTTGGGTTCCTCTTTCTTGGGCTCCTCTTTTTTCGGATCTTCCTTAACCCCTTCTACCTTCTTCGGTTCTTCTTGTTTTGGCTCCACCTTTTTCGGTTCCTCTTGATTCGCCTCCGACAGAGGCAAATTGCCTTCGTCATCCATCAAGTCAAAAGCGAGACGAGCCATACTCATGTCCATTTGCTTGCCGACGGCCGCGCTGCAATAGCCATTGACTTGGCTAGTTCGGCCAATCAATCCATCGTAGGGTTGATCACCAATTAAGCTCGTGTCCACTTTGGTCAATGGGTGACCACCGAATGGCAGCTTGGATTGGTTTGCAAAGTAGCTCTTCAGGTGATCGCGATTTGAATTGGGTGCAAGTCGCAGACGAGGATCCCAATTCGGATGGGAACCCAACCAAGAAACAGTCTCGGCGCTCATGCCCTCCATTGCCAAATCCGGCATCATGTCATGGTATTGAAAATTGAAGTGGCGAATCCAGCCGTCAGTCAAGATGATGTCAGCATCCAGGATTTCACCGGTTAGCGGATGAACGCGGCTAGGTCCGATCGCAGTTCCGATATCATTGTTGAGCCATCGAACGAAGTTGTACTGCACGTCCTCTGGATCCAGGTCCATGTTGTCGCCAGTCTTTGCGTCTTGGTAGTAGACTTCGACCGCGTCGGAGAATCCAATTTGTTCGAAGGCTTTGTTCCAATACTCGATCCCTTGCTTGACCCATCGTCGATATCGGACTGGCGTAGTGTGTTCGATATAAAAGCGGATCGGTTTCACTGGCGGGCTAATCTTGAGACTTGGATCTCGCTTTTCCATTCGCCAACGAGTGACATATCGAACAAGTTTCTTATCTTCGTCGTAACTGCCTAAGTCGGAATAGTTTGTTAAGAAGTAACCTACCCGTTGATCCGCCTTGCGTGGTCGGTAACCGTTTTCTTCCGGCACTTCACTGAACGAAAAATGCAGCGTTTGCAATTTTCCTCCGGCAGCCACTACCTCGAACGCAAGCTCTGCGTTCTTAGTAAACGATTTGGCTTTCGCGATTTTGATCAGCTGTGGATCTTGAACACGAACCGATGGTCCAAAGAACTTGGCGGCATTTCCAACGAATAATGCGTCCGCATCGATTACTGGTCCGCCACCCCGTGGCCCCATCGTAATGATCGGAACATCCAAGAGCACCGTGTCCGTAAACAATCGCTTGACCGACGATTTCGATTCAGGTTCGCCATTCGAGCGAATGCCCATATTCGGTACGATCAGCGCAAGGCGTTTGTTGTATTGACGCCAGTAAACATAAAAATCGTTGGATTGAAGTCCTGCAAAGCGATCACCGCTGCTAACCGTCAACGCGATAAAATACTTCTTGGTCGCAAAATCTTTTGGCAATTCCAAAAGCATTTGCCCGTCTTTTTCTCTTGTCCATACGCCGCACAACGATTGCTTGTCAGGCGACTTCGAATCGGCCTTGACAAACCCTTCGGTGACTTTTTCAAACGGAGGATACTCAGGTGCGGGTGCAGCTGAAGTTGTGGCGGCTGCAAGTGCATCTTGTGCCAATACAGTCTGCCACGGAAGTAAGCTCGCTCCAAACGCTGCGAGAAGCGTCAGAGATCGCATCAATGATTGACGATCCAGTTTCATTCGATTGTTCCAAGAAAGTTAATGAACGTAAATCCAAACGAGCCGCGGGCGCTAGCCGCGCAATTCAACGCATTGTTTTTTTCGCGGCTAACGCCCGCGGAAATACGGGTAGGCAGGCTCAGCCCGAGAGGGGTGGGTCTGGGCGAAGCCTACGTCAACTTCAAACCCATGTCGGGTTGCGCCAAAGATTGTTGCCGATTGACAAGGGGAATAGGCATGACAAACCCTCCAACCCGCAAATCCATCGCAATCGATAACGCCAACCAACTCATTAGGATTATGAGCCGCGCATGTCACAAGGTCCAGTGAGCAAAAGCCTTAGAAGCGTCGATTATCAAAAAATTATTTAGCTGTCTTATGTCGTTAAATACGGATCATAAAATCTTGCGTTGTCGAAACCCGAATAAACTACCTCATCAGCTTACGGCTTTGTTACTGAAATCTCAACGGAAACTTCCCCTGCGTTGTCCCACAGTCCATTTGAAGGCTCGTTAATCTTTAAAAAAAGTTCGCCCGAATTGGACGTTGCAATTACTTTCTCGCTGCCAGTCCGAATGGTCTGCCAGCGTCGGGTCTGTTCAAACTCGCCATTCGAAACCACACTAGCAATGACGCATCCTAAGGGGTTCCCTCGGTAATACCGATACGTGATTCCGCTTGGATCGGCGTCCCAATTCGCACTTTCTCCTCCCATCGTTTTTCGAATGATATATCCGCCAGAACAAGAAATGAGAAGCGGTTTGCCAACTTCGACCATGACACCCGTCGATTGCCAGCCTCGGTCTGATGCGAGTTGAATCCTTGCGAAATCACCTTGGTTCAAGTTCTTCGCTGCCGGTCTGATACTGTGAATTACCATTGACCGCTCAAAGTCATAACCGAAATCCAAATCGGAGACGAATGCATTCCAATCCACTTGTACGTCATCCCACTCCAAACCAAGTCGCTTCTTGAACGCTAACGAAAGAGAATCCGAATAGTCGAGTTTTTGACTATACAATTCCTTCAATATCGGACCATATTTAGGATGATGGGTAAAAAAGACGCAAGCTGCCCAACTCCATGAATAACGGATCTCGTGGTCCGTGCGGTCATTTCCATACGCCAAAATCTCGGACATCGAGGGTGCAAGGCGGCGTTTGAGCATATCTTCGATCAACCGCAAACGCCCCCAGCCTGAAACCTGTTCTGGTGAGGATGGCAAAACGCCTAGTTTTAACACTCCGTCCCTCATGGAATGCGTGCCGTGCAGGTCTGCCATCCCCTCCATAAACCAAGGCGCACCTGCACCACCGTATAGCTTCCACATGATCCAATGCGTTGCTTCATGTAAAAACAAATGGCGTCGATAATAGGTGGTGGGTTGTTCACGCAAATAGATCTGATTCCCGAACTGGTACCCCTCATCAAAACCGGGAACACCATCCAGCAACCCAAGCTGCCTAAGTCGTTCGCGATCTCCAATGAGAAATGCAGAAACATGCAACCCTGCCATCCGCTTCGCATCGACCCCAAAATAGAGCTGCCATTGCTCGATACTTTGCTCAAGCAATGATGGCCAACTTTTGAGCTCGTCATCTATGGGAATGTCGGTGACGAGCGTCAATCGCGGCGTGTCCAGTTCGTACAAACCCTTTTCATTCCGAACCACCTTTGGGGTCGCCACGATCCCGTTTTCGATTTCCTGGGCGCTCGCTGGATTGCATCGGCTACAGACTGTCACTAGTCCTAGAAACAAAAAGCAGTCTGCAATCGAACGAGCCTTGAAGATCATTCAAAAATTCCTGAAGTTGTTTAGCCGCGGGTGAAGGAAATGGTAGCGAAAATGGAATCGGGATACCGGCGGCTAGCGTCTCGACACTCACAACGTTGATACCTATCTATTGCCGGGCAGCGAGTTGCTCTTGTATTGTAATCGCTAGATCGACAGCCTGCGCCGCAAGCATCCCATCCAATCGCGGGGCAATGTTTCTCGTTCGTACACTTTCCGCCATATCATCGATTTCAGCAACAAACGCATCTACATCATCGCTCGCCGGAAGCGCAGGGCGAATCACTTGTCCCTCGCGAGTCACGATTTTGAGCGGCATCGTTTCTGCCGAATCGCTAAAGGCCGCAAATTCGTGCTGCAGTGTTGCATTCTCGAGATGAAGTTCAAAGCCATGTGTAAATGGTCTACCTGGCCCATCAATTACCCCGGAGGTGCTAGCGACGGCCACTTCTGAGTTCCCAAAGTCATAGACAACGTGAACGAACTTCGCCACATCTCCGTGCATTCGTCCTACCGCATGAACTCCCTTTGGCCTGCCGAATAGCAACTGAATCCAATGCAAATCGTGGACATGCAGGTCCACCAGCGGTCCACCTACTTTGTCTTTCACATAAAAGTCTGGAAGCCAAGTCGGGTCGGAAATAATTCGCTTAAAGTACCCTCCAATGGGTTTGCCATATGTATTCTTGGCAACAAGTTCCGTAGCAAATGCAAAGGCACCCATGTAAGGAAGCACATGCGCAACCATCACCATTCGATTCAATTGTTTTGCCGTTTGCATAACACGAAAGCAGTCCTCGGAATGAAGCGCAAGAGGCTTTTCGCACAACACGTCTTTGCCATGCTCCAAGGCCATTACCGCTGCAGAGGCGTGCAGGTGCGGTGGCAAGCAAATATCGACGACATCGATATTGGGCGAACGCAGCATTTGCTCCAACGACTCAAAGACTTCGATTCCGTCCAAAGCAATTTGATCGCCAGGCGGGCCGAAATTTCCCTGGATTCCTCGCCAATCACCCGCGCGTTTCTTTGCATCGCCCGAACAGAATGCAGCGAGTCTCGCATGCGTGCTCCTGCGATATGCAAGCTGATGTATCCACCCCATAAAGCCAATGCCAACCAAGCCCACGCGTATCATTTGTTGCGGTTCCTTGTCCTCTGTTCGTAAGTCACTTGCTGTTGCAAAGAGCCGCTATCTTAGGAGAACAGTGCCCCCCTAGGTAAGCCTAAGTGCCTCCGATATGATAGATTTTTCGACAAGTCCGTCAGTTAGCGGCACGGCCGCAGCTGTCTGGTCGCTCGCTAACACCCCGGGGTTTGGCCCTTACGCTAATTGGTCAAGGTATTTCTGAGACGATGTCTGAAATTCCTGAATCACAGAAGCTAACATCCACCTCCTATGATGATGTTCCGTATCCAAGTCATCCGATTGCAGCGATGCATCCGGACCATCTCTATTCAATTGCTAAGCTGTTTCGTTTAGATGCACCTATCCCGGACAACGCATCGATCTTGGAACTCGGTTGTGCCAATGGTGGCAATGCCATTCCGCTCGCAGTGCAAATGCCCAATGCGAAAATCGTTGGCGTAGATCTCTCAAGAAGGCAAATTGCCGACGGACAAAGAACGGTCGACGCTCTAGGGCTAACAAACCTAAAACTCATCGCAATGGATTTTCAATGCATCGACGCGTCCTTTGGCCAATTTGACTATATCCTCTGCCACGGCGTATTTTCGTGGATTCCACCTGAAGCTCAACTCTGCGTACTTCAGATATGTCAAGACAGATTGTCGGTCGACGGGGTAGCGTACATCAGCTACAACGCTTATCCAGGTTGGTTCACGCGAGGATTGGTTCGACAGATGATGCTGCCGTATGTGTCACAACTGTCCGACCCTACCAGCAGGATCCAACAAGCGCGAGCTCTCCTTGCATTCATGCTGCAAAGCACCGAAGGTCAAAACACACCCTATGCGCAGACACTAAAATACGAACTGGATCTGTTAGCGAAGAATCCGGAATCGTACCTATTTCACGAACATCTGGAGGAAAACAACTGGCCGATGTTTTTCTACCAGTTCATGGAGATGGCATCGCGTTATCAGTTGCAGTTCCTTGGCGAAGCGATTCTTGCAACGATGATCACGAGCAATCTGCCCCCGAACGCCGTTGAGTCGCTGAAAAAGTTGACGACCAGTTTGGTTGAACAAAGTCAGTATATGGACTTTGCAACAAATCGAATGTTTCGGCAGTCATTGCTGTGCCATCAGGATCGCAACTTAGATAGACTGCTCAATCCGAGTCGATTGGATGGAGGTCGCTTCGCCGGTAGATTTCAAGTGGATGGGGCAAACCAATGGAACAACCTAAACCCCGAGGTGGAGATCGTATTTCGAAGTGTAAACGGACAAACCATTCAAACCAAGGACTTGGCGATCCAGGCAATGCTGTTCGCCCTATCGGAAGCATGGCCGGGATCGTTGACATCTTCAGAAATTTGCGATCGCACCGTTAAAAAACTCGCTGAGCGATTGTCTGTGGGCGAAAGCGAACAAGCGTCGATCGCAAATCTCGTGAACTCGAGCATGTTGCATTTGGTTTTGCGCGGTGACGTGGCTTTGCGCTTCCTTCCAGATCGATTTGTAATGAAGGTTTCCGACAAACCGGCCGTGTCGCCATTGGCTCGTCTGCAGGCTACTCAAGGAAGTCTGTTAACGACGCAGCTGCACACGATGTTCAATGCTGACCCGTTGACCCGAATGGTCGTCCCAATGATCGATGGCAGTCGGACCAGGGAGAGCATTGCCGAGTTCATCGGCGATATCGCCCGCGGAAAAGTCAACGATTATCTCCCTGAGAATAGAGCGATCAACATGGCCACGGTTCACAAGGCCACGACCGACAAAATTCTAGAACAATTGCGGCGAGCGGCGATGCTGTTTGCCTAAACCGTGTAGCACTTGATCATTTTACAATAGCGATCTCAAAGAGATTGGGCCAGTTTTTTCCAGTGACGTACAACTTTTTGCTGTCCGGATCTTGCGCAATCCCATTCAGCACTTGATCCCGGTTTTGGCGCTGGCTCTCAGGGTAGAGAGAACTAAGGTCGATCCAGCCAATCAACTTGCCGTTTTCCGGCGAGACGCGCGCGATTCGATCCTCATACCAAATATTCACCCAAATCTCTCCATCAATGTACTCGAGTTCGTTCAAATTCTTGATCCGAATGGCCCCATCCTTGACCGATATCTTGCGCAGCTCTTTGAAATTGCTCGGATCGACGAATCGAAGGTCGGAGGAGCCGTCACTCACGATCAATTCCTTCCCGTTGTGCGTCAATCCCCAGCCTTCATATGGGTATCGGAAAAACGCTTCGTACTGAAAGGTCTTCAGATCGTATTTGAGGCAAAAATTGTTCTTCCATGTAAGCTGATATAACTTGCCATCGAGAATCGTTATGCCCTCACCAAAGTACTGCTTGTCGAGCGAAAGGGACTTCAGTACGGATCCTGTCCTGTAATCTACCTCACGCAGCGTGGAACTGCCGTATCTGCCGGTCCCTTCAAACATTTTCCCGTTGTCGATCACGAGCCCCTGCGTGTAGGCATCCGGATCATGCGGATATGTAGCGACGACTCTGGCTTTCCAGATCGGAACCGCACCTTTGCCTATCGGCATGCAGCCCAACATTAAAATCATCAAAGCAATTAAACTAAGGGCTGCCGAACGCGACATCGAATACAACTCCGTCATTTCTACTTGGGTAAATCCGCTTCTTTGCGAGCGACAGGCTGAAATCTACCCGTAGCATGGCCCCCTGGGCCGTGTGCCTAACAGTACCGTTCGCCTCAACGACTGATGACTCAATATCCCCGAGAGGTGCTTTGAATGCTAGATGCCGAAAACGCAAAAACCGGTCTCACCTACGGCGACAGCTAACCATTGGTCGTGTAAAATGCAATTCACCATGACTTTCTTGGTCTATGACTATCCCCTCAAAATTCCTTTCAAGTTGGGGTTCGCTTTGAGTCGCTTCATCGTTGCGGTTTGTTGCCTCATTTTAGCATTGCAAGTACAGGCAGCCGATCCCCCAAGTAAACCCAATCTCATCTGGATCATGGCGGACGATTTGGGTTATGGTGATCTTGGTTGCTATGGCCAAAAAACAATCACGACCCCGAACCTGGATCGAATGGCCAGTGAAGGCTTGCGTTTCACTCATTTTTACTCGGGTGCAACGGTTTGTGCACCTTCACGAAGTGTCCTTATGACCGGTATGCACCACGGGCATACTCGCGTTCGCGGGAATGCAGGACAGAAAAACCCTACCGCTCAGGCATTGCAATCCGACGATGTCACCGTAGCCAAGGTTCTACAACAGGCTGGCTATCGTACGGCATTGATCGGCAAATGGGGACTTGGGGACGCTGGCCCAGCCGACTGTGGCTTGCCTCGCAAACATGGTTTTGATGAATTCTTTGGGTACTTGAATCAGAGCCATGCGCACAACCATTTCCCTGGTTTCTTGTGGCGGAACGAAACGAAAATCGATTTGCCCAACGTTATTAAACCCATAGGCGAAAACGGAGCTGGCTATGCGACCGAAGCCAAGGTCTTTGCCGACGATTTGTTCGCCCAGGAAGCGATCCAATTCGTTCAAAAAAACAAGTCGAAGCCTTTCTATCTCTACTGGAGCATGGTCATTCCACACGCCAACAACGAACGCACCCGCGAACTTAAGAACGGGGCTCACGTACCTGACTTCGGTCCCTATGCGGACAGAGATTGGCCCGAACCAGATAAAGGTCAAGCGGCGATGATCTCAAGGCTAGATGGTTACGTGGGGCGGATGTTGTCTGCTCTTCAAGAAGCTGGGATAGCGGACAATACGCTGGTCCTATTCACGAGCGACAACGGCCCGCACAACGAAAGCAACCATGATATCAAACGATTCAATCCATCCGGCCCGTATACCGGCATCAAGCGAAGTCTGACCGACGGCGGTATTCGCGTACCGCTGATTGCCTGGTGGCCGAATATAATCAAGCCGAACACCAGAACGGATCAAGTCGCATACTTTGGCGATTGGATGGCAACAGCCTCAGAGCTTGCTTCAATCAAAATACCGGCGGGGCTTGATTCAATAAGCTTGGTGCCAACTTTGTTTGGCGACTCCGCCAAACAATCGCAGCATGAATTTCTTTATTGGGAGTTTCACGAGGGGGGCTTCAAACAGGCTGCGCTCTACCAAGGACGTTGGAAAGGCATTCGAAAGGGCAGCCCGAATGCGCCGGTTGCGCTATTCGATCAATCAAGCGATATCGGAGAAAAGACCGATGTTGCCGACGCACATCCAGATATCGCTGCCAAGATAAGCGAATACCTGAAAACAGCCCGCACTGAATCCGTCGATTGGAAGCAGATTTGGTAAGGTATTCCTAACCCGTGCGAGATCGCGATCGTAGCGGCACAATGGCTCGCCAATGCATCAGGCAGAAAAATCGTAGGTAAAAAACAGGACCAAGACTAACGAGTTTTGATCCCGGTCAGCCGATCGCGTTCATCTTTTACCAAACATCTTTCTGCCGAATCGAATCCTGGACGAGAGCACCGATCCCCTTTGAACGCTCTTGGGTGGGACAAGCAAAAGGGGACGACAAACAAAAGGGGACGGGGCAGCAAGGGCTCAGACATATCACGCCTCATCACTTCCAAGATTATCCCAAACTGTTGTCTTGAACCGAATCGGACTTCATCGAATAGTAGCCGTCTACACCAACGTCTACTTCAATCGACGCATTCAGATCGCTGCGGCTTCAACGAACCAATTCGCTGACGAGAATGCACCGTTCTAAGTTAAACGGCTTTTCCATTCGCGTGATTGCCGTCGGTTATGGGTGACGGCAATCACGACGATTAATTCACCCTCAACAATGTAACTAATAACATACGGAAATCGCTGCAGATGCAAACGTCGAATCTCTTTAAATGCTGTGGCTCGACCCAAGGGGTTCGAAAGAATCAACTCGATGCACCTGTCGATTTCCAACAGATAATCACGCGCCAGTTTCGGACGAATGTCGTGGTAGAAGTCACGGCCAAATGCAATATCCTCTTCGGCCTTCGCCCTAACGATCAATTGGAAGGTCATTTGTCCTTCCAGAGTCTGGCCCGCACTACCTCCCAGCTGTCTCCAGCATTTGGATTCTTATGGTGCTCTCGAAGTCGTTCATCCAACAACTGCTTGTCTTCTTCGGAGAGATGCGGTGTCTCTTCTGCAACGCTATCCCATATTGACATAGCAAGCTGGATACGATCCTCCACCGGTAGTGCGAGAATTTCGGATGGTAAATCTGTTGTCGACATAGCCAAGCTCCCAAAAGGCTGAAATTTCCTTTGATGATCTTACTCGATTGGCCGTTATCTAGCAAACATTGACCGTTTTGAGACCAGCCATGCAACTTGAACTCGAACTCTCGTTTCCACCGAGCAGAAATCACTTCTACAGCTACTATCTCAGCCCATTCTTATGTCCGTCACATCCACTTTGACCTAAGTTGTCACGGCGCTGCTGATTATGAATCGTGTTGGGACGCGGCAGACCAACAACGCCAAGACCGCCGCAGCAATCGAACTCAAGGAAGAATCAAAATGCTAGTTTTAAGTCGCAAAGTCGGTGATAAGCTTGTTATCGATGGCAACATAACTGTGGAAGTCGTGAAGATCCAAGGCAACAGAATTTCGCTCGGCATCGTCGCCTCATCTAATGTCAAGATTCTGCGAGGTGAGTTGAATCAACCGAATGCAAATGTACAAACTGTCGAACTTGTTGTTGAAGATGGATTGCTGGTAGCTTGTTAGAGTGTGCTCAGACGCTAATTATTAACCTTACTTTCTCTCTGCGGTTGGACCCGTTACAATTCTGCCATGGAAGTCATTACATTGCAATCAGGAAGTGCCGGCAACTGCGTGTTCGTACGAAGTGGCGAAACATGCTTGCTCTTTGACGCAGGCATCAGCGGAAGCATTGCCGAATCGCGTTTGGCCGAATATGGCCACGACATTCGCGACTGCAATGCATTGGTCCTATCACACGAACACTCCGATCACATCAACGGCGTCGGCGTGTTTCACCGTAAATTCGGCTTACCTGTCTACGCGAATCTACGAACTTGGAACGCGACTCGAGCGAAGCCATCGACTGGTTGCATTGGAAGTCCGAATTATTTCGTGTCTGGTAAACCGTTTCAAATTGGTTCGCTGCGCATCGAGACTTTAAGAACGCCTCACGATGCTATCGACGGCGTGTGTTTTGTGATCGAAGATATCGAGTCCGGACGGCGATTCGGTTTGTTCACTGACTTGGGGCATGTCTTCAGCGGGCTTCAAAAAGTCATCGGCACTCTGGACGCGGTACTAATCGAAAGCAACTACGATGACGTTATGCTGCGTTTTGGGCCTTACCCCCAACACTTAAAAGATCGTATTTCAGGAAAGCGCGGACACATTTCGAACAAGGATGCTGCCGAGCTTCTGGATGCTTGCGACGCAAATCAACTGCAGTGGGCTTGCTTGGGGCACTTGTCGGCGAAGAACAATTCACCAGAAGTCGCCATAGCCACTCACCGTGAGCGACACGGAGATCGCTTTCAACTCTTCTGCGCCGATCGCGACGGTGCGTTGCAACTACCGAAAGTAAAAGAGCCAATGTTCTCGCTCAGAGCCAAGGCGTCATCCGTTTGAAAACGGCACGACAATGCACCACAGAATGGCAAGTTAACTTCGTGGCTTTCTCGCTTCGATGGCCAATTGCACCAGTACACAACTTCCGTCATCAATTACGTTGAGGCCGGCTTCGCGAGCGGCCAGGCTAGCTTGTGCGTCTTCTGCTCCAGGTTGCATCCAGAAGTTCTTTACGCCGGCAGCGATTGCTTGCTGGATGAGTTGGCGAGTGACGTGTGGCGGAGTGACGTGTGGCGGAGTGACGATTGATAGGGACTCAGGGACCACGGGTAATTCTGCGATCGAGGCGTATGCGGTTTGGCCTTCGACTTCGGGTGCAGTCGGATTCAGTGGATTCACGGTGCGGCCGGAAGCCACGAGTGCACGGAAGACTTTGTTGCCATACTTGGATCTGTCCCGCGATGCCCCGGCCACGGCGAACGTGCTTGCATTCAAATATTCTTCGATAATGTTCATAGAGCGTGGAGACTCTTGTTGAGTGTCGGCGTTGATACGTATGTCGGGATGTTGGCTTGTTGGAAGAATTCTTGCGAACCAAGAAAATTCAGCGAACCAATTCATCTTAGTGACGTCTATCTTCCTGTACACGCTACACAGTACTTTCGAACTGGGCGTGATAAGGAATCTGAAACGCAATCAATCACTGGATACGAGATCATGACTTCAATACGGCCCCGTTACCTAAGGTCAATACTGACCGAACGATTTAATGGATATGAGGGTTGTATCGTGTTGCAAAACGCGAATGCGCTCCGCAATATCCATTTGGATGGGCATCCACATCGGAGGTAACACTCGGCCGTACTAACGAAGCAAACGTTGGCGAACCCGGTGTTACCGCAAAGTGACACCGGGTTTTTTCGTGCCAATTTCCAACGTTTTACATACAGATGGACTGGTAGCTGAGACGGTATAGCGCTGGCCTGAAGAGCCGGAGAGGAGGCGTTAGGCTATAGGTAAGAATCAAAACCTCACGTCTCCGGTCTCAAGCCTCCCGCCTGTTACAGTCCTGTGGCCCAGCGGCGAAGGCACCTGCCCAATCATCAGAAAACACTGGCACCCAGTCGATCGACGGTTCGAGTCCGTCCAGGACTACTAAAATAGGCTTTAGGCTTTAGCAGTTTAGGCTGTAGTTCAATACATGATGCCAGTCCGCGTGGCGCGGGATGTGCCTGCAAAGCACGTTTGCTTGAGTTCGATTCTCAATGGCATCTCTTCCTACAGCCTACAGTCGAAAAGGCTACAGCCTATCTTTGACCCATCGGTCCAGCCAGGAGTGGACGATGCCCTGTCACGGCAGAGATCACCGGTTCAAATCCGGTATGGGTCGCTTGAATCAAATGGTGTGGTACGCCAACGGCTGAGCGGCTTGTTTTAGAAGCAAGTGTTTGTGGGTTCGGATCCCACCTGCACCACTGGCAACAGGCTTGAGGGATGAGGCTTGAGACTTGAGGCTTTGCATGTCGCTTCGCGACCTGTGTTTCCTCATGCCTCTCGCCTCAAAACTCCAGCCTGTTCATGGCTTGCGAGTGTGATGGATTCGCACGGCAGTCTTCGAAACTGTTAGACAAGGTTCGATTCCTTGGCGAGCTACTTGAAGTGTGAATGGTGAAGTTCGAAGTTTGAAATTTCACACTTCGAACTTCAAACTTCAAACTTCCTTTGGCGTGGTACGTGAACTGGTACAGCGGCGAAGCTTAAACCTTCGCGATTGCGGGTTCGAATCCCGCCTGCGTCACTGAACAGGCGCCAGGAGTGAGGCTTGAGACATGAGGTTCCAAATGTCGTTTTGCGATTTGCAG
>JANLRK010000146.1:0-6562 GCA_031361585.1 Pirellula sp. | reverse complement strand
CTCAAGAATTTACATGTTCTTATGGAGCCAATGAGTTGTGCCGCGAAAGCTATTCATCAGGCTTTCGAAGCTCAACGCCGCATGAAAGTTTGGAGTCCGAAACGAGCATTTGTACTTGGGGCTGGGCAGATAGGATTGCTTTCTACACTTATTTTGCGATTGAAGGGACTTGAGGTGTTCACGCTCGCCAGAGCTGCCGGACCGCATCTCAAGAGTTCGATTGTGGAAGGGATGGAAGCGAACTATATCGCGAGCTCTCAAATGCCCCTGGAACAGCTTGCAAAGAAGGTTGGCAAAGCGGACTTGATTATTGATGCCACAGGTTCGTCATCCATTGCCTTCAATGCGATGGAAGCCTTAGGACATAACGGTGTTCTGGTGTGGACGAGCATAACGGGCGGCAAAGAGTTGACGACTGTTCCATCAGATAAGATCAACATCGAGTGGGTGTTGGGTAACAAGCTCCTCGTTGGGAGCGTCAACGCCAATCGAGAGCACTTCGAAGCAGGAATCAAGGACTTAGCTCTTGGCGAAGTTATGTTTCCAGGCGTCCTTCACAAAATCCTGACCAGCCCAGTCAATGGATTGTCCGGCTATAAAGAAATGATGAGACTGCTTGTCGAAGACAATACCGCATTGAAAGTTTACGTCAACGTAGCGGAAGAATAAGCATGCCTACAGTTCAAGACTATGAAAAGCTCGGTAGTTTTTATTTGGGCAAGAAGTACGATCTAAGGGGGCGAAAGCTTCTCGATGAATTGGTCAACTATGATTCGAAGGATCTAGTAACACATGCGCTATGCGTTGGGATGACCGGGAGTGGCAAGACTGGTTTGTGCCTGAGTTTATTGGAGGAGGCGGCCATTGATGGTGTGCCGGCCATCTGCATCGACCCAAAAGGGGACTTAGGGAATCTGCTACTGGCCTTTCCCAACTTGGCTCCGTCCGATTTTCAAGAATGGATTGAGCCAGCGGAGGCCACTCGGCAAGGAAAGCCGCTAGAGGAACTCGCCTCAGAGACGGCCAATCGATGGCGTAAAGGACTTAGTGATTGGCAACAGGAACCGGAACGAATTCAGCGCTACCGCGACTCGGTGGACATCACGATTTATACTCCTGGCAGTAATATCGGCGTACCGATGACGGTGCTCAAGAGCTTTGATGCGCCTCCGCCGGCTGTGCGCGAAGATGCTGAGACGATGCGAGAAAAAGTAGCGTCAGCGTCGTCTGGATTGCTGACTCTGCTTGGTATCGATGCGGACCCTTTGACCAGCCGCGAGCACATCCTTCTTTCCAACATTTTTGATCAAGCTTGGAAAAACGGAAACAACCTTAGTCTTGAGGATCTGATACGACAAATACAATCGCCACCCATCAAGAAGATCGGGGTGATCGATTTAGACTCGTTCTATTCGCCAGCGGATCGCGCTAAGCTTTCGATGAGCCTAAACAATTTGCTCGCCTCTCCTTCTTTTGCAGGCTGGCTTGAAGGCCAGCCTCTAGACATCAAAGGATTGCTTTACACCGCAGAAGGCAAGCCTCGTTTGTCGATCATTTCCATAGCTCACTTGAATGACTCGGAACGAATGTTTTTCGTAACGATCTTCCTCGGCGAGTTGCTTGCCTGGATGCGATCCCAACCAGGCACGGGCTCATTGCGGGCTCTGTTTTATATGGATGAGGTCTATGGTTATTTTCCTCCGTCTGCCAAGCCGCCGTCTAAGCCACCGATGCTAACGTTGCTAAAGCAAGCCCGCGCGTTTGGGCTTGGAATCGTTTTGGCAACCCAGAACCCTGTCGATCTAGACTACAAAGGACTATCGAATATGGGCACGTGGTTCCTTGGGCGTTTGCAAACGCAAAGGGACAAAGATCGCGTTTTGGACGGGCTCGAGGGGGCCTCGATGCAGCAGGGTAGTGCGTTCGACCGACCGGCCATGGAACGCTCGCTCTCGGCTCTTGGCAATCGAGTTTTCCTAATGAATAACGTCCATGACGATGGTCCAACCATTTTTCAATCGAGGTGGGCGCTGTCTTTTTTGCGTGGGCCATTGTCCCGTGATCAAATCTCCAAACTGATGTCGGAGAAAAAGAAATCTGCTCAACAGTCTGGCCAGTCGCGATCGGTTGGTTCCGGTTCCAGCGGATCGGCTAGGGGTTCCGGTGCCCGGCCAATCATTCCATCTGACATTACGGAAAAGTTTCTCATTCCGACTAAGATTGCCGGCGGCAAGAATAAAACGATCTACCGTCCAGCCATTCTTAGTCAGTCGAGCATCCACTTTGTTAAATCCGCGGCCGGGGTCGATCACTGGGAAGATGTGCAGTACATGGTGGACATTCAAGACGAAGTCCCTGACCCACTTTGGGATAATGCGAACAAGGTTGAGCCGGACGTATTGCAACTTAGCAATCAGCCTGAAGACGGCTACGCATTCGCGGAATTGCCAGCGGAATTGTCATCGGCCAAAAATTATTCGCTCTGGGAAAAGTCGATCAAAGACTACTTTTTTAGGCATGTGCAATGCACTGTGTATACTTGCAAAGCCATAAAACAAACGACTTCACCGGGGATGAGCGAAACGGATGCTCGGATCGAACTTTCGCATGCGGCGAAGGAGGCACGCGACGAGGCGGTTCAGAAACTGAAGACGAAATTCGGAGAGAAAATACGCTCGTTTCAAGCTCGCATCTTGGCCGCACAACAACGCCTGGAAAAAGAAAAACAAGACGCAAAGGCCAAGCAATACGAGGGCATTTTTAACATCGGAACCACCATATTAGGCGCGTTGTTGGGAAACAAAATTGCAAGTCAACGCAATGTGTCTAAGGCCGCGAGCGCCGTTAAGGGTCTGGGGAAAGTGACGGCTCAGCAGGGTGATGTCATGCGAGCGCAAGAAACCTATGAAGAATTGGTGGCTGCCAAAGAAGAAATAGAGCGTCAATGCCAAGAAGAGGTCGAAACAGTTACCGGTCAGTTCTCAGTCGAGAACTTAGCCCTCGAGGCAATCGATATTCCGATTCGCAAAGCGGATACGAAGACTAAATTGATCGCGTTGGTTTGGGTGCCTTGGCAGGTAGACGGTCATGGGATTGCAACCGCACTTGTGGGATAGAAAAATCCCCACTTTATTGTTCGGAGACGAATGAATCTCATGGTGCAATGAGAATATTTCAAGCAAGTGGTTTCTAGACGCAAATTTTTTTATTAGGAGATTCGCGAATTGGGGATATATCGGCCGGACGGGCTGTAGTTTGTCTTTCTTCGAGGTTTAACGGATGTGAATCATCCGCTTTCGGTTATGCTTCATTCCAAGTTGCTTCTGGGGAAATCGCAAAGTGAATTGCCACTATCGAAATTCGTAACGGATTACGTTGCGTCTTTGGTCCTCATACTCGATCGAGTCGATTAGGACCCTCATGCTGATCCGTTGCCTTGTTGCTTACTCTCGTTTCGTTTTCGTTTACCCTAGCTGGAAACGAACTAGACTGTTTTCTTGTTTTCTGGGTTTCGGGTTACTGATTGGGGTGAGCCATTCCGCACAATCGCCAACGGATGATCCATTCGGAGGACTAAGCGAACTAACCGATGCCAGCGATTTACTGGCTGAGGACGAAGGGATGCGGCGAGTTGCCGCGCAACAGTTGGAATCGCAGGTCAAAAATGAATTGACCCAAGCTCGCAAGAGTCGCGATCCATCCGCGACCAAGCTTTCGCTCAAGGCTCTCCAAGACCAGATTCGACGAGCTACGGAATTGGATCCCTCGGGGAGAACCCGACTCGAGTCCCAGGTTTCTTCCGCGATTCAAGCCGCAGCTCGATCCGAAGTGAATCTTAAAGAGCAACTATCGAGAACGGAAGCCGTTCAATCAAGTCAATCCGCTTCCAAGCGATTGATTGCCGAGTCGGAGCGTCGTACTGCCACCGTTCAGCAATTGGTGGAACGCTATAATTCACTCATGGCTCAACAGCTGTTTTCCTCGGCGAACAATGAGATTGCCCCTCAGATAACAGCCATCGATCGCAATTCGACAATTGATATTGTGACCAACATTGAATCCAACATGGCCTCCAATCAACAGTTGGTAAAAGACGCCGTCAACAGAAGGAGTAGGGCTTTTGTGGATTCACTTTACATCAACGAGACGCTCTTGATTCCCTTTGTAGATGACCCGCCCATTCAATACCCACCTGCCGACGTTTGGCAAGCCTTGAGCGCTCGTCGACTCGAGCGATATGGTTCGATCGATTTGTCTGGTGGGAAAGAATCCGAAAGGAAAATTTACCGAGCGCTCAACGAACGGGGTGAAGTAAATTTCAACGCGACTCCTCTGGCAGCGGCAATGAAAATTCTCAAAGCTCAATACGACATCCCCATCATTATCGACGAAAAAGCCCTTGAGGAAGAAAGCATTACCTTGGACGAGCCGATCACGCTTGAGCTTCCACAGGTTTCCTTCCGATCGGCACTTAAGTTAATCTTAGAACCATTGCAATTGACTTACGTCATTGAAGACGAAGTCATGAGGATCACCAGCAAGAAGTCTTCGGCCAACGTTGTTCGAGTTTATCCCGTCGGCGACTTGGTTGTTCCCATCATCCGAATGGGTGGTGGTGGCATGGGTGGTGGCATGGGTGGTGGCATGGGTGGTGGCATGGGCGGCGGTATGGGTGGCGGCGGAATGGGCGGTGGCATGGGTGGCATGGGCGGCGGAATGGGTGGCATGGGCGGTGGCATGATGTCCGTTGATGACCAACCGTCGAAAAAAGCTTTTCGTCCGTAGTAGGAACAACGGATCAGTAGGATTTCCTAAAACAAAAAAGATCGGCTCGGTGGGCCGATCTTTTCTTTTGTCTGTTCTGAATTCCTACACAGTAAGGACAGTAGGGCGAGTGGAAGTTGATGTATTACGGTAGCTTTGCCCCCTTATCGCCATGCAACACGACCTACGATGCACCGAAATCATGTCGCATGAATGCACTCAGCAATCGCAGAGCATAGGGTCTGCATAGTGGACGTCGCCATACCCGCGACGTTGATACGCCCTGTGCCAACGATGTAGATGCCTCGCTCTTTTTTTAGCCAATCGGCTTGCATGCTGTTCAGACCGCTGTAGGAAAACATCCCTTTCTGACGACTTAAAAAGCTAAAGTCTCGGCTGGCGTTGGTTGCCTTCATTCCGGCGATGAACATGTCCCGCATCTTAGAAATACGGTTTCGCATGGAGTCGACTTCTGCCCGCCATTCGGCACGCAACGTTGGATCATTGAGCACTGTCGCAACAGTCGCAGCTCCATGCCGCGGCGGGTTGCTGTAGCTGCAGCGGACCGCTTGCCGAAGCTGACTCAGGGCCGCTTCCGTGGTGGACGATTCTTTGCCAACCAGCATGACGCAACCAACGCGTTCACAATATAGGCCAAAATTCTTGCTGAACGAATTGCAAACAATTGCTTCGTGGTTTTTTTCCAAGAGTGCATAGAGCGGTAACGCATCGGCCTCCAGCCCATCGCCGAAACCTTGGTATGCGAAATCGACGAAGGGAATCATTTGCTTTTCAGCTAGTAGTTCACTGATTTCTCGCCATTGCTCCAATGATGGATCGACACCTGTAGGGTTGTGGCAACATGCGTGCAAACAGACCAAGTCGCCACGGCGCCCTTGCGTCCTGAGTTCGCCCATCATTGCCGAAAAGTCAAAGGCAGTTTTGTCCGCGGATAAGTAGGGATAAACAGGCGTCTCTAATCCAGCCGCTTGAAAAATCGAACCGTGGTTGGCCCATGTTGGATTGCTCAGCCAAATCCGAGTGCCCGGAAAATGTTTGGCGACGGTATCGGCGCCTACGCGGAGAGCACCTGTTCCGCCAGGTGTTTGGGCTGCCGCGACTCGCGCGTGCTCGATGCTCTTGCCGAACACCAAATCGACGACGGCTTTCAGGTAGCCAGGGTGCCCTTCGATCGGCATGTAACTTTTGGTTGTTTCAGAGCGAAGCAAAATTTCCTCCGCCTTTTTTACGGTTGCGAGAATCGGTGTTCGGCCCTGCTCGTCCTTGAATACCCCGACCGTCAAATTGATCTTGTTGGAACGAGGATCGTTCGTGAAGGAATCGCTTAGACCGAGAATCGAGTCGGGTGGTGCAATCGGCAGGAATTCAAACATGGAATTGTCAGTGTTAAGTGTTATTTGGCCACGCTCTGGCGAATGCAGATACGCTTGCCCGAGCGTGGAGAGTTTCTTTCAAGACGCCCGTCGCATTATTTTCCGACCTAAAGAGTACAATCAATTATTCAAAGTGAGGAGGGGAAGATCCATTATTCAGGGAAACTGATGTTGACGCGCCACCAGAGCTCCGGACATACTCTTCCCCCGAGTCACGGACGACTCAAATGCTCTTGCTTTCAAGGCCCAAACTTGTTCGAAGTGCATTGCCTGGATTCCCCGCTCCAGCCCTCAATGAAGAGACACGCGTACTCAATCTACCTGAACGCGTCTTGTTAGGAAAAACTGTGTCTTTCGCTATCGACAACGAAGTCAAAGATCGAGTCCGGCTGGCGATCAATATC
>JANLRK010000115.1:0-3899 GCA_031361585.1 Pirellula sp. | reverse complement strand
GATGCCTTTGGAGGTGTTTTGATTGGAACCCGGACGATCGATTTCAGAATGAGGCAATCGCAACGAGCGTTCTCCCTGGTCGACAATGAATCGCTCATCGATCCAGGGTGTTTTGAAATGCAGGCCAGGGCCATCCGTACGAAGGTACTTTCCAAACCGAAGTACGACCGCTTGCTCGTGCGCTGCTACGGAGAAGGTTCCGGCCATCGCGAGGTAGACAATGAAAAGCCCTGCCAATCCGAAGGCGATAATACCGAACACCTGTCTGGGAGATAAATCGATCTGACTATTGGATCGGCTCATGTGGAAAAAGCTCAAAAGAGGTAAGCGCAACGAGGTTCTTTGACAACAACTCTAGGCCATAAATGGATTCGAAGTAGGCCTTCCAGGCGCGATAAAGGCTGCTTCTAACTAACGAGGCCGCATTCATCCGTCTTTTAGGCGCAACCGACAATTTTCCCTAGTCGGAACCGACGATTTTCCGGTTTGCTCCACACTGTGGGGCCAAGCCGGCCAAGCCTGGGCTGTTAAAAAACTGGGGTTGTGGAGTATTAAGAGTTGCGCAACTTCTATCCCGGAGGGATATCAGAAAGTAGCCGGTGGTTGAGCGGAGCGACACCACCGGAAAAAGATTCGTGCAGTGCGTTCCGATCCTGACGGGATCGAAGATTCTTCAACCCCCTCAGCCCCTCAGGGTCATTCGCGTGTCCTTTCGTTCCTCCGGGGGTGCGCCGCGTCGCGGCGACCCCCGGCTACTATCTGAAATCCCTATCGGGATAAAAGCAATCCACATCGGATTAGGAGCGGAATAATTATCGAATGAGGTAGATTCGCAAATCATTAAGTCAATACCAGTTTTTTAACAGCCCAGGCCAAGCCCCAACCGTCCAGAAATGCTTCACGACGTAGCCCAGGGGGCCATGCTACTGGCAGTCGCCTCTGACTAGGGAGATCTATACTAGCAACTCGTTTACCACTCGAGCCGGCTCGACTCCCGTCAATTTCGAATCAAGTCCTTGAAACTTGTAACTGAATCGCGAATGATCGATGCCCAACTGGTATAGCAGAGTCGCGTGCAAATCATGCACCGACACTCGGTTTTCGACTGCGTGATAGCCCAATTCGTCAGTCGCTCCATAGCTGAAGCCTGGTTTGAACCCGCCACCCGCTACCCACATCGAAAAGCCGGCTAAGTGGTGGTCGCGGCCGTTGCCCTGTGCCATCGGAGTTCGACCAAACTCCGAGCCAAACACGACAATCGTGTCCTTGAGCATGTCGCGTTGCTTAAGATCCAATAGCAATGCGGATGCACCCCTATCCACTTCTGCAGCCGTTCCAGCGATGTGATCCTTGATGCTGCCATGGTGGTCCCAGTCGCGATGATAAAGTTGAATGAACCCAACGCCCCGTTCTGCTAATCTTCGAGCAAGCAAACAATTCGATCCAAAACTTCCATCGCCACCCTTGGTTCCGTACATCTCAAGCACATGAGCAGGCTCATTGCTGATGTCCATTAAATCAGGAACGCTCGTTTGCATTTGGAATGCCATTTCGTACTGACTAATCCGTGTCTCTATTTCCGGGTCACGGCTTCGCTCCGCTTCAAGCCGATTGAGGGCGGAAACGGCATCGACCAAATCGCGTTGCTTTGAAGCCGAAACGCCATTTGGCCGATCTACATACAACACCGGGCTCCCAGTGCTCCTGAATTCGACCCCTTGAAAACGACTTGGCAGGAAACCGGAATGCCATTGCCTCGCTGCAATGGGTTGGCTTTGCCCGAATTTTCCCGTCGACACCATGACCACAAATCCAGGCAGATTCTGTGACTGAGCACCCAGCCCATAAAGTAGCCAAGATCCAATCGCTGGTCGACCCGAATTCATGGAGCCAGTATTCATGAAAGTATGAGCTGGGTCATGATTGATCGCTTCGGTATGCATGGACTTGATGATACACAAATCGTCGGAGCACTTGCCTGCGAGCTCTGGCCAAATCGTGGCAATCTCATGGCCTGACTCCCCCCACTTCTTAAAGGGATGTTGTGGAGCAAAACAGTTCAGCTTCGCACCCTGCAATTGTGCAATCTGCTGCCCCTTGGTCACCGATTCAGGCATGGGTTGACCATTGAGATCGACCAGCTTGGGCTTGTTGTCAAACGTGTCCAAGTGACTCATTCCGCCCGCCATATAGAGCCAGATTACTCGTTTGGCTTTGGGCACGTAGTGCAACGTTTTTAGTGCACCATGCATACCGGTCGAATCGTCGGCACGCATTCCCGAATCCGAAGACTGTGTCAACAGATTGGCCAGCGCCATGTACCCGACGCTCAGTCCGGAACTACGCAAAAAAGATCGGCGTCCAATGGAGGATGGCAAAAGCATATTCGACCTCAGTTCCGGGTAATGGTCTCGTGAAGGTTCAGAATGGCTCTAGCTACGCTCGTCCAAGCCGCGAGCTCAATGCGATTTGCATCAGTCGGTATGGGATGCTCACCCACTGAAAGGAGTTTATCCGCTGAGGCTGTGTCGGCAGCGTACTCAGCCCGATGTTTCGTCAATAGAGACAACAACAACTGGGATTCGTTGCTAGTCACTTTACGGCAAAGCGACTCTCGAATCGCCCATTCGATTCTTTCCTCGTCTGTCGAGGTGCTAGACGTTAAGATGCGTTGTGAAAGCGCGCGAGCCGACTCAACGTAGATAGGATCATTTAGCAGCACCAAGGCTTGAAGGGGCGTGTTGGATCGCGTTCTCTCTGCCGTACACTCCTCACGCCCCGGTGCATCAAACGCCAGGAGCGAAGGATGCAAATACTGGCGTTGCCAATGTGTATACAACCCTCGCCGATAGAGTTGCTCGCCGACTCCAATCTGCCATTCCCGTTTCGGGAAATTCAAATAGTCCCAATAGCCTTTGGGCTGGAACGGCCGACCGTTATTGTTACCGACCGACGGAACGATTAGTCCGCTGATTGCCAAGGCATTGTCGCGAATAAACTCAGCATCTAGTCGCCATCGACCTTGATGGGATATCCATTTGTTATAGGGATCTTTTTCGGACACGACGGCATTTGGCAAGGATGACTGTTTGTAGGTGTCCGACATCACCATCAACTTGACACTATGCTTCAGGTCCCAACCTGCATTCATGAAATCCATCGAGAGCATATCGAGCAATTCTGGATGCGTGGGCCAGTCCCCTTGAGCCCCTAAGTCGTCCAGCTTGCGGGACAACCCAAATCCAAAGAAGAGCTTCCACAATCGGTTCACGGCTACTCGCGACGTCAATGGATTGTCTGGGGCAACGATCCATTTTGCGAGGTCCATCCGCGTCAGTCTTCCATCAACCTGAGTTCGTTTGCCGAATACCGCAGGGATACCAGGTTCGACCACTTCACCAGACTCGTCCATCCAGTTGCCTCGCGAGAGGACTCGGATAAGCCTTGGCTCGACACGCTTGGTGACCAGCGTACGAGGAACTTTCTTGTCCTGTAGATCGAGCTCCTTGGTTACTTGCTCTAACTGATTGCGTTCCGCTTGAAGCTCAGGTGCGATGGTTCGATAATGCTTTGCAACTTGCTCATGTTGTGCCTCCGTACGATCAGATGGAGCAACTTGAAAAATACTTTCGATCTCCAACGGCACACCCATTGATGCGGTAACTGGACGCGAGGCATTGGTAGCCGCGATACGAAATCTTCCGATGTTATGCTTAACGTTGTCTAAGTTCTGCTTCAACACCAGTTTCAACTGTCTGTTTAGACTCCGTGGTGTGTCAGGTGCGAGTTCAAACACAGCGTAGTTGGTGCGTCCGACCTGTTCCATGATTCCCCAACCCCAAGCTGGCCCCTTCGCATCGCGATCGATGGCTGCAGCGATTGCCCATTTGCCATAAGGG
>JANLRK010000107.1:0-7149 GCA_031361585.1 Pirellula sp. | reverse complement strand
GCCCCGAAGACGGCCCATAAAGTGGACACGCTGGCGCGAATCGAAATCGAAAGACGATTGGCGATCCTCGATGGAATGCGATCTACGGATCCGCCTAAAGGTTTTTCTTTTACGACGACAACCCTTCGATACAACCAAGCTTATTGGCTCACCATCAATGCCTTAGAAGAACACTGGTCTCCCGCGACCGTTTCGATTGGCTCGCCAAGCGTCGGAGACTTGCGGTTGTCGGTTAACAATGTTACGGATCTCAGCATTGATCTCGATGCTAACAGTATCCCATTGAACTCAAGAGCAATGAATGTCTCAGTGGATGTCCAAACTTTTCGTGTTGCTAGGCGATCCGATTTTTCTTGGGGCGTGCGCCTTCGAAAGGTTGCAAGCAAATGGCAGCAGGTTTCACCCATCGAAGTACCATCGACAGCACTTAGAAAAAAGCATGGAATACAAGGACCCATCGACGACGCTTTCATGGGACCATTTCTATTTGTGAGACCAACCGGTGGTGGACATCACCCAAAAGTGGATCAATGGGTCGAGGCTGAATTCAATCGCGCGGTTCGTGAATGGCATCGGCAAATGCGTGGGGACGCAATCGTCAAGTCGTCGGACGAGCTCACTCCAGCGGATATCGAGAACTACAACTTGATTCTCTGGGGCGATTCGCAAAGCAATCCAACGCTGGCGAAGATCGCCGATAAACTCCCAATCCAATGGAATCGGGAACAAGTTGTTGCAGGGAATCGAAGATTCGATGCCTTGACTCACGTTCCAGTAATGATCTATCCCAACCCTTTGAATCCCGACCGCTACGTCGTTCTTAACAGCGGTTTCACATATCGCGAATACGATTATCTCAACAACGCAAGGCAGATCCCCAAGCTGCCAGACTGGGCAATCGTCGACGTGACCACTCCACCCGATTCGCGATACCCAGGCAAGATCGCGGACGCCGATTTCTTTGATGAAGAATGGTCGTTAAAACCGTCTCACTCATCGCTAAAACCAAATCAATCAACGACTGCGAAATAGACCGGACAGTTGGTTTCCCGATTTCAGTTACACGGCCCGGGGGGCAACGCTGGCAGCTCGTACTAGCATTCAGGAATGAAGTGAGTTCTAATTCTCCGGTCCAATCCTCGGGAATTGCACCACTGGAGCATCTGTGTCCAACATTGAAATAGACATTCATTCCGTCCATTCTTGGCTTAAGTCGGGAACGGATGATGGTGGCCAATCTATCGTCTTGGTCGATTGTCGTGAGCCGAAAGAGCACGCGATCGCAAAAATCGAGAAGTCCATCTTGATGCCGATGGGACAATGGCCCCCTTCCTCCGACGCTCTTTCTGTTCTCAATGGTAAACGCGTTGTCGTCTACTGCCATCATGGCGGTAGATCACTCCGTGTTGCAAACTGGTTCCGCCAAAACGGTCATCCGGATGCAACGAGCATGACTGGCGGCATCGATCAATGGAGCTTAGAGATCGACCCTCAAATCCCTAGATACTAGGCCCCACCTAGGTCAGCCTGTCCTCAGGCTGATTCGAACTAGACATCGACAGCCCAATCCGCAGATACTTAGGATAGCAATCGCAGTGACCCTCTTTGCACCACTCCCCCTCCGAATTGCGATTCTATTCCTTGTCGCGGTGGCTTGCAATTCAGCGAGACCTGACGATTTCATTCCGCACATAAGCAAGCAGATCAGCCTCAGTATGAATGAGCAAATCCCAATCGGGAAACTAGTACAGAACAAATCGGTTTGGTCGATCGCCATCCATGGCGGTGCCGGAGGCGAGCCAGGCCGGTGGAACGAAAAACAAATTCAGGATCGCATCGACGGCTTAAGAGCTGCATTGAAGAAAGGGACCGAAATGCTTGAAAAATCGGGAGCAGCCATCGACGTTGTTCAGGCCGTAGTTCAAGTTCTAGAAGATAACCCCAATTTCAATGCGGGACGAGGATCCGTTCTCAATAGTGTCGGCGAAGTTTCTTTAGACGCGAGTATTATGGATGGCTCAGATTTAAGTTGCGGTGCCGTCGCCGGTGCAACCAAAGTACGCAACCCTATCGGACTTGCTCGTGCCGTACGCGACAAAACGCCTCACGTCTTTTTGTGTGGAGAACCAGCCGATCTGTTTGCCAAAGAGATTGGATTGCCGTTGGAGTCTCTTGATTATTTCAAGACTCGAGAGCAAACCGAAAGTTGGGAAAAATGGAAACAGAAGCAAGCGGCCAAAGGGGGAGCGACATCCAAACATGATCATGACGGCGGCGATGATCGACTATTCTATTTGGGAACAGTCGGATGCGTTGTTCGCGATCAATATGGCAACCTAGCCGCAGCAACCAGTACAGGCGGTTTGCTCGGGAAACGTTTTGGGCGGGTTGGTGACACTCCCATCATCGGGGCCGGAACCTATGCAAAGAATAGCACCTGTGCAGTCAGCTGTACGGGTGTCGGTGAACTCTATATCAAACACCACATCGCCTCGGCAGTGTCATCGCGAATGGAGTATCTGCGCGAGTCGCTAAGCACGTCGGTGAAGGCTGCAATCCAGAACACGTTGCCAACGGATTCCGGTGGGCTGATCGCTGTGGATGCAAACGGAAACATGGAGCTTCAATTCAACACGCCGATGATGGCTCGTGGACAAGCCAAGAGCGACGGCACATTTCAAGTTGGATTGACGGATTGGGTCGATTGATATGATGGCGATAATACTGACTCGATGGGCTATTGCCTTCAGCTCGTCAAGGAGGAGCTCGGATTATGAGACAATCGCAGCGTTTTTGCAATCAGACGGGCTAATATTGCTCGCCGGCAGGCAATAGGCTTTGATCCAATCGCGATGACGATCGATTTTGTTACAATTGTCGAGTCCCCAATCCGCCTTTTTACATGCAGACTACGATTTGCGAGGATTCCGATAGATGATGTGTTCAATAAAATGGAAGTGTTTACTTACTCTTTGCAGTATTAGCATCGCAAGCGTAACCTCCGATTGTCGAGCGGAGGATTGGCCGCAGTGGATGGGTCCCAAACGCGATAACGTTTGGAATATTGCAAAGCCACCTCAGAGCTTCAAACCGGGTAGCCTCAAGCCGAGTTGGACTTCGCCAGTTGCCGGGGGCTATTCAGGGCCGGCTGTCGTTGGCGATCGAGTGTACGTGACTGACTTGGTTTCTAAAGCAGATGTCAAAGTGGACAATTTCGGGCGACGGTCCATGGAGGGCACAGAGCGAGTGCTTTGCCTAGATAACAAAAACGGCAAAGAAATTTGGAAGCATGAATATCCAGTATCTTATGCCATCTCCTATCCGGCTGGGCCTCGCTGCACACCGATTGTTGATGGCGACCGAGTCTATACGCTTGGTGCCGAAGGTGACTTGAAGTGCTTGGAAACATCCAAGGGAAAAGTAGTCTGGTCTATCAAGCTCAAGGAACAATACAAAACCAATTCGGCCCTATGGGGATATGCGGCCCATCCATTAATCGATGGCGATCACTTGATTACACTGGCGGGCGGTGAGGGCTCGCAGACCGTATGTTTGGATAAAATGTCAGGCAAGGAGATTTGGCGATTTGGTACTGCACCCGAGCAAGGGTATTCACCTCCAACGATCATCAACGCAGGTGGCAAACGTCAGCTGATTCTCCCCAACCCCATTGCGATCAATTCCGTGGATCCTGCGACGGGAAAACTATTTTGGACGCTTCCGTATGAAGCCAGCAACGGCTCCATCATCATGTCCCCTATCCAATCCGGTAAGTACTTATTCGTGGGCGGCTATTCGGACAAGAACATGCTGATCGAGTTAGGGGACAAAACGCCAACGGCCAAGCAGTTATGGCGAGACGAAGCGAAGAAAGCCATTTCGCCGGTCAACGTTCAGCCGATGGGGATTGGTGAAGTTGTATACGGATTCGATCAAAGTGGGGAACTCATTGCATTCAATATTGCAACGGGAGAGCGACTTTGGCAGACCTCGTTGCCAATTGGAAAACGACCACTTGGAAGTGGCACTGCCTTCATCGTACGTAGTGGTGAATTGTTTTACTTGTTTAACGAGTTGGGTGAATTAATTATCGCCAAAATGAATCCGAAGGGTTATCAAGAGATATCGCGTGAGAAGATTATCGAGCCGACGAATAACGCATTCGGCCGCGATGTTGTCTGGTGTGCACCGGCCTTTGCCAATGGATGCATCTATGTTCGAAATGATGAAAAGCTGGTTTGCGTTCCGTTGACAAACTAAGTAAATCATTGACTAACGACGTAAACCAATGTGGCACGGCGGTCCCCGCCGTGATTTGCCGCGATCTTCGGTGGGGACCACCGAACCACACTGACCACCGAACCATACCTTTCTTAGCTCTCTCCCAAAAACATCATGAAAAATAATGTCGAACCCAACGATCAGGATACCATTACTAGGCGTAGTTTCGGCTTCGGTGCCGTTAGCGCAGTAGCAGCAGGAGCCGCAATGACTGTCGCCTTGCCAAACACCACACCCGTTCAAGCAGCGGGTCCCGTCGACGCCAAGAAGGGCAGGCTCAGGCAATCCGTTTGCAAATGGTGCTACGGCAAACTGTCCTTGGAAGAGATGTGCAAGGAAGCGGTCAAGTTGGGTTTAGTAGGTATCGACCTGTTAAAGCCCGAAGACTTTGCGACCCTGAAGAGCCACGGGTTGGTTTGCACTATGGTTTCGTCCCATCCGCTCAGCGATGGATTGTGTGACGAAAAGTATCATGAAGCGTCCTTGCAGAAACTGAACGAAGTTATCGAAGCTACTTCTGCGGCAGGTTATCGCAACGTGATTTGTTTCTCAGGCAATGCGAGAGGCATCGATCGAAAAACTGGCTTGAAAAACTGCGCAGCTGCCCTCAAAAAAATTGTTGGTGTGGCGGAGAAGAAAAACGTGATTATCAACATGGAGTTGCTGAATAGCCGAGTCGATCATGCGGACTACATGTGCGACAATTCCGCTTGGGGAATTGAGCTATGCAAAGAAGTCGGGTCGAACAATTTCAAGCTGTTGTATGATATTTACCATATGCAAATCATGGAGGGCGATATTATTCGTTCCATTCAAAAGAACCATCAGTACTTTGGTCATTACCATACCGGTGGCAATCCGGGGCGACACGAACTAAATGATCAGCAAGAGTTGTTTTATCCGCCGATCGCCAAAGCGATTGCGGAGACAGGATTTGATGGTTTCTTTGCGCACGAGTTTATTCCGGCTGGCGATCCCATTACTGGACTGACGGACGCGGTGAAGTTGTGCATGGTTTGAGAATTGAGATAGAAGGAATTTTAGTCGGCCCGCGGCTGCGCCGGTCAAACGCGAGTATCTAGCATCCATAAGTAAAGAGGTGACCCTATGACTTCAGAAGTATCTCGAAGATCGTTTTTGTCCACGGCATCGACGGCTGTAGCCATTGCCGGTGCGACCCAATTGTCAGCGAAAAGTTACGGGCGAATCATGGGAGCCAACGATCGGATTGGGGTTTCCGTGATTGGTGGCGGTGTGATCGGCAACGCACACTTTGAAGTGATCAACAACCTTAAGGATAAGAATAATCTGATGCCCATTGCAGTCGCTGACTGCTGGAAGACGCGGGCCGACGCGGGTAAAGCAAAGATCGGAGCGTTGGAGTCGCATACCGATTATCGCCGCGTGCTCGACAACAAGGACCTCGACTACGTTGTGGTTGCAACGCCAGAGCATTGGCACTGGACCATGACCATAAATGCAATGGATGCAGGCAAAGCGGTCTATTGCGAAAAGCCGATGACCCACACGATTCCAGAAGCGCAAGCGGTGATGAAGAAGCAGAAAGAAACCAAGCGGCCGCTGCAGGTCGGGGTTCAAGCCATGTCGGACGACAGTTACATTTCAGCTCGCGATGCGATTCGCGATGGCGTTATCGGCAAAGTGATTCAAGCACAAATAGAGTATGTCCGCCGGTACGACTCCAAGAAGGGACCATGGAGGGAACCAGAGCAAGTGGCCGAGCATCCATCCAAGCCCGCGGATCTAGATTGGAACGCTTGGCTTGGGTCTGCGAAGAAAATCGATTGGAATCCTAACCACTATTTTGAGTGGCGTTGTTATTCCGCGTATTCAGGCGGCATTTGCACGGACTTGTTTATCCATCGAATCACTCGGATTATGAAGGCCTGCGATCTGCTTTACCCTCGGCGCGTGGTTGGAATGGGGGGCATTTGGCAATGGCCAGATGGTCGAGATTTGCCCGACAACATCGAGATGATATGCGAGTATCCCCGAGGCATGACCGTTTACGTATTAGGGACGATGAGCAATCGAGTCGGGATCGACCATTTGATTCGAGGATACCGCGGTACCCTTGAATTTACAAAAACGGGCTGGGTTGCAAGGAACAAAGATGGCGTGGTGCTGAAGGAACATACCAAAACCGGTGGAGAGGACCAGAATCTTCATCATACCAATTTGCACAACCATCTTCGTAACGGCGAAGCGCTCAACTGCCCAATTGAATTGGGGATGGCAGGAGTGGTAGCGGTGAACATGGCCAACGAAAGTTGGCGCACCAGCCAGATGATGGGATGGGACTCGGTCAACGAGAAAATGGTACCCGCCAATACGCTCAAGTTGAGTCACGAACCAGAAGTGAAATCCTAGCGCGGTTCGCTGGGCTGGTAAGATCCTTGCTGCAGACTTTCTCGATAGCGTGGCGGACGCTGCTAGCGTCCGTTGCGCTACTTTGTGTGTCCCCGCGAACATGGATGCTAAAGATCCACAATCTGCGGGACCATTACCAAGATCCATTCGCCAAAATTATTTTATGTCCGAATTGAATTGTGATCTCACTAAAGACAGTCGAAGAATCGCGTATTCTATCGTAGCAATATTGCTCTTGCTGCTTTTCTGTTTTGGTGGCTATTCGATTTATCGGTTTAACAAGAGCGTGAGCCCGAGCGATTTGGCGCTACGCAAAAAGTTGGTAGGAGCTTGGATTGGGGCTGAGGATGAGACCAACACCATGGTCTTTCGGGCCGATGGTACATGCGGGTCGCTTGAAAAAAATGGTGATTTAACCATGGAATTTGAATGGGCGGCCTATGGTAATACTCTGCAAATATATTCAGTAACCGGCAA
>JANLRK010000227.1:0-6224 GCA_031361585.1 Pirellula sp. | reverse complement strand
CCATGGCAACCAATTCGCGTAGACACAACAACCTGGCACGTTCAAGCAAAAGGGTCTTCGATTCCGTAGCCGGTGTTATCGGGGTTGTGTTTGAAGGCAATGGAAATCCAAGAGGTGTTTTAAGCACCAATGGATAACTCGAATACTCCTCCATGCGAGAATTCAAAACATCGCTAATCTTTTGAATGGTCGTACGCGTTCGCTGTGTGTTCGCTTCTTGCGATGCACCACGGAACGCTACGAGGAACATACCGGACATGAAGCCGATGATGGAAATCACCACCAGCAGTTCGATCAACGTAAATGCGTTGCGAGCTTGAGTGCTTTGCTTTGTCATGGAAGTCTCCTTGTCTCTCGGTATCCCGAACAACCCATTACAAGATGTTTTCGCCCAAAGTGGGCTTATCAATCATGTTGCCTGCGTCGTCCTTCATCGGTCGATTTCCGCCGTGCTCTGGCAAAATGAGTGGCGGGCCACCTGCTTGCTGGAATCCAACTCCGTTCAGTGCACACGGTGCGCCCTTGGATGTGAATAGGATCAAGCTTGCTGGGCCAGTAACCGCAGATGCGATGCGGCCACCAAATAGTCCGTCCACCCCGGGGCTTAGGATCTGGAACGTCGTCTTGTTCTCATAGAACAAGCGGGAATTTACAGTATTGACTTGCTCCGACAGCATCGGCCGAGCAGCCCCATAAACTCCACGCCCTACGCCCGCAGCCACGGTGATGTCCGAAGGCTGATAGAAATTAAAATACGTCAGACCTGGTTTGGCCGTTTGGTAAGTCCTGCTGTCAAAATAAACATAGGGACTACCTTTTGAAAAGTCGCTGAACATCGACATGTATACAGGCAGCAAATCCTTGCCCGTCCCAGCTTGGCACGAGGGCTCACCAAACAAAGCTTCATCGGTCGATATCAAAGCACCGCCAACAATACCCACTGTCAGCCGATCCGACTTGAATTCGAAAAATGAATTCTGTCGCTGTGCGTTGTATTGTAACCTCTGCCCTGCAACCGTCGACGCTGCAAATGGCCCACCAGGACCGGTAAACGGTCGTTGTTTATCCGAACTGAAACCACCCAGAAAAAACACCAAGGCTTCGGCCGGGTCCATCACGCGGCAGTGTATCGGTGCACTCGATGCAAAGCTGCTGAGCGATGTATCGTTGTCATTCCGACAGTCTGCAACCGATCCCGATTGAGCCGCAAGCATTGCGGGATTTAGTAGACTCAATTCTGTCTGTAGGATATCCGGAAACGCCTTTCGCAAATGCGACTCCATGACCGACCAGGAACTACCGTCTGGCGGATAGTCTCCATTCTTGCTTCGGTAGTTTTCGACAGCATCGTTCAATGCCTGAACCTCGAACTTCACCGAAGCTCGGTTGAAGGAAGCCGTGACACCAAAGACCGCCGGCAAAAGGAGTCCAACCAACACGCCAATGATCGCGATGACCACAAGCAGCTCAACTAGGGTAAACCCTTGTTGCTCCCTACCAGCTCCCGTTCGTACCCAACTCGAAACGGATCGTTTCATTTGCTCATCCTCCACAATTGGCTTTTAATTCGTTGGCTTGTCTGTATTGTTCGATAGGCTCGAAGCCTACCCCACTTTCAATTACTTGTTACCGCTCAAGCTGGTGATCAGCGAGATCAGCGGCATGAACAACGATATCACAATGAAACCGACCGCGACCCCAAGGAACACAATCAACAGCGGCTCAATCAGCTTTGTCAAACCCTCTGTCATCACAGCTACTTCTTCATCGTAGTTGTCCGCGATCTTATAAAGCATCGTATCCAACTCACCCGTCTCTTCACCCACGTCGATCATGTTGACGACCAAGTCGTCCATGACGCGCGAATTCATCTTCAACAGATAGAGCAAACAACCGACGACTATCCCAATACCTATCGCCATCAACCCGACGGTGATTAAGGCGGTGCCATCGGGTGGCTTGGCCCCCTTCTTCACTACCGCTTTGACGATGTTACCCGCCGCGTCTTTCTTGTTGTTCACTCCACGCCCTGACGTCAGCGCGACCGACATGATCATGATCCCGGGGAACATACCCGTCCACGCCCAGTAAAACATCGCAATCGGATGAAAGCCCGGTACCGAATTCTCCTTCATCGGCTTCGAGATAACTTCGCCCTCGCGAATCGCTTCGGTCACCTTGGTAAAGATGCGCTCGAACATCGCATTGCCGGACGTTTCCCGCGTGATATTCAACGCTTCCAAAATCGGCACGCCAGACGTCACCAACGTCCCTAACGTTCGAGTTGTACGCGCCAGAATGTTCTTTTCAATCAACCCACCGAACAACGGGATTTTTATTATGAACTGATCGAAACCCATCCGCCCATGCTTGAACTTGCGAATAATCTTGCCCACCAGCCAACAACAAATCGGTAGCAAAAACATCAGCCAGTAATAGGTCACCACATATTCGCTCATGGCCATTAGCAACTGCGTTGCCGCCGGTAATTTAAGCTCAAACTCATCGAACATCTTCTTAAACGTCGGCACGATAAAGAACATGATCCCTGCCAAGATCCCGATCGCTACGATCACAACCGCAATCGGATAAATCATCGCCCCCTTGACTTTTCGCTTGAGCGACTCGGATCGTTCCAGGAACTCGGACAGTCGCTGCAAAATTGTCTCCAACGCACCGCCAGCCTCACCGGCCTTGACCATGTTCACGTACAGGCGACTGAATACCTTCGGGCATTTGGACATGGACTCGGATAGCGTGGAACCAGTTTCGATTTCATCGCAAACGTCCATCAACGCGTTCTTCAGCTTGCCCGGCCTCTGATTGTTTTCCAGAATCTTTAACGAACGAAGGATCGGCAATCCTGCATCTTGCAAGATGGACAATTGACGGGTGAACGTACAAATGTGCTTGGTCTTGACACCACCCATCGCGAATGGGCGTTTCCTCTTCCTGCCAACCGCCTTGGCCTGCACCCCTTTTTTCAGCGACAGCTTGGTTACAAAGTAACCCATCTGTCGGATGGTATTCTGTGCCTCCTCTTCGCTCGGCGCATCAATAACGTCCCGGATTTCTTGACCGGTGCGATCCATGGCTTCGAATTGGTATACAGGCATAATCGATGTCCCTCTAATAAACTGTCGTCTGTTAGTACGCGTCTTCGATGTGACATTGCCGCATCGATTTTTAAGGCTAAAGGTTTCGGGTTTCGGGTGTGGCCTCCGGCCTACAGCCTACAGCCTACAGCCTCAATTAGTGATCATGAACGGTTTCCCGCACAATCTCCTCGGCTGTCGTAAATCCATCAAATACGAACTGTTTGCCATAATCGCGAAGCGTAATCATGCCGTATGAAACCGCTTTGGTCCTCAGTTCGTCCGAGGTAGCGTTCTGCATGATCATGTCTCGCAAGTCATCGTTCATTACCATCAGCTCGAAAAGACCTATACGGCCCTTGTAGCCGGTGTTGTTGCAATTGTCACAACCCTTGCCGCGGTAAAATTTGTATTGGTTACGCGTCGCGTCCGTAACGCCGAGATCAAGCAATATTTCCATCGGCGGATCGGACTCCTCGCGGCACTTCGTACAAATCCTCCGAACAAGCCGTTGCGCCAAAATGGCTTCGACCGTTGCCGTTATCAAGAACGTCGGAATACCCATGTCCTTCATTCGAGTAATCGTGCTCGGTGCATCGTTGGTGTGCAAAGTGCTAAAAACCAAGTGCCCTGTCAGCGACGCTTGGACTGCTATCTCAGCCGTTTCCAAGTCTCGAATTTCACCCACCAAAATGATGTCTGGATCCTGCCGCAAAATCGCACGCAAACACGAGGCAAAGGTAACGCCAATGTCGTGATCGATTTGAATCTGCACAATTCCATCAATGTCATACTCTACCGGGTCCTCGGTCGTTATCAGCTTTTCCGATATCTCGTTCATCTCCGACAACGCTGAATACAAGGTCGTCGTCTTGCCAGAACCCGTTGGGCCCGTCACAAGCACAATTCCATTTGGACGCTTCATGATCTCGCGGAAATTGGCCATCGTCACCTCGTCCATACCGACCTTCGTGAGCGACAACTGCACCACCGACCGGTCGAGGATTCGCATCACGACGCTCTCTCCAAACATCGTTGGCAGCACGCTCACTCGCAAGTCCACTTGGTGGCCACCCACCATCAACTCAATTCGACCGTCTTGTGGTAGACGACGTTCGGCAATATCGAGATTCGCCATAACCTTAATTCGCGTCGTAATCGCAAAGGCAAGGTGACGCGGGGGCGGAACCATTTCGTAAAGTACCCCTTCGGCTTTGATCCGGATCCGAAACTCATCTTCGAATGGTTCAAAGTGAATATCGCTCGCATGGTCCTTGATCGCTAATAGGAGCACCAAGTTGAGCAGCTTGCGAACCGGCGCGCTGTCCGCCAACGCCTCAGCCCCGTCAAGGCTAAACTTGTCCCCCGTCAGCATGCTCGCTTGTTTGAAGAGCTCTGTATCTTCGGCTAACTCCCGAACGATTTTTTCAACACTCAAGCTGTCCGATGAATAAAAACGCTCAATCGTTGCCTTGATTTCGCGTTCGGTTGCCACCACCATCTCGATGTCATAACCGAGAAAGGTTCGTAACTCGTCTTGGATGGTTAGATTCTGTGGATCGCAGGTGGCAACGGTCAACCTGTGTCCATCGAACTTAATCGGAATCACGCGATAGAGCTGAGCCATCGTTTCAGTCAGCTTCTCCAGCAGGTCCTCGGAGATTGGCGCATCACCCAACGAAACCACTTTCATGTTCATTTGCTCACCGAGCGCTTGAGCAAGTTGCTCGTCGGTGATCAAAGTCATGTCTTCAGCCAGTTTGCCCAACAACGCACCAGGCTGCTGCTGCTGCTCTTCCAACAACAACTGCAGTTGCTCATCGGTTATGAAACCCATGTCAACAAAGATTTGGCCTATGCGTCTTGTACTCATTTGTCTGTTCCTCTAGTTAAACACAGTCCGGCGAGCGTTGCTACGTTTGTCAGAGAGTGAATCGTTGCGTTCATGTTGCCTATCGCATTTGCAATATCAGTGTTCATCCGCTTCCACTTCTTCCTCTTTGTCAATGATCCCATGCCGTGCATTGACGATCCGCTTTGCCAACTCATCCGGGCGATGCGATTTCGCCAAAATGTCCTCAACCGTGGCCCTTCCTTCTTTCCAGTGGTCAAACAGGGCGTCATCCATTAACTTCATCCCAAACTTCGACCCCGTCTGAATCGCGGAACCAATTCGGAATGTCTTGTTCTCGCGAATCAAATTTGCAATTCCGGATGTGACGACAAGGATCTCATAAGCGGCTACGCGCCCTCCGCCAATCCTTGGGATGAGCGTCTGGGCAATAACCCCAAGCAAGCTGGTGGAAAGCTGCGTCCGAATTTGGTCCTGCAAGTTGCCAGGAAACGCGTCAATCAAACGATTGACCGTGCCCATCGCGCTGTTCGTGTGCAAAGTTCCGAAAACAATGTGCCCCGTTTCCGCGGCGGTAATCGCTGCAGCAACGGTGTCCAAATCCCGCAGCTCACCTACCAGAATAATGTCTGGGTCCTGTCGCAAGGCTCGCCGAATCGCCTCCGAAAAACTCGGTACGTCCACTCCCACCTCTCGCTGATTGACTGTCGACTTTTTGTGCTCGTGATAAAACTCGATCGGATCCTCGATCGTGATAATATGGTGATCATGAGTCGAGTTAATGTAATCGACCAAACTCGCCAAAGTCGTCGTCTTGCCCGAACCAGTCGGTCCAGTAACCAAGATCAATCCTCTCGGGCGAAGGCACAACTTGACTACCGACTCTGGAACACCGAGCTGCTCAGGTGTCAGTTTGTCAGTTGGAATCTGACGCAAAACCATCGAAATGAAACCGCGTTGCTTGAAAATCGAAACGCGAAACCGAGCTTGCGTGCCAAATGCAAAACCAAAGTCCGAACTACCGGACTCCTGTAATTCCCTTTGGCACCGCTCCGGGGCAATACTCTTCATCAACTGAACGGTGTCGTCCGGCTCCAACACCTTCGTCTCAAGCCTACGCATCCGACCATGCAATCGAAAAACCGGTGGCTGACCAACGACAATATGTATATCGCTCGCTCCTTGCTTTATGCATGCCTGAAGAAGTTTGTCAATTAAGACGGTTGCCATAGTTGAACTATAAAACTGGACGAGATCAAAACTGGACGAGATCGAAA
>JANLRK010000059.1:0-12113 GCA_031361585.1 Pirellula sp. | reverse complement strand
TCGGCAACCACCGAAATGCTTGACGCATTCCGCTACAACCGTTTCGCCGAGGTGGCGTTCGCCGAAAAGTGCCGTAAAATAACTCATTAGAAGAGGGGCTTTGAAACACATGAAGAAAATGTCTCAGTTTGTTTGCGCAGTCATGAGCTTGGGCATGTTCATCGCTCCCAGCATTTGGCTTCCCTCTGCCTGTGGACAATTGCCGACCGGTTGGAAAGCACATGATTGGGACCGAGAGAGACCCGCCGTCGTCACTCCAGGTATTTCCAATTTACCGCTTTCCGCTCCATCCGATGCGGTCATTCTGTTCAATGGCAAAAACCTGGATGAATGGCGGTCCGCAGATGGTGGTCCGGCCAAATGGATTGTCAAGGATGATGTGATGGAATCGGTTCCAGGCAGTGGTTACATCTTTTCAGCGAAGTCCTTTGGAGATGTCCAATTGCATGTCGAATGGGCGTCGCCAGAGAAAGTGCAAGGAAAGAGCCAAGGACGAGGCAATAGCGGGGTATTTCTTCAAGGACTATTCGAAGTTCAAGTTTTGGACTCATTTGACAACAAGACCTATGCAGACGGACAAGCTGGTGCAATCTATGGTCAGTACCCTCCGCTGGTAAATGCTAGTCGCAAGCCTGGCGAGTGGCAGTCGTATGAAATTATTTTTAGGCGACCCATTTATCAAGAAGGCAAACTTGCTCAGACCGCTCGTCTCACGGTCCTCCACAATGGAGTTCTCGTCCAAGACAATGTAAGACCCCTGGGACCGACTACTTGGTTGCAACACAAATCGTACGAACTTAGCCAAGAAAAGTTACCGCTCTCTTTTCAAGATCACGGCAATCCAGTGCGGTATCGAAATGTATGGCTCCGCGAGCTTCCAACGGAGGTCATTTCTCAACCAGAAAAACCCTACGACCCGGTAATTGTTGCTCTAACAGCCGAGCAACAGGCAAAAATAGTTGGCAAATACATGCGTGGTGATGGCGGCTTGTGGGAAATTACACAACGGGATGGCAAATTGTTTTTTTCGGTTACCGGTACACCGCTGGAGATGATAGCCCACAGCTCGGAAGAGTTTGGGCTAAAATACACCGCGGGCAAACTAACCTTGAAGTACGATGCAGCCGGTTTACCGACTGATTTGCAGTTCTTCATGGGTGGCGATGTCACGAACGGGACTCGTTCGAAGTAGGTTTGACGTCTCGCAATATCAAAATATCCGTATTCCCTCGCCAGAAAACCGCAGTACTATGCAACCGATTCTCTTTACAATCCTGCTTGTTTTCGGATTGTTCGTTTTTGTTTTTGCCATCATCATCCTTGCCGTCTTTTCACGCTACTTTTGGCTTTGGATTCAATCGGTTATGACTGGTGCCAAGGTTTCCGTAATTGACTTGCTCGGAATGATGTTTCGAAGGGTCGATGCCAAAACCATTGTTCGCGGCAAGATCATGGCAGTGCAGGCTGGGATTCGCGACGAAGATTTAACCACCAAAGCCCTCGAAGCCCATTACCTTGCTCGTGGGAATGTGCCTCAAGTAATACGTGCGCTGGTTGCCGCCCGCAAGAGCAAGCAAATTACCTTGTCATTTCGCGAAGCGGCTGCGATCGATCTTGCAGGCAGAAATGTTTTAGATGCCGTACAGACATCCGTATATCCAAAAGTCATTGACTGCCCGCCCAAAGGGAGTGCGGTCGCTTTACTTGACGCGATTGCAAAGGATGGAATTCAGCTCAAAGTCAAGGCTCGCGTTACCGTCCGTGCGAATCTGCAACGACTCATCGGCGGTGCAACTGAGGAGACGATCATCGCTCGTGTCGGTCAAGGCATCGTCAGCGCCATCGGCTCCTCCGAGAGTCACAAAATCGTCTTGGAAAATCCAGATGTCATATCCAAAGCAGTGCTTGCAAGTCGCCTCGACGATCAGACCGCGTTCGAAATCGTTTCGATTGACATTGCAGATATTGACGTAGGTGAAAATATTGGCGCAAGACTTCAAGCGGACCGAGCGGAAGCAGATACACGCGTAGCCCGTGCTAAAGCAGAAAGTAGACGAGCAGAAGCTGTTGCAACCGAACAAGAGATGATTGCCAAGATCGAGGAGAGCCGCGCGGAAGTCGTCTCGGCTGAATCGCAAGTTCCCAAGGCAATCGCAGATTCATTGCTCAGTGGACGGCTCAGCATTATGGATTACTACAAATTGCGAAACATCACCGCCGATACCGAAATGCGTCAAAGTATTGCGGGGACCAGCACCACCGGACCATCAAATCCAACGCGTTCCAACTAGAGTTCTACCGTGGTACGGCGGTCTCCGCCAAGAGTGACACAAGGTAGGTCGCACCTGCCGGGTGCGACTTTGAACCTAACCTTAGTCGCACCTGCCGGGTGCGACTAAGACGTCGTATTAATCTGAATCGAATGATTTCATCGCGGAAAATGATTCACCGAGTTGCCCAGGGGGCCGAGCTACTTTAGAACACGGCCCAGGGGGCCATGCTACTCAATAACACGGCCCAGGGGGCCATGCTACTCCCAATTAGGAATTTACCATGGCGGATGACCTCGACGATTTTCTAAAACAAGCCGCGTTGCGCCGGCAACAGCGACAGCAGCAGCGGACGAACAGCCCCTCTGCCCAAACAAATGCGCCGCCGCCAACTCGCGCCACCCCGCCAACACCTCGCTTGCAACCGCAAGAGCCTGTCCCGGCGGCTCAAGTTGTAGAATACTCTAAGCCCTATGAGCCAACCGTCGGGAATCTTTCCTCTAGCCTTCCCTCTGCCTCGATTCCCGGAAGTGTTGGTCAAGCGGATGAACGAATGCAGACTCATCTAAAGGATGTTTTTAAACACGAGATCGGCAACATCCGTACGTCGGAAACGAAGCCGACTTCAAAGAAGAAAAACAAGAAGGAACAGCGGCTTCAAGAGACTCCCGCCGCACCTGCAGAAGTGCAGCCCTCGGCCAAGGTTTCCTCTGCCTTTTTAGTCGCTCAACTGCGGGATCCGCAATCGCTTCGCATGGCTATCATCGCTCACGAGATCATGAAGCGACCGTGGCAATGAACGAGCCCGATTTTGATCGAGGTGTGAATGGACTCCTGCCCGCCATCGCTCAGGATGCGACCTCAAAACAAGTACTTATGTTCGCCTGGATGAACTTAGAAGCTTATTCGGATACTCTGCTTTCGGGATTTGCTACTTACTATAGCCGGTCTCGCAAGCGACTTTGGCGAAAAGGTGAGGAGAGCGGACACCGACAAAAAATTGTTGAAATTCGAATTGACTGCGATGCCGACTGCATTTTGCTCCTAGTGGAACAAAGCGGTGCGGCATGCCACAAGGGTTACACGAGTTGCTTTTTTCGAAAGCACTCAAACGACGAGGGGTATTCCGTGGACCAACATCGCATTGTTTCTCCCGACAAAGTCTATAAAAAAAAGCACGACTAATCGATGCCTGAACTGCCTGAAGTTGAGACTATGCGTCGTGGTTTGATTGCAACTATCGGCGGAACCATCTCGGCCATCACAGAGCCGATCATTCCCTACCGGCCGATAAAAGTAGAGCCGTCGATAAAGATGTTTAGAAAGCGAGCATTGCTCGCGACCATTGTTGACGTTACCAGAATTGCCAAGCGGGTTCTTGTCAAACTCAGTACGGGCGATTCCATCGTAATGCAACCTAAAATGGCAGGTATTGCGATGGTCTCCGATCCGCCAAGCCAACAACACACACGTATCGTTTTCGATCTCCAAGGTGCCGAAGTGGATCGATTTCTTTATTGGGATCGAAGAGGCTTAGGCACCGTTTGTCTTTGGTCTCCTGAACAAATAAAACTGCATCTTGGGCCAGACAAGCTAGGTCCGGATGCCTCCCTGGTTGACCAGGGGACCTTTGTAGAGCGATTTCGCCAAATCGATCGCGAGGTTAAAGTCGCCTTGCTCGACCAACGCGTTGTATGCGGGATTGGCAATCTATACGCTGTTGAAATTCTGCATGCAGCCAAAGTCCACCCATCGGCCCGGTGCTACCAACTCAGCATATCGACTTGGAAAAGATTGCATCGCGAAACGATTCGCATTTTGATCGAAGCGATCGAGAAAGAAGGCTCGACCCTAAGCGACGGAACCTATCGCAACGCAATCAACGGAGAAGGCAATTACCAAAACCAACACCTTGTTTACGACAGAGCTGACGCGAGATGTTTGACATGCAAAAGAGGTACAATTGTGCGTATTGTTCAGGCTCAACGCAGCACCTTCTACTGTCCAATTTGTCAGGTCATGACTTAAGGTTTAAGGTGTAAGGCTTTAAACTACCCTAAACCCTCAACCCTCTCCCCTATGCTCAAAGCGTGTCATTGTTGTGGTCTCATTCATGAGACGGTAAAATTGCAAGCCGATGAACGAGCTCGATGCACCCGATGCGGCAGTGTCATGGATCAGACTCGAAGTCATCAGCGATCACAGGGGCGGACCGCGGCGTCAGCGGTTGCGGCTTTAGCACTGTTTCCAGCGGCGGTTTTGCTTCCAATTATCGAGATCGAGAAACTCGGTCATCATCATCGCAGTAGCATTTTGGGAGGAATTTGGGACCTCTACTATTCCGGAAGTGTACTCGTAGCGACCGTCATTTTGCTCTTTTCAATAGTCCTACCCCTATTGAAAATTCTGGCTCTGCTCGAGCTAAGTTGGCTTTGTTCCATGCATCAACGGCAACGAGCTTGGACGTATCGTTGGATGGAGCAAATTGGGAAGTGGAGCATGATGGACGTGATGCTCTTGGCGTTGTTGGTCATGTTGGTGAAGTTGAGCGGCGTGGTACAATTCCAATTTGGGCCAGCTCTTTTTGCATTCGTGCTATGTGTCACGATGAGTATGATATCTGCAATTTGCTTTGATCCGCATGCCATATGGGAGTCGCCATGAGCGATCCGCTTTCGCCATCTGCCCCGCTTCCTGAAAATGCTGATTCAACCGAGTCCCCTACCAATTTTCCAATTGCAAATGTTCAAAGCTTGAAAGAGGTATCGGCTGGAATGCGATCGCGGCTTTGGTGGATGGCATTGATTTGCGGGCTGATCAGCTTGGGCTTGTTTTGGTATTCCAGAATGGGCGCGGGTGAGCTCATATTCATTGACTTTCGAGATAGCTACGGACTCAAGCCAGAAGATCGGTTGAAGTATCACGGAATAGAAATCGGGACAGTCGAAAAGATCGAATTGAATTTTGAGCGAGATGGAGTACTGGTTCACGTTCGAATGACCCCAGAATCGCGTTCGATGGCCGCCGAGGGCGCGCAGTTCTGGGTTGTCCGGCCGCTGGTATCTCTCGAATCGATTCAAGGTCTCGATACGATCTTGGGTGCTAAATACATTGCAATGGATCCTGCGGCGAAGGGAGCGAAATCGGTCGTTCGTTTTACTGGCTTGGAATCGCCACCCATTGTAGCCCCGCCGGAGGGTTCGCTTGAAATAACGTTGGACGCGCATTCGCGTGGCGGTCTCGAGAGCAATGCTCCGATCTTGTACCGAGGATTTCGGATCGGAAGGATTGTTCAAGTTGGTTTTGCAAGCGACGCGAAAACGGTTCAAGCCCGATGCGCCATCGATCCGGAGTACCGAGACTTGGTTCGAAAAAATAGTAAGTTTTGGAACCGAAGCGGTTGGCGATTGGATATCGGACTATCGGGAATCAAGTTAGACGCGGATACGCTTGCTCAAATGATATCCGGCGGCATTGAAATGGCTACTCCGACAGAGCCCGACCGGGATGTCAGCACAGGACATCGTTTCAAACTTTATGACAAGCCCGAGCCCGAATGGAGCAATTGGCAACCTTCGATTGCTCATGGCAAAGCATGGAATCGTATCGCATCGAGAATGCCGCAGCCGATTCGCCTAGCACTGCGTTGGCAAGAGCGATCCTTTGGTTTCCGAAAAAACCAGCAGCGGCTCGGGTGGTGTTTGCCGCTTGAGGATGGCGCTTTTGTTTGTTTATACGAACAAATAACTGCACCGACGTCAGCCTTACCAGACTCACCTGTTTTCGAGCTAGCCGGCTTGTCTCTTGCATCGAACAAACTTAATATTCAAGGGACGTTGGCAGTTGACAAGGCGGCCATGCCAGCCGTCGCACGTTTTTCGATCTTGGAATCGCTTCCGGTGGACGTGGTTCGTTGGCCCACCAATAGGATGGCATCGGGGCGCGGTGACAAGCTGTGCGATGTCTTATTGGCCCATCCTGACGCAGCCAGCGTATTGGCCATTGATGCCGCTCGGTTAAGCGCCATCGATGGAGGTTGGCGTGTAGATGATACGGTAGCAATCGATCGCGATTACCACGGGATTCCCGTTGTGTCTGCTGAGACATCCGAGGTAGTCGGGATATTGTCTATAGGGAAAAGCGCTCGCGTCATCGTGCGACCGTAGCAGAAAAATGGAAGGCAGAAAAATGAATACGTCGCGGCGAACACAAGCACCTTTTGCTGCCAACTCAGTCAACCGTTGGCAATGATGCCAGCTAGATATGCTCCTTTAAACCCTGCGTCGATATTGACGACCGCAACGTTTGACGCGCAACTGTTGAGCATACTTAGCAAGGCTGATAGGCCGGCGAAGTTGGCGCCGTAGCCGACGCTGGTTGGGACAGCGATGACTGGGCACCGCACGTGTCCGGCGAGAACGCTGGGTAGCGCTCCTTCCATCCCAGCTACGCAGACGATTGCAACCATCGATTGCAGGGTCGGAATCTGCGACATCAATCGATAGGGGCCAGCTACTCCAACATCCTGAATGAGTTTCGACGAGACCCCCATCCATGCAAGGGTCTCTCTGGCTTCGATTGCGATCGACTCGTCGGTAGTGCCTGCGCTGACAACAGCGACTGTCCTTGGCTTTTGGTTCTCTTTCGGCGAGATTTCCTCGGGAGCAATGGGAGTGATCTGTCGACCGATACGGAGAGTCCTCCCAATGTGGCTCCAACGATGGAAACTGAACATTTCGGACAAAGTGCGCACTTGCTCTGGAGTTACGCGTGTTATAAGCACTTCTTCATTGTCCACGAGCAACGCTTCTGCGACAGTTCGTATGGAGTCGGGTGATTTGCCCGAACCGTAGATGACCTCGGGGTAACCGCAGCGTCTTTTTCGGTCCAGGTCAGGCGTTACGGAGCCTTGGGTTAGAATCGCTGCCTCAAGGATGCGTTGTCCCAACTCGATGGCTGAAAACTCGCCCGTTTGGAATGCAGACCATATACGTTGGATGGATTCGTTTTTTTGCATTCTCGCATGATGGGTTGAGTGTTGTGGGAAGTCGTCCCGCGAAGTATTCCACCTTAAGCCTTAAGCCTTAAGCCTTAAGCCTGACATCTTACGCAATCGACGATTGGCGTTCGCGATGGAAGATCAAATCTAGGATGCGGCCGATCGCTTGTGCGGACTGCTCGCGCGGCATGGACGGCAAATCGCGATGACTATGTAAGACCTGTTCAGGCGTAAGAGGGATATGCACAAAGCCGATGGAACAGGACCTATGATGCATTTCGTGCCAATGATGCGTCAGGAACATGGCCGCATTGCACAAATACGTTCCAGCGTGGAAAGAGACAGAACATGGGATCCCGCAGGATCGCAATTCCTTATTCCAATGGTCTAAAGGGAACTTGGTACGATATGCGATTGGGCCATCCGGAACCAAGGGACCAAAAAAATCGCCCGCTGCCTCAGTCATTCCCGCGACATTGACCGCAATTGCCTCCATTTGAACTCGACTGATGCCCGGGGCTTGTCCAAGGTGCAAGACTGCGTCAAACCCCAGTTTTAGATCCTTTTCCAAACGGGTCTGAAGTAGATCTAAATCGACCGGGTACCGTCGAGTGGTCACGCCCGATGGAATGCCGCTATGGTGCAGAAATGTGACCAAGGCTTCCCAGCTGGAATTCTGGTCCCAGATGTCATAAGGCTCGAAAGCAGTTAACAATACTCGCAATTAATTTCCCTTCGGCAAATGCCTTCCTCCACGTCGGCCAAAATGATCGCGGAATATTTATACACATTTTGTAGTCAAAAAAAGCGTTTGTGCACTAGGAAGCGTAGGAACAAGCCTGGAATTGGCGTCATCATTGGGATAAAGTGGAAGCAGAACCCACCCAAGACCACTTTAGGAAGGCGAATTGGATGCTTCATTTGGAAAATACGGTCGTGGCCGACGCTGCTAGCGTCGGCTCGGATGCTGGCAGCATCCGCCGCGCTATTTCTTTCATCCGCGGATTTTTATTCGCGGTTTTACTGTCAAATTGCATTGCGAATCAGGCTCCGAAAGCATTTGGCGATGATTTAATTCCGGACAAAAATCTCGAGGCGGCGGTCCGCAAAGAGGTTTTCGAAAAGCGGTACAACACGGAACCCTTAACTGCAGACGATGTCAAGAATATTTCCCAGGTCGTTGGAAAAGGTAAAGGGATCAAGAACCTAGAGGGACTTCAGCACTGCAAATCACTCATGAAAATCGATCTTGAAAAAAACGAGATCGTCGACTTGAGTCCTATCAAGGAACTCAAATTGCTCCAAAGCATCGATTTGGCATCCAACAAAATCGAATCGCTCGAACCTATTGCTGAGCTAGTCAAGTCCCAATACCTACAGCTCTCTAAGAATGCCATCGTCGATCTGGGCCCCCTCAGTAAAATGAGCAATCTTCGTTCGCTTTACATCGCGGAAAACAAAATAAAATCGCTTGATCCAATTGGTGGCCTCAAGAAGATGTGGTCCCTCGATGTATCGGGAAACCCCATTCAAGACACTGCGCCTCTGTCGCAACTCAAGGGCCTTGATTCGATCAATCTCATAGGTTGCGGCGTCAAGAATCTTGAATTCGTTCGCTCCCTCACTCCAAACATAATGATGCTCAATGGGAATCCAATTTCGGACTTTGGCCCGCTATTCGAGGCCTGTGAGTTAGATGCTAAAACCGAGCGTCGCTTTGCGCCTTTCCTTCGCTTGTATTTGGATGATGCCACACTTAAAGAAGCCTCACAGGCGACTGCAATTGAACGGCTGAAATCAGCTGGCGTAAAAATAAATCCGAGCAACAAGTAAATGCCTATTTGTTCGAGTCGCGACTCGTCCGTAGCACAGCCCCCTGGGCCGTGTTCGTCAGTAGCATGGCCCCCCGGGCCGTGTTTGCTCGCCTAAACATCAATAACAAGACCTGCATCATGAATCCTTTGTCTAAGAAAACAGTGCCTCTCGTTTTAGCAGTCCTCTGGTTGCTATGGATAACGCAGCCCGCACTGGCCCAATCTGACGACGTTTCTCCTGTTTTTCGCCCGCGGACCGATGCCAATGCCGAAAGAGATCTTCAGCTACTTCGCGATGCGTTGAACCAAGCCACCGATGTGGATGGAGATGTCAATCCATTGGGCCGGTTCCATCAACGCAGCGCGGAACCCAAGCAGCGCGCTAGAATCGAAATCGGCCCCGCCAAGTTGGATGAAGAGGCACAGAAAAAGCCAACCATTGATTCCAAGTCATTCCAATCAAAACCAACACAATCGATCGGAATTCTTCCCGGCCCACGATACACGATCATTCAGCAAGCGAGTCCGCAAGCTAGAAACGTGTTCGTCGATGATTTTCGACCAGTTCGATCAAACGTGAATGCAGGCGTGTCGCTTGCTTCGGCCACGCTTCCGATAGCGATTCAACCTAGCAGTTACCTAGCAAACTATCAGGACATCCCTGGCACCGGCGCCAACTCTGGTTTCGTACCTCAGCCGTTTCCGAATTCGCAAGGATATATCCCCAATACGAATCCAATTCTTCCCAATACAAATCCGATTCTTCCCGATGCGAGTATTCGGCCAACACTACCATTCAATCCCGGCGCCATGCCGTCGAGCAATATGGTAGTTCCTTTAACATATGGAACGCCCATTCCAAACGGTGTTACTGGTATCAACCCCGGTATCAACCCTGGTATCATCAATAATCCGCCGACCAATTTCCAGACTCAACCCAATTACAACCCGATGGGTGGCAATCCTGCATTCAATAGTGGAGTTCCCATGCGTAGCCCTAGCGACAGTGTTATGCCGAATTCGCAACGGTCTTCTTCGGTCGTTAATGGTGCGCCATTTGTAAGCTCACCGCCATGCCAATTCGATGCACGCTCTATGGTCTCGCCTCGAGTCTATCGGCAAGCGGTCGATCCATGTGTTCAACCTACATGCGGATCGCCTTATGCATCTTCCCCATATGCAACTCAGCCAGGAGGATCACCTTTTTCCTATGTGCCCCCCACTGGCATGCCATACGCCAATAACGGCAGCAATTCTGGGTTTAGACCCTTGATTGGTTTCGGTCAGTCATTAGCCAATGCATATCTTGGTCGTGGTATTATCGGTCAACCTACGGCTTATGTTGATGGCCAACCGGTCCGGAATTTTATTAGGTATTTGTTCCCGTAAGTAGGCACGACGCATTTGGCTGTTAGCCCTCGTTATTATTTGGACCACGCAGCAACCTCATGGCCCAAGCCACCAGGTTCTCTCGAGGCTTGTGTTGCATTTCAAACACACAACGGAGCAGCAGCAGGTCGAGGAGTGTATCGATCCGCGGAGCGCTCAAGCGAACTTCTTCGGATGACGCGTCAGGCGGTAGCAAGACAGCTTGGCGCGCCTCAAATCCACGACATTGCATTCTGCGGCAATGGCACGCAGGCTCTCAACTCGGCGATACTCGGACTACTGCAATCGCCGAGTATGCGGGGCACCCATGTTGTAACGACAGCTACGGAGCACAACAGCGTTCTACGCCCGCTTCAACTTGCCACCAAGTCCCTCGGCATTACTTGGTTTGCAGTCCCATGCGATGAGACCGGTTGGGTCGATCCGAACCGAGTCCATGAAGCGATGAATAAGAAAACTGGGATGGTTATCCTCAATCACGTTTCGAATGTTACCGGAGCCATTCAGGACATTCGGTCCGTCTCGACAATTGCAAGGGGACACGGTGCGGTCTTCATGGTGGATGCAGCTCAGTCGCTCGGGTACCTTCCCATCGACGTGGTAGCTGACAAAATCGACATCTTGGCGGCACCCGGTCACAAAGGAGCTGGCGGTATGCTCGGCACTGGCTTGCTTTATGTTCAGCGCGATATCCAGCCCCGAATGGAACCGGTTTGGATCGGAGGGACCGGAACCCAAAGCGAGTCGATCGATGGCCCGTTCGATTGGCTATCCGCAGTTGAATCCGGGAACTGCAATTTGCCGGGTATTGCTTCCTTGAACGCCGGGCTTGAATGGCTTGAAAGACAGCCCGCGAATGACAACCTCCGAGTTTGGTCGGACCAAATAATACATTCAATTCTTCAGACGCCGAATTTAAAGTTAATAGGTCCGCGTCCAGAAGATGCTAAACGAAAGCGGCTACCAGTTATCAGCATGTCATGCGAAACTCTATCCTGCCATGAGATGGCCATTTTGCTTGACTCTGCTTGCGGCGTGGAAGCGAGGTCTGGTTACCATTGTGCAGGCTTGATCCATTCCTTTTTAGGCACCGATCGAAACGGCGGGACGTTGCGGTTGAGTCTCGGTCATTCGAGCACTTTAGCGGATGTAGAAGCGGCCATCCAAGGCATTCGAATTCTAGGGACGATGTAGCTCCTTGTGGTAGCCAAGAGGCCCGAACGATCCACCGTTCAAGCCGGTGGGATTCAAAATACCGCAGGCTTGTCCTGCTGGATTATTCTGCTTCAGGGCTAATTGGCTAGAATCACGCAGCTATGCTTTCCAGTGTTCCAGTATACTACTCAGCCAATCCCTTCGGTTCCCCCTATTCCACAGTAACTTTTTCCCTGCCACCGATATGCTAAAGTCACTTTTGAGTTGCCTAGTGCTCCTAGGTAGTCCATTGGCGGTCGCTCAAATTCAATCCGGCGAGGATGGCCCCATAACGAAGCTTGCCTCTCAACCTGACCTCGCGATGACTCTTCCATATCCAAAATCTAAAGCCGTGTCCCAGTCTGACAAGTATCACGGCAAAACCGTGGAAGACCCCTTTCGATGGCTTGAAGATGTCGATTCTGCAGACACCAAGGAGTGGATCAA
>JANLRK010000772.1:0-29766 GCA_031361585.1 Pirellula sp. | reverse complement strand
CTTGCGCCCGGTCTTGAGGGAGATGTTCGATAGATGGCACGTGGTGCTAACCCAATGACTGCTTTCAAGGTCTGAATTCGGCGTCTTGCGGCTCTTGATGCAATCGATGAAGTTTTGTGCGTGCAACCTATATTGTTGCGTAGCGTCACCGGATTTGTCGCTCATGGCAGCGCACCACTGACCTTTCGTTTCATCTACCGCTTGCGGACCTCCGATGGGATGGCCGCCGATGATGGCTGCAAAGATGTTCTGAGGGCTTTCCCGCTTGTCCGGTAGGATCTCAAAGCCGCTACGGCCAAGCTTCATGGTCCCCTTGGTACCGATAAATACTAGCGCGCCCATAGATGACTCCCCACCGCCCCCCGCCGCCTCGCGAAACTGCACGATGGCCGGGAACTTTTCGTACTCAATGATGGCGTTCTGCGTGTCAGGAGTCTCGCCGTTGTCCTTGAGAAACCAGCGTCCACCTTGGCTTGCGACCGTCCGCGGGCCTTTTATATCGAAGATCCAATGCACGATATCGAGCGAGTGATGTCCAAGATTGGTCATCTGCCCACCGGCTGTGTCCCAGAACCAACGGAAATGATAGATACCGCGATTTGGGTTGTAGCGACGTGCAGGCGCGGGACCTAGGTGCATCTCCCAATCAAAGTCCTTCGGCGATTCACCATCTGGCGGGTTACCGATACCAGGCATCACATTTCGAAAAAAATCGCATTGCACGCTCGCGATGTCGCCGATGGCTCCATTTCGTAGAAGTTCTTTGGCCTGTTGATAATGTGGCGCGCTCCGCTGCTGCGTCCCTACTTGCACTACGCGCTGATGTTTCGCTGCCACTTTCTTCATCCACTCACCTTCGCGGACAAACAGATGAGTCGGCTTCTCGACATACACGTCCTTGCCTGCCGAGCAGGCCATCATCGTCTGCAGTGCGTGCCAATGGTCCGGTGTCGCGACAACCACTGCATCTACGTCCTTGCTCTCAAGTAATTTTCGGAAATCGCCATGCATCTTCACGGTAGACTCGATCGCCTTGCACTGCTCCATCCGAGGCTTGAACGCATCCGAGACTGCGGCGACTCGAGCTTCTTTTAAACTTGCGAACGACCGAGCATGAATGCGCCCAATGAGGCCAACTCCTAGGATACCTATATTCACGCGTTCATTGGCGCCGGCAATTTGTGAATAGGATTTTGCCGACAGCGAAGTGGCAACTGTGGAAATGGCGGCCCCTCGCACAAACCTGCGCCGATTGATTGAAGTGTGAGCTTTCATCGTGGTTCAAGATCTTTCGCCAAGGGAGAGTGAAACCATTTTAAAGAACCGCTTTCGTTTAGCATACTCCATAAATGCTCCACCGTGTCTATCGCATTTCGGTAATCCACTCCTTCAACATCTGCAGTGCTTTCTCGTCTATTCGATTCGTTGACAGTTGAGGCATTTGCCCTGGGCCACGTATGCCCACTCGATGCAATAGCACAGATCCTTCGATTGACCCAGGCGCGATAAGCTTCGGGTCGGATTTTCCGAAGTGATGATGTATCGGCTCAACGTCAACGACATTCATTTGTGAAACAACCCCATAATAGGCTAGATTCATCTTTGCATTGCCACCACCTGCCTCGATATGACAGTACGCGCAGTTGGAATGCAAAAAGGATCGAGCTCGCTGCTCAAGTTCGGCCGAGGAATCATAAGGATCCACCAATTTTCGATTCTCGTTTCCACGCTTACCCATCATGCCATTGATTGATACGGCACGTTGTCCATCGCTCTGCTTGAGTTTAGAGATCTGCAATTCAATCTCGTCGTTTGCTTTTTTCTCCTCCTGCATTTGAGCCCGCATGGCATCCTGCGCGTGCGATACCCAGTTTGTTTTAAGTACGTCCATTGCCTCAAGTGAATCAAGCTGATTGGCCCTGACGTTGGCACCATAGTCGTGCTCTCGATTCATCTGGATTGTGGTCAGTCCGAGCAAATAGCCCGAGGCTCGTGTATGGCAAACTGTACACTCCGTTCTACTTGGATAACGCCACGTTTGTGATCGTGGACCCGTTATCTCACCAATGGAAAAATCATGGTCATACCCAGCTGCGTCAACTAGCTCTGCCTCGGTCTGCTCCGTGTTCCACGCATAAGAATAGCCGACCCACTCCCCTTGTTCTTTGACTAGCAATCGTGTCTCGATCCATCGTTTGGATGCAGGGTCGCCTACGACCATCTCCAATTCAAACGACTTCACGATCACCGTTTTTTCAGGAAACTGCCAAGCCCATTGATCCGGAATTTCAATTTTGCCATCTTTGGGGAGGGCTATGAATCGGGACTTGGTCGCCCCATCAGACCAAAAAGGCGCATTGACGCTATAAGGGATAAGCCCCTCAGCGACCTTATGATTTGCAACCCCTTGAAAAAGACCCGTTTCACTCAACAGGCGAGGAAATCGATCCGGCTTCGAATCGGAGGGATTTGGTTCCAAATGATAGAGCCCCCCTTGCTTTTCCCCTCGATGATCGACCACGATCAATTCGCCATCTGGGTCGAGTGATATGGCAGATATCTGAAACGGTGTATCAGCTATCTCGCGATGCCAGACAATCGACTTGCCGTCGTGCTTGATTCCCCAAATCTTGCCAGTCGAATAATCACCGTAGACATATGCTCCATGTAGGTCCGGCAACTTGCTGCCATAGTAAACAACGCCGCCTGTTAACGAGCGAGCTTCGCTATGCGGGTGATCGACCGTAGGGAGTACATGTGGAGTGGGACCAAGGCTTCTTTTCGAGTAGAACGGATGGCCCCCTTCGAACACCGACCAACCATAGTTCGCGCCACGCTCGATGAGATATACCTGTTCCCACATGTCTTGGCCGTTGTTGCCAACCCAAATATGGCCAGTCCTTGCGTCTGTCGTGATTCGCCAAGGATTGCGAAGCCCATAAGCCCAAGTCTCCGGAACCGCGTCGACAACATTTACGAACGGGTTGTCTTTTGGAACGGAGTAATTACGACCTTCTTCTGGATGGTCGACATCGATCCGCATCACTTTGGCAAGCATCTTCGTTAGGTCTTGGCCAGTTACTTTTGCATCCGAGTCAGAGGTTCCATCACCTGAGGTCACGTACATCATCCCGTCATTGCCAAAGGTTGCAGCCGCCCCATTATGACCGTCGGATTCCCATTCGATCACAGTCACATCTTCACCGATCACATTGAATGGAGCTGATCTCGACAAGGTATGGCGTACGATGCGACTCCGGTGCGATTGCCCATCCTTTTTTCCGTTGCTGCCGACGTACATGAAACCATTTTCTAGAAAATTCGGATGGAAAAGGATGCTGTAAGCCACCCCTTTGGTATCCCAAAGCATCTCCAATTGCGTTTGGTTAGAAACGTCCGTTGTACGCATGACCTTCGTCGGACCATACGACCCTTGCTCTTCGATAACGACAAAGCGTCGACTCCCTGGTTCGACTTTCACGTCGATCGGCCATTCTAGCTTGAGTTCTGGATAAGCTCGAACAGCACGGTAGGGTAGCGGTGGCTCCGGCGAGCCCACAATTTTCGATTCGGCAAAATGTTGCCGCGAGCGAAGCATCTTCATGGTCAAGTCTGTTTCGCTAGCTGGCGCGAATCGCAAAGTTGCAAAGTCTTCGTGGCGATGAAAATTGAGTTTCGTCAAAGGGGCACAACTGCTCAGTTCCGGCTTTTCGTCCAACGTATAGTCGTAACGACAAAGGGCTAACTGCCAGACTTCATCAAGTCCCGGTCGACCACCGGTGGGCATGAAATCGAGCCACGGGATCCTTCCCTCGACGGTCCATGATCGATCTCGATCGCCGCGTTGGTTGAGCGTTCCGTTGCGTCGCACCTGGGACTTCCAATGGAAGTCGTTAGCCGACTTGAGGGCATCGAAACCGCCACTTTTTTGGTCAGGCAGGAACATGTCCATTTCCGTTCCAGCCGCGTTGACTTGAAACTCATAATAGCCAGGGGCTTCCCGACTTGGTTTTAGAAAAATCTCAAAGACATCGTTGTTCCAAGTCTTGCCATCATGTTCGGTGACGTCCGCGAATAGGTCGTGATCTTCCAACTCGGCGAAGAAGTACAGATACTGTCGATCCCAAAGCAATCGGGCTCTAGTCGCGGTCTTTGGAATGGAGTTCGAACTCCCAGGGATCCGAAATCGATCGATGGTGGTAGCGTGAGACCAAGCTGGATCGTCGTCGCTTCCATCGATAATTATCGGTGCATGTGCCCAATGACAAACAAAGTCCTCGGACCAAGCCATTTGTGCAAACAGTGCAATGGCAAGAAAATGGCAGACTTGCCAGATCGGTTCGAAGAACGCTTTGGTTCGAGTCATTTTGGTAAGCTTGCTTGTTAAGTGCAGGCGAGTCGCGAGCGAAGGCCGATTGCGCCGCCAACTCACAGGGCAAGGTCACTCTCGGCGAGAGTGACCGACGGTAGCGCTGGACGGATTCACAAAGACCCAACATAGCGCACCGGCTAAGTAGATACCTGCAAACAAAAGCAATACGAGGTTCCAATTCTCGGTCGCTTGAAAAAACTTCCCTATCAACACAGGGCACGCGGCAGCCGCAAAATTACCGCACATATTCATCAATCCAAAAACCTGCGGAACGCGCGGACCAGCGATGTCAATCGTGGTCGCAAACGCACACGGACCGGCTAAGGCCGCAAAAAACGAACCAAGCGTTAGCATGACGATAGCCAAATAAGCATCTTCAACAAACCAAGCGCCCAATATCAAAAGCGAACAACAACCCAATGACGCTGCGCCGACGCCGCTTCGGCTCATTCGAAGGCTTCTCGTTCGTTGCCAAATCCAGTCTGTGACCATCCCGCCGAAGATGCTCCCCATGAGCGTCCCTGCGAGTACCAAGCCCTGGAGGTATCCCGATCCCTTTACCGATATGCCACGAGTCTCTTGCAAAAATGTTGGAAACCAACTTGCGAAAAACATGTAACCCGCAGCCCTACAGACTTGCTGGCCACATAGCCACAGCATGACAGGACTGAACATGATCGTCTGAATGGTGGACGATTCGAGGTTTTCATCTTTTTTGGGCCGAACGTCGCTCTCGGTCCTCGAACCAATCAATGCGAGCTCGCTTGCGTTTACGACCAAGATTTGCGAGGGACGGTCACGAAACCAGAAATAGAAGCCTATCGTCCACAGGATACTAGGCAGGGCAAAAATTACAAAAACCCATCGCCAACCTAATGGAATCATCAACTCGCCTGTGAGGCCGCTGGCACTGATCGCACCCACTTGCATGCCCGCCGCTAGGATTCCGCACGATAGAGATCGGCGCGCAATCGGCATCCAATGGCCGATCGAGTTGCACGACGCTGGAAAGATCCCCGCTTGAGCAACCCCCATGGTCAATTGAGATGCTATCAACAACCAGAAGCCCGGTGCAATCCCAATGCAGATCATGGCAACAGACCAACCGATGGCAAAGATACTCAAGGCGATGCGGGTCCCTTGTCGCTCGGCGAACCATCCGCTTGGCACTTGGAAAACGGCATAGGTCCAAAAAAATGCACCCATAAACCAGCCCGATTGCTCGAGGGTCAGTCCAAGATCTGCGCGAATCGTACTCTCCGCCACGCCGACGGAATTCCTACATAAATACGATAGCGAGGCCGCCAGTGTAAGCCATGAGAGGGCGAGGTAACGGATGGAGGTTGGACGTTCAACCATCTACATCACTGCCTGAAGTCTTGCAAAGAGTCTATCGACTTCTGCTTGTGTTTCAGGGTCGAGCTGCCATCCAACAGGCTTTCTCTGCAATGTATTACTGAAGAGTCCACGTTTCATGAGAAGATACTTTTCGATGGCCAAAAAACCATCGAGTCCCGCTTGCAACTGCAATGCGACAAGTGCGCTAATCGGTAGTGATAGTTGATATATTCGGTCTTCGTCATTTGCCGCAAGCGCTTTCCAAAGTGAAACGATTCCATCGAGCAAGTCCGTACCGGGCATCGTTCCCGCGATACCACGCCGATAGCAGTCGACTAGGTTTATTCCCCCAGATCCCTCGAAGATGCGAGCCTTGCCATCCGTCGCATCCCGGAGTTTGGAGAGATTGGGTCCTAGCGGACTAGCCTCCGGTTTGAACAAGATCCGATTCGGACCGAATTGTTCCAATAGACTCAAGTAAACGCTCAACTCGATTGCTGCTCCTACATAGTTGGAAGCGTCCTGAACCACCAGTGGAATCGATATGGCATTGGCAATGGTTGCGAAGTAATCCTTAGTCGCCGAACCGCTCAAGGCGGTTGCGACCGGTGGTATCGCCATCACGGCGCTTGCTCCAAGCCCCTCCGCATGTTGTGCGAACTCAACCGCTTCGTCTGTGCTCTCCGCACCCACACTAATGACCGTGAATCCGCGTCCACGAACACCTCCGCAAACTAAGCCAGCCAACTCGCGTCTGCCATGGTAGCCTAGTCGAAGGACCTCGCTAACCATTGCAACCACTACACCATCGGCACCCATTTCAAACGCCCAATCGATCTCGCGCTGTAGCACGTCGCCGTCGATCGAACCGCTGTTGGTGAACGGAGTATGTAGTACGGGGAGTACCCCACGCAGCATTTCGTTATTTTTCAAGGACATTGCGTATGGCTTGTGTCATGGTATCGAGGGTTCGTTCTAGACTGCCACGGTCGAAAGGGGTTTGCCAAACTGGATAGACGTCTTTGTCATAGAGTTCTGCAGGGGGCAAGTAGCCGATGGAACCGTTGATCAAGTTCATGCAGATTACAATGCTATCAGGAAAACGGCGGCGAAGTTCTAGCTGAAGCGACGAGTACGGTTCGCAGCAACAACCCACTAGCACCGCGTCCCCCATTCGCCAAACCGTAACGGGAAGGCTGAAGGTTGTGCCATCGCCAATTCCTCGACGGATATCCCGTTTGCGGCGCAATCGTTCTTCCAACGCTCGATCGGTGCACGCCAATCGCTGCTGCTCCAACTCATCGGCCGAGGGCCAGTCTTTGAGAGGCAAATCGACCGTGGTCTCAACGGCTCTCAATACTTGCGATGCCTCGCACGAAGCGTATTTCCAAACAGCCAAAGGCGCACCCGATTCAACGGTTCCAGAAAAAGCTAGCCGTGTCCTTGGTGGTGCCATGTCCTGTAGCGTTGCGAGAGATGCATATGCGAGTTGCCGCCCATGCCCATCAGCAATTTCTGGGTCACCCACATATTGATAGCGAGGTGCTAAGTCGCCGCACGCTCCGAGCATGAACAAGGCTGGGGCGTGCGTTATTTGTTCCATCGTTTCGCGCATCGCTCCGATGTAGTCAGGGGAGATAGCAGAGTTTTCCCAAGCAAGTGTCGTGGGATGACAAGCATAGTTTGTAAGCGTTGCAAGAATACGGCCGGTTGAATCGGTGACTCGTCCAACCAACAAAGTGTCATCCGGCTGTCCGCCTGGATTGAAACCGCAAACGATGCGTGGCTTTCTCATCTCTGGATCAGGAAGATCGCGGACTGTCGCCAACCCGCATCGCCCGACATGCCAGTCGAGCGTGGCTTCGATTGGAGTCTCCAACGCCTGGCGTATGGCGAGAACGGTTGAGTCGAAAAGATGCTCCATCCAGCTTCGCAGCAAATCACTGCCAGGCAAGGAATCGTCGGCGTCCATCAATGGCGGACCGGCGTGGGTGTGCGTCAGTGCAAAGATCAAGTTCGAGGACTCAAGCTTGAACGATTGAAGCAACTTCGTTGAGAACTTGCGATAAGTAAGCGGCGTTTTCCACCAACCTAGGTCGGCGTCGACAAACACCAGTGGTGAACCGCCCACAATAGAACTCATTGCTAGTACGGAGAGCGACAAGGGACGATGGATAGAGCTCGCAACGTCATGTTTCGCCGCACCCCAATTGCGCGCGTAGATACCAATCGGCGGTGTGATATCGACGCGAGCGATTCCGATATGCCCGTGGAAAGACGCGTGTCGGAAATCTGGCGGGTTGTTTGACTGCATGCGGCTACCAATCTCCAACAGATCCGTCTCGATAAAAGACTCGCTGAGGTAGTTCTTGTTGGAACGGGTGTTTTCGGACTTCGTCTTCATGTATGGTTACACCGAGGCCTGGCTTCACGTTGGGTGTAACGGTTCGAGTGGCCCGGTCGATGGTATAACCCTCTTCGACAATATCCTGTCGCCAGGGCACGTCGTTATGCACTGTCTCGCAGATGATATAGCTTGGTTGCGAGAATCCGAACTCCAGTGAAGCAGCGGTACTGACCGGGCCTTGCGGGTTATGTGGGGCCAGCGCGATTCGATATGCGTCTGCCAAAGCCGCGATACGCCGGGCTTCTGTGAAGCCACCACAGTGCGTGATATCTACCTGACATATCTCGCAACCGCGCGCAGCAAAAAGATCTCGAAATGCGGCCAGATGGGTGACCCGTTCGCCGGTTGCAATAGGAGTTGTTACGGCGGCGTTGATCGCGGCAAGGCTCTCGTAACTCTCCGGCCAACACGGTTCTTCAAGAAAATAGAGCCCGTAGGGTTCGAGTGCTTTAGCGAACTGCATGCCCATGGCCGGAGAGGGACGAGCATGACAGTCCACCATGATGTCGATGTCGTCCCCAACCGCCTCGCGCATGGCAGCAACACAAGCGACGGCTGCTATGATCGGTCTAAGACCTTCGATCGGCATCGTCGGAGGTACAGCCATCGATTTGAACGCAGTAAAGCCCTCTGCCACGGCTTGACGAGCAAGCTCAGCGAACTGCTTGGCATTATCAACGGGCGTCTCGTAAAAGCTTTCTAAGTTGCCACCACCGAGATGGCAATACAACCGGATTGAGTCGCGTACGGATCCTCCCCAAAGTTGGTGGCAAGGAACACCGTGAATTTTGCCAAGGATATCCCACAGAGCGAGATCTATCCCTGCGATTGCAGTTGATCGCGTGATGCCATTGCCATGCCAGAAGTGTTGCCGCCACATCATCTGCCAAAGATGCTCCACTCGGGTTGGATCTTCGCCCAAAAGCAATTGAGATAGATCTTCTACTGCGCCAACAATGCTACGAGTATGCCACTCCAGCGTGGCCTCGCCCCATCCAACCAGACCAGGCTGGTCGGTAACAACCTTGACGAACACCCAATTGCGCATGCGCGCGTGGCAGACCAGCGTTTCGATTCCAATGATTTTCATGTCTGCCTGCATTCCCTCGATCTAGTGATGATTCCATCCACTACTTCTTCAGATTCTTCTTCGCTTCGCGCTCTTTTTGAATAGCACTATTTTCTTTGAAATGCTTTTCAAACTTTTCAACTTTGGGAACAATCGTGTATTGGCAATAACCGGCCTCGGGATGCGATTTGAAATAGTTTTGGTGGTATGCTTCCGCAGCATAAAATTCCGGTAGCGGGCTGATCTCTGTTACGATCTTTCTGAATTTCTTCTGCTCCAGCAGCTTTGCCTTAATTTTCTCAGCCGCTACCCGTTGTGTTTCGTCCTCGTAGAAGACCACGGAGCGGTACTGTGTTCCCAAGTCGTTCCCCTGTTTGTTGAGAGTGGTTGGATCGTGTGAATCGAAGAATATCATTAACATCTCCTCGAACGTGACAACCGATGGGTCAAAAGTAATTTGACAAACCTCGGCGTGTCCCGTTTCACCTGTACAAACGGCTTGATAGGTTGGATTCGCGACGCTACCGCCGGCATATCCCGAGACCACGGACTTCACCCCATTGACCCTTTGATAGACCGCTTCGACGCACCAAAAGCATCCGCCACCCAATGTTGCGGTTTCCAATTTCTTTTCTTCGGTTGTTTTGATTGCGTTGGGCGCTTTGGTTGCGTTCTTACCGCTCGTCTTTTCCCCCTGAGCGTTAAGCGTATGGACAGAGCTCATCGAAAAAACGAACGCAGCAAGAATAACGCTTGCAGGCTTAGGACTGACACGGATCATCGTATTCTCCAAATTGAATTCGGTTGCGTTTCTACGTAGGTGGATTGCAGTTTGTTTATTTTAGCCAGACGGCAATCCATGGACAGGACAGGATACAATACGCTCGTATTGCCAAACCGGTTGCCTTTTCCAAGGCTTAGGGTGTTTTGATGGATTTGTTTGCAAACGCTGAGAATACCAATCGCGAAAAGTCACTGCCTCTCGCGGCCCGCATGCGCCCAAAAAAACTCTCGGAATTCGTTGGACAGTCCCATTTTTTAGCCCCAGGCAAACTCTTAAATCGCCTGATCCTTGCAAAACGCGTTCAGTCAGTCATTTTTTATGGCCCCCCGGGAACAGGAAAAACAACCCTGGCCCACCTACTCGCCACCGAGACGGGCGGCCAGTTTCGGCAGATCAACGCCGTTACCAGTGGCATTAAAGAACTGCGAGAGGCGTTGCAGTGGGCCAAAGACGAAGTCCTCACGGGGGGGGCCAGACCAATTCTGTTTATCGACGAAATCCATCGTTTCAATCGCGCTCAGCAGGATGCATTGTTGCCAGATGTTGAGGACGGTATCGTTGCTCTGGTTGGGGCCACAACCAGCAACCCTTTTTTTTCAGTAAACGGCGCTCTATTGAGTCGCTCTCAACTCTTCGAACTCAAGCCTCTAACAGAAGACGAGATTGTCAGCCTTTTGGAGCGAGCCATTGCGGATAGGTCGCGAGGGATGGGCATGTACCACATTCAAGTCGAATCGGACGCGCTGGTTGCATGCGCAACTATGGCCGAAGGGGATGCTCGTCGCGCTTTGGGTGCGCTAGAGCTAGCGGTTCTATCGTCCAATCGTTCGCCAATTATCCTCGATGTGGCGCTCGTTCGCGAAAGCATGCAGAAGAAAGTCCTTCAATTCGATGCCAGCGGTGAACAGCACTACGACATGGCGAGTGCATTGATCAAGAGCATTCGGGGTTCGGATGTCAACGCTGCCCTCTATTGGCTTTCACGAGCCATCGAAAGTGGCGAAGAGATTCGGTTTCTTTGTAGAAGACTTGTGATTCTTGCGAGTGAGGATGTTGGCAATGCGGATCCTCATGCATTGCCGTTGGCGGTGGCTGGCATGCAAGCCTGCGAATTCGTCGGACTCCCAGAATGCCAGCTCACGTTGTCCCAGGTCGTGATCTATCTGGCACTTGCGCCTAAGAGCAATTCAGCAACCACGGCTATTGGTGCTGCCCAACGCGACGTTCGGGAGGGGACGGTGATTCCGGTACCCGTGCACCTACGCGATGGACATTACGCGGGCTCCAAGCAGTTTGGGCACGGCCAGGGTTATGAGTATTCGCATGAGTCCCCAGACGGCATCGCCGCTCAAGACTACTTGGGGGTGGATCGCGAATACTATCGGCCTACCGACCGCGGCTTTGAGAAGGAGCTAGCGCAACGATGGAGTGAAATCCAGAATCGCCTGAAAAATCGTTAACTTTGGAAAAGCCAACGCGATCTAACCTCCTTAGGTGAAGGAACCACCGCAATCGGAATGCCAAGGGAAGGATTTAGAACTAGGTTCCAGATAGCAATCTTCTCTCCTGTCTATTGTGGCCTAGCAATGTACCCGCATACTCGTCTCTTTAGCACTCTGAACGCTGGCCACTTTCGCACATTATGCGTCGTTCTTGTCATCGTGCTCAATGTTTGGATGGGCGGAATAGCCTACCACCAATACCAGAAGTTGTCGGACGAGACGAACATTGCTGAACTGAACCAAAAGGTTTTCCTTTACAAACAGGAAGTTGGCACAATGCCGGACTTGAACTTGGTTGACTTGTTTCACAAGGGTTTAACCAAACAGCGACTACATCGCACGCCGTATGGTGGTTTCTATCGGCTGGATCTTAAGCAGTCACTAGTCTACAACCCAATCATCGAAGACAAATAAGAGCCAAACCAAAGTGGCTTTGGCAATGTTTCTGCCTTGCTACCTATTCACGATTCTTCCAGCCCCCTATTTTAAAAAGCATGGCAAGCGACCAGGCATCGTTGCCTTCGTCGATGGCGTAACTGCTGCCGCTGTCGGTGCAATTGCTGGATCATGTGTAGTACTTGGACGCAGAACGATTTTCACAAATGATTGGCACCCAGACTGGCCCTTATTTGATTGGCCACTGGGAGGGCCGAATTAGCACAACTTCCAGGCATTTAAACGAGAACTTCAAGATTTCATATTTTTCTCATTGGGGCGAACAAGTCCTAAACACGCGCCTAATGACGACGAGGCAACCCTACAAAGAATTGGGTAAATGCGGAATTGAAAATGCAATTTGTTTGCTGTGAGGATGCCCTGAAAAAGATCAAAGGCCAATGGTGCGATTGTTCGCCGTGAAGTGTAGTAATCTTCACTTATTCTCACCGAGCCTTGCCCATGACCGACACATGGTTCTATTGGCCCGGACCCGACTGCAACGCAATTGAGCAACTAATTTTCGCCAAAAACAGTCCTGGCAGGGAAGGCACCCATGATTTGGTTCTAAGGTCCGTTCCATGGTCCTTGCGAAACAAATTTCCAGACAACCCTCATTTGGCACGATTGAAGCTATGTAGCGATTGTAGGAAAGCAAAAGTAATGCTTTCCGATTCGGAACAAACAATTGCACCGGATTCATTCGTTCGATGTCCGCAGGAAGAAGTCAAAATGGAAGCTATAAGACTAACGTATTTTGCCACCGGAGTTCGAAATCAAGCGAATCAACCGAAATCGGAGGATTTGGGTATACGACACGCGATTCAAGCTGTTTCGCAAAGATGGCCAAGATTGTATTTTTCCGTCGCAGTTTATCTGAGCATTGTCGCGGCGGTCGCAATTTATGACATGATTTTGACGATCCAGTATTGGCGATCTCTGAAGCAAATGGAAGCGAATCCAGTTGGGCGTTGGCTCATGAACCTGGACCACATAGCCGACGGCAGAATGCCGAATTTGACTCTGTTCATCACGCTGAAGTCGATTGGCACCCTTTTCGTACTGGCGACTATCTTGACGCTGGTACTTCGTCGATCACGCATAGGACATCCCGTTGCCGTCGGCGTTTCAAGTTTCCAATTGGGGCTGGCCGCTTACCTCACCTATGGGGACAACTAGAACTTCGTCCAGACCAGATTTTTGAGTACGACGAAAACGTAGCATAGGCTTCTAGCCTGTGATTTGCGTGTCAATACACAGGCTGGAAGCCTATGCCACCTTAAAACCAACTCCACCTTAAAACCAACTCCAATTTTAAGCTGGACCAAGCGCTGGTCCCTATTCTGGGTTGACTTCTACGATTGGCTCAAACAGACCGTCGTCGCGCGAGAAACGACCGGCGTAGAACTCAGTGTTGAGGTGCAACCCCATGACGGTGCGTCGTGCGCAGGGCGTTAGCGATCGATAGAAGACCCATTGATCTCGATTTACTTGTACCCGATAGGCCTCGGCAATTTCCCGTGGCTGGTTTAGCAGTTCCTCCGCAATGGTCAGTTGCCTCCAGGTGTATGCCGGAGTTGAATCGATCCCGCGAAGCGACATTACCAAGGGGCTGTACAAATTCTTTGCGGATGTGTCGCACCGCAGGGAAAGTATAGAGCCACTGCATTCCATCTTACTGTGGTTTGGCGAACGTCTCCATTCCGGCATGGCTACTGGTAACAATAAAGCGGCGGTCCGGTCTTCGAGGCCTACACGCACCAATTTGCCTTCTGTCGTTTTCTGTTCAGAACGAAGTTCGATATCATCTGGCATGGTCCAAGTGGACTTTACGGACCACTGCTCGGGAGATTGTGCAATTAACGCATCGGCGAAATAAACAACTCCTTCTTCTCGCATTAGCATTACCTGTCGCTGGATTTTGCATACATTTTCGACTTCGCATTCCAATTCGAGATAGTCCACATCATCGTCTGTAAACCAGCAGACTTCTTGCCACGATACATCTGTTTGTATTGGCATCTGATTTCGAAAAATCTCAACATCCCAATCGCCACTCATGATCCTTTGACCATCGTCGCCAACCACATCGAGCCATATCACATCTGAGGAGAAGTCGATAGCCACTCGACACCCCCGTTCTCGCCAGGAACGGCGCATCGTTGCGACCGAGTTCTTTTCCCAGTAATGACTTGGACTGGGCAGAGACACATCGGTTGTCACGACTTTGCGGAGCTTAGATGGCTTCTCGCCGATCGCTTTGCCAATGTTGTCTGGAAGTGCACAGGCGGTCGCGAGTCGCAGTTTCTTGTTTCTGCCTGCGAGTTGGTTCAGCATGACCCAAAACTCTGCTTCGAGCGATGTGTCGTCTCTGTCGAAGAGCAATTGCCGTCCCTCGGCATCGCTTAGAGCCAGACTCGCGATTGCAAGTTTAGAGAGAGCTTTTCGCTGAGGTGGATACCACTTCCGAGCTCCAACTGCATCGGCAGACCAACGACATCGCATCATGCATGAAAGCAACGCCCTGAGATCTTGGCCACCTCGCGCAAGAAAGCTCTGCGGATTGTCCGATGATTGTTCTAGAAGCAACGCGATTCGATTCAGCGTTTCGCTGACGATTCGGTCTTTCCCACCAAGATGAGAGAGTTGCTTTGCAAGCGCAAGCGGAACTTCGCACGACCAAATCAGCCACGGAAACAATCCATCGACCGGTCCACTTTCCCAGGCACGATCAACTTGTGTCAAAGCGCATTGAAGCACATCTAGCCAAAGCCCTGGAGAGATATTTCGGCCAACTTCGGGCAGGGCATGGATCCAACCTGCGCAAGCCAAGGCAACATAGGGATCGTAACTCGCCTTCGGAAGTTGTTGAGTAATCCATTTACCGATCTTTGTCGCGCTAGCAACCTGTAAGGCATCTGCTTCTCGCTCGGTGACATTGATGGGTTTCGCCTTGTTGTTTCTCTTGTTGTTTCTCTTGTTTTTCGTCCCCTTTTTCGAGAACGGAGCTGAGCCGCCAAACAGTTCCACTAGGTCGTTAAGAAATTCCTGATGACTACCATTTTCAACTTCCCAAACCCCGGTCCCCCACATCATTGCACGGAGGTATTCGGCAACTCCGACTTTAGACAGCTTGATTCGCGTTTGAGTTTCGCGAATCGGCAACGACGATTGCAGAATTGCTACGTTTTCCTTGCACAACTGCTTGAGCCATGCACTCGCAGAAACTTCCACCTCCGACGCTTCAGAGTGCTTCATTTGCTTGGCGCGATGCTTGGGCTTTACCCAGTCCATAGGTGACTCGTCGACGTTAGCGAATAATGATAAGATGTTTTTGAGGAAAGCCACGATGCTTACGCAAAACGCTCTCCAGCATTGAACGCCAATTGTTGTTCCAGAATTTCAAGATGCAAGCGTTCAAGGCCTGTTTCTTTGCAACAGTTTTGGAATTAAAAAAATTCGGATTTTACGTATGGACTTTTACTCATCGAGTCCTTCGAGAAAATGCTTCGGAAGTGGTTGAAAACAAAGGGAACGAAGTATGATGGCAAGACGAAAATGTGGTTCAAAACACAGGCTTTGGGTAACGATTAGCTACCTGTTTGCGGTTTGGTGTGTCCAGGTTGCAGTGGGCTTGGCTGACGATGAATGGAAGAGTTCGACAGAACTACAAAAATTGGTAGTGGATCGCTTCGAAGATCCGAAAGACTGCAAACCGCTTCATCGCGAAAACCGCCTATGGATCAACCGAGACGAACAAGTCGTGATACTTGACGGTTACGTAGCACAGCGCCAAGTTCCACTAGAACTCTTCGCTTGTCCAGTTGGAACCAAAGAGCACGAATCCATCGTGGCGGTATTCGCTCGAGCTCAATTGGTTCACGCAGGACTTCTTGCAATCGACGCTCGTCCAGGGAGCACCGCGACTTTTGATCCCTTCAAGCCGGCACACGGTACCACCGTCCGCGTGTACGTTCTTTGGCTAGATAACGAAGGAAAAACCAAGGGAACACTGGCCCAAAACTGGATTCGAACATCTGGAACCAAGAGACCAATGGTTTGGGATTGGGTCTTTGCTGGCAGCAAAATCTACAAGGACGATGAAGGCAAAGAACACTATTTAGGGGACAGCGGTGAGCTAATATCGGTTTCCAACTTCACGACTTCGACCATGGATGTTGCCGTCAAAAGCGATCAATCCAATAGCAACCTCATGTTCGAGGCCTTTACAGATCACATCCCTCCAAAGAACACGCCGGTTCGACTGGTTCTAACGTTGACGGACGAGGTCCCGTTTGGGAATTCGGAGACGGTCAATGCTCAAAATGAAAAGGACGAGCCGAAGCACCTTTCAGAAAAAGTACCTGACAAAATTGTTCGCCTCTTGGTCGCAAAACCCATCGAGGATCCTAACCCAAAACCATCCGAAAACGTACCTCCAAAAAAGCCAACGAACAACACTAAGAAATAAATTATCAAGCATGCATCAATTAGCGTTCGGTGATCGACTCGCCAATGCGGTTCAATTCAAAGGCAATCCTGTTTGTGTCGGACTTGATCCACGCTTGGAACAGCTTCCAGAAGGAATTCGCGTTGACCGCCATGCATCCTTGGAAAGCCAAGCAAATGCATACGAACTCTTTTGCTGTGAAGTAATCGACGCAACTCACGCATTGGTTCCGGTCGTCAAGCCTCAAAGCGCTTTCTTCGAGGAGCTAGGACCCTATGGCGCGATGGCACTGGGACGCGTTTGCAGTTACGCTTCCAGCAAAGGTCTTATCGTTATCATGGACGCAAAACGCAACGACATCGGTTCGACAGCAACCGCTTATGCAAAGGCCTACCTGGGTACCAATGGCCAAAGCGCTTGGGGAACGGATGCGCTCACTGTAAGCCCCTATCTTGGTTCGGACACTTTGCAACCGTTCGTCGAACAATGCAAAGCAGTCGGGGCTGGTATCTTTGTCTTGGTCAAGACCTCCAACCCGGGTAGCGGCTTCTTGCAAGATCTTTCTGTGGATTCAACAACCATTTTCGAGCGCGTGGCAGACTTCGTTCAGCAACAGTCTCTTCATTCGACCTCAGGAGCAAGCGGTTATGGTTGTGTTGGTGCTGTGGTGGGAGCAACCTATCCTGAACAATTGCAAGCCATGCGAAAACGCATGCCTAACGCATGGATCTTGATTCCTGGATACGGTGCACAGGGGGGCTCCGCATCGGACGTCCTACACGGGCTGGATGATCGGGGTTTGGGAGCCATCGTTAACAACTCCCGCGGCATTATCTTTGCCTACGAAAACGCCAAATACGCCCATGCGAGCAGTTGGCAGTCGGCTGTAGAAAAAGCGACGCAAGATATGATCGAGGCTCTGCACGATGCGCAAACCTAGGACAGGCGGTCTCTACATCTATACCCCACGAGACATTTTCAGTCACTCAAACAGATCCATCCGCTGGCTGCCTTCGTCTGCCCTGGCCACCCGCTGCTCGACGCTGTTCTCGATCTGATCGTACCGGCGTAACGACCGACTTCAATGGCGCAAGCGTGAACTTCCCGTTTGCAGATTTGCTGCAGCGGGCGCTTGAACCATCGTGAGGACTCACAAAGTGGTAGAATATGCTCTGGGATGGGCCAGTGGTTTACGAGACCGAATTGACAGAATTGCTTTCGAAAGGAATTATCCATGATTTATCGCGGACACGTAAAGAATGGCGTGGTTGTGCTGGATGGCGACGCGAGTTTGCCTGAAGGGGTGGAGGTCGTGATCGAAACCGTCGAATCCGATGACCCAAACGAATCCGATGACCCAAATATGGATCGGCAGCCAACGTTGCTGGAGCGTCTAAAGCCATTTGTCGGCGCGGCGAAGGGATTGCCACCGGACTTTGCTGAGAATCACGATCATTACATCCACGGAACACCGAAAAAGTCATGAGTACCGTCTTCGCCGATACTTTTTACTATCTAGCACTGCTCAGTGCCGACGATGCGGCGCACTCTCGTGCGGTCAAACTTTCTGACAGTTTGCGATCCCGAATCGTTACCACAGACTGGGTGTTGATGGAAATCGGGGATGCCCTGTGCCAACCGCAAATGAGGTCATTGTTTCCACCCTTGCTTGATCACTTGCGAGCTGATCCGGACGTCGAAATTGTCGAAGCGAATCGAGATCTCTTGGACCGGGGGGTGGATCTTTACAGCAAGCGAGCGGACAAGTCTTGGTCGTTGACCGACTGCATTTCATTCGTTGTTATGCAGGATCAGAACCTGACGGATGCACTCACGGGTGACCATCATTTCGAGCAGGCAGGTTTCGTTGCACTACTCAAGTAACCGCTGCCAATCCTTCCGTTAGTAGTGAACCAGACTTCGCATGCACACAAAGAAAAAGCTGATTGAAGTCGTGTTGCCACTCATGCTGGGCAAGTGGGAGCCGATGTGACGGTCACGCTCGAGATCGCAGTCACGTAGCCCAATGGCGCATCAGAACAGATCGTCCGCATAGTCACGGAAAACAGCCGCACGCTTAAGTTTACCAGTCATGGTTTTGAACACGACTGAAACAAAAAGGGGACCTAGCCCAATTCGGCGAACCTACTTTGCCAAGCGAACTTTCGCCCTGGCTTGCGTCAGGCAGCGCTCTTTGAAAGCAGCTGACTCGGGCGAATTCGAGACCATGGTCATGGCTTTGTCGAGTTCCGATTCTGCTTGCTTGCGATCGATCTGATCTGGTTTGAGCAAACGGTCCGTCAAAACATAAACCCCTTCTCGAGTCACTTGAACAAAGCCGCCATCGACAAACCACTCGGTCACGCCGCTGTTGGATTTGATCCTCATCATGCCGAACCCCAATTGTCCGACCATGGGCGCACGGCCGAATTGGATACCCAATTCACCGTCAAACATTGGAATAATCATCGTATCGCACGTCGTGTCCAGCTCGGTCTTTTCGGGCGTAACAACGACGCAATGTACTTTGTTGTCGGTGCTCATGCTTACTTCTTACCTTGCTCGGCCATTCGTTTTGCTTGCGCTTCCACTTGATCGATGCCACCTACGTACATGAAAGCGGATTCAGGCAAATGATCCCACTTGCCATCGCAAATTTCTTCAAAGCTGCGAATGGTTTCAGCCAATGACGTGATTTCACCTTTCTTACCAGTGAACACCTCAGCGACCATGAACGGTTGCGAAAGGAATCGTTCGATGCGTCGAGCTCTCTTTACGACTGTCTTGTCAAATTCGCTCAATTCATCCACACCGAGAATTGCAATGATGTCCTGCAGTTCTCGGTATCTCTGCAATGTTTTCTGAACGCGCCGTGCAATCGCATAGTGTCGTTCACCCACGATGGCAGGATCAAGGATTCGGGAGTTGGATGCAAGCGGATCGATTGCGGGATAGATACCTTTTTCCGAAATGGACCGTTCAAGGTAAATAAACGCATCAAGTTGCCCGAACGCAGTCGCTGGTGCAGGGTCAGTCGGATCGTCAGCAGGAACGTAAACAGCTTGCACCGAAGTGATAGCACCGCGCTTCGTCGATGTGATACGCTCTTGCAACGCACCCATCTCGGTGGCGAGCGTTGGCTGATAACCCACGGCGGAAGGCATACGCCCAAGCAACGCAGACACCTCGGAACCCGCTTGCGAAAAACGGAAGATATTGTCCACAAACAACAACGTATCCTTACCGGTCGAATCTCGGAAATACTCAGCCATGGTCAAAGCAGACAGAGCGACGCGGAGACGCGCCCCTGGTGGCTCATTCATTTGTCCGAACACCATGCATGTTTGCTCGATAACTTTGCGACCCGTTTGGCCGATTTCGGTTTCTTGCATTTCCAACCACAAGTCGGTTCCTTCGCGGGTTCGTTCGCCTACACCGGCGAACACGGAATATCCACCGTGTGTGCTCGCGACACGAGCAATCAGTTCTTGGAGAATAACCGTCTTGCCTAGACCTGCACCGCCGAACAAACCAGCTTTTCCACCTCGCACGAACGGGGTGAGCAAGTCGATAACCTTGATACCTGTCTCGAAAACCTCCGTATTGGTCGATAGTTCAGACACCTTCGGAGCTTGTCGGTGGATTGTCCAATAATCATCGGCCTGAACTGGGCCACGTTGATCAATTGGCTCTCCCAAGACGTTGAAAACTCGTCCCAAAGTGCCGATGCCAACCGGAACCGTTACCGGCCTTCCCAAGTCGACGCAATCGAGACCACGCATGAGCCCGTCCGTACTACCAAGAGCAATGCATCGAACGCGACCGCCACCTAGGTGCTGTTGCACCTCGGCCGTCAGGTTGATCTTAACGCCCTTTTTATCGCTTTCGATTTTGACCGCATTGTAAATCGCAGGCAAATTGCCTTCTGAAAACTCTGCGTCAAACGTCGAACCAATAACTTGACTAACTCGTCCTATGTTTTTTGCAGTACTGACGCTCATTGTGATTGCTCTCTAATTGATGTTTAACCGTTCGGAGTTGTTAGACTTCGAACGCTGGAGGGCCAGATAGTTGAATGGTGAATTGGGTATTGTGAAATGACGGACCGCCGCTTCGCCGGTTAAACGAGGCACAACAGATCGCAACATGGTTATGGTGCATGGATCAACCGAGGGCTTCGACGCCGCCGATGATTTCCATGATCTCTTGAGTAATCTTGCTCTGACGTGCTCGGTTGTATGTTCTGGACAGGGACTTGATTATGTCGCCTGCGTTTTCCGTTGCACTCTTCATTGCGATCATTCGAGCTATTTGCTCGCTTACCGCCGCATCAAGGAAGCACTTGAATAACCGAGCGCGAAAGCTCGCCGGAACAACTTCTTCCAAAATGCCGCTAGCCGAGGGTAAAAACTCATAGTCGTCCCTGATACCCGTCGATTTCAAGGGCTCATCGACCATTGCTGCCGAGTTGGAGGTCGGAGCTAGGCTCGCAAAAGGCAACAATGTCTCAACGACCACTGTTTGTTTCGAGATGGTCACGAACTTCGTGTATGCCACATCGACTCGGTCGATCTTGCCGGTAATGTATCGCTCGATGAGTTCGTCTGCAATCTTCGCAACCGCCGCAAAAGACGGCTGATCATCAAACTCGGTATAGGTTTTTTCGATTGGAACACTGGCAAATCGGAGTGCGGAAATACCACGCTTGCCGCTAACCCGCATTTGACCGGCTTCGATTTCTTTCTTGATCTCGCTACGACGAAGCGTTGCAGCTCGTACAACCGAACCGTTATATCCACCGCATAGACCGCGATTGCCGGTCAAGACCAGCATATCCATGGCATCGACTCTATCGTGCGCCGTTAACAACGGATGCGAAACGTCGGTCCCACTCTTGGCAATATCCTGAACAATCGACGTGATGCGTTTGGTGTAGTCCGTCGCGGCTGCGGCGCGGTCCATCGCTTTTTTGAATCGCGCGGTCGCGATCAATTCCATGGTCCGCGTAATTTTGCGAACATTCTTAACCGACTTACGTCGTTTATCTAGCTGACGAATATTGGCCATTGCTAACGAACCCCTTCACTAAACGCTTAGCGGAACGAAGCCTTGAAAGTTGTGATTGCAGACTTAATCGCTTCTTCTATGTCAGCGGTCAAATCGGCAACTTCGCGGATCTTAATCAGCAAATCAGGCTTTCGATCGCGAACAAAGCTCAACAAGCCGATCTCGAACTCGCGAACACGGTCGACTGCGATTTCGTCGAGGTGCCCTCGCGTGCCAGCGTAGATGCTGATGATCTGCTCGGCCACGTCCATCGGTTGATACTGAGCCTGCTTGAGGAGCTCGACCATTCGATAGCCGCGATCCAGTTTCGATTGTGTTGCTGGATCCAGTTCCGTACCTAACTGAGCAAACGCTTCCAACTCGCGGAACGAAGCCAAGTCCAAACGGAGACCGCCTGCAACCTTTTTCATGGCTTTGATTTGAGCATTTCCACCCACGCGAGAAACCGAGATACCGACGTTCATCGCAGGCCGAATACCTGCAAAGAACAAGTCGGGTTGAAGGTATATCTGCCCATCGGTGATCGAGATCACATTTGTTGGAATGTAAGCGGACACTTCTCCTTCGAGAGTCTCGATGATCGGTAGGCTTGTGATCGAACCGCCACCCAAAGCCTTCGAAAGTTTGGCCGATCGTTCGAGCAAACGACTATGGCAGTAGAACACGTCCCCTGGGAACGCCTCACGTCCTGGCGGACGACGCATCAGCAAACTCAACTGGCGGTAGGCAACCGCTTGCTTGCTCAAGTCATCGTAGACGATCAAAGCGTGGCCACCATTGAACATAAAGTGTTCGGCCATCGCCGTTCCCGCGTAGGGTGCGACGTATTGCAATGGGGCAGGAGCGCTCGCCCCTGCAACGATGACGGTTGTAAACTCCATCGCTCCGTTCTTTTCTAGAGCATCGATCACCAACGCTACGGAGGAGTCCTTTTGACCGATAGCAACATAAAAACATTTAACGCCTTTGCCTTTCTGGTTCACGATCGCATCGATCGCTACGGCAGTCTTGCCTGTCTTTCGGTCGCCAATGATCAATTCCCGTTGCCCTCGCCCAATCGGCGTCATCGCGTCAATAGCTTTGATACCAGTCTGCAGCGGTTCGTGAACCGGGTGTCGTTCAGCCACACCGGTTGCGATCAATTCAACTGGCCTCGTAATCGTAGCGTTGACGGGGCCTTTGCCGTCCAGAGGATTTCCGAGCGGGTCTAGAACTCGACCGATAACCGCATCCCCAGCCGGAACCGATAGAAGCTTACCTAGGGCACGAACTTCGTCCCCTTCTTTGATGCTTAGGAAGTCACCAAGAATGATGACCCCGACGCTCTTTTCTTCGAGGTTGAACGCCAGCCCAGTAACGCCGCTTGGGAATTCAACCATTTCCCCGGACATGACGTTTGAGAGACCGTAAACACGAGCGATTCCGTCCCCAACTTCGAGAACAGTGCCAACCTCACGCACGTCGATAGTGCTTGTATATTGCTGGATTTCGGCCTGGATGACCGACGCGATTTCGTCCGAATTGAATTTCATGGTTTGTTGATCAACGACTTACAATGGATCAAAAGGATAGTTTATACGCTCGAAAGCGACTTGGTAATTTCAACTTGCGTGAGCCTAGGTGGCCAAACTGCTCAATTTTTCACGTATGGCCAATTCGGCTTTAACGAGTGTTGCTTTCTTGAGCTGATTCAACTGACCGTCGACACTGCCATCAAAGACAACGTCGCCGATGCGTACAATCAAGCCGCCCAAAATCGAAGCATCCACTCTGGAAGTAACTGCCACTTCTTTTTTTAAAAGGCTTTGCAACTTTTCTTTTAGCGAGTTAATCGCAGGCTGATCAAGTTGTTGTGCAGTCGTGACAACAACTCGCACTAGCCCAACCGCTTCATCTCGCATTGCAGATGCCGCACTGTAAATGCCACGAAGAACATTCAGTCGCCCCCGTTTCGAAGCAACCTTCAAAAACGTCAACAACGTCGGATCCATTTTGCCGGCAAAAACCTTGTCGAGAATTCGTGTTTTCTCTTCCGCAGAAATCTTAGGATTGGCTAATGCCGCTTCCAACGCAGGTTGCTTGTTCAAAACATCGTGAATTAAAGAATGAAACTGCGCCATCAGTCCATCCACGTTGCCGGATAATGGAACAGCCGCAAGTAGCGCTTTTGCGTAGACCGGACCGATGTGCATCGACTCATCATCGAAGACAGCGGTGTTTTCTTGTGCTTCCGACATCGTAACTCTTTGATTCGTGAACTAGTTTTGGCTTGGCATTTTCCGGAGCGACTCGGCAATCAACTGCGTATGATCATCCGGTCGCAATTCGCGACCCACCACACGACGAGCTAAAGAGAACGCAATGTCCGTGCTCTTGCCTGCAATGTCGGACAATGCACCTTGCTTGGCCGATTCGATATCAGCCAGCGCACGGTCTCGTTGTCGACTTGCTTCGGCCTGCGCCTCGGAGACAATTCGCTGACCAGCCGATTCCGCATCCTTTCGAGCTTGAGTCATAATTTCAGCAGCTTGAGTGTGAGCTAACAGCATCTTTGAATCGTACTCCTTCAACTTTGCCATGGCCTCGTCAGCAGATCGCTTTGCATCCGAGATCTTTGCTGCAATCGACTGCTCTCGCTGTTCGAGAGCCAGAGTAATCGGCTTCCAAGCTGTCACATACAAACCGCCGAACAACAGCAAAAACACGACAGCAGACCAGATCGCTTTATCGGACTTAACCTCAAGCAATGAATCCAAACTTTCGCTTGCATGAGCCGAAGTTGGATCTGGACCGTGCTCGTCATTTCTCGCACAAGCGTTACCGGCAATCGAAATACAAACCGCCAAACACACGAGCCAGCGGGTAAGTGAAACTCCGTAGAACATTGTCTGTACCACCAAAAAGAAAAACTACTGAGACGCTTGCTGGGATCCAACAAACACAGCATACAAAGCAATACCTTCGATCAATGCAGCCGCGATAATCATCGTGATACGAATGGTGCCGGCTTGTTCAGGTTGCCTTGCGATCGACTCGACCGCACCCTTGCCCAACAATCCTATACCGATACCTGCTCCGACCACCGCCAGTCCTCCACCAACCGCGCCGGTAACCCCGCCTGCGGCGCTTGCGGGCATCGCCATTATCGCGAGAGCACCCAACGCATAAAACCCAACTCGAATTGTATTCATCACTTTCAACATCTCCTGGCTACTTATAACGCTACTAAATACGCATGGAAGCAAAAAACTAGCGAAACACATTTTGGATTCGCAACAACAAAATACCCTAGTGGTGATGCATCGAACTTCCGATGAACATCGCTGCTAGGAATGTAAACAAATACGCTTGCAAAAAAGCGACAAACAACTCAAGCACGCTAAGGGCAGTTGACCCACCCACGCCAATTAACGCTGCGACTCCCCAAGCGGGAGTACTCATCATCGCCGCCGGAACACTGATGCCGATCCCTAATATCCCTAGCAATACCAAATGGCCGGTACCCATGTTCAGCAACAAACGGAGCGCCAAAACCGCATGCTTGATAAACAGCGAAGCAAACTCGATCAACCAAATCATCGGCACAATCCAAAAGGCCAAATACCAAGGGAGCCCAAGCTCTGGGCATACATTTTTTAGAAATCCAATCGGGCCAAAAGTTTTCAATCCCATGGACACACCCACAACAAACACGATTCCCGCCAACGCGAGTGTTGTGCCGAATGCAGCTGTCGGCGAACCCACCCACGGCAACATTCCCATGAGGTTGCATCCAAGGATGAAAAAGAAAAAAGTCCAAAGAAGCGGCATAAATTTGACAGCATCATGTTCTCCCATCGCAGGTATTGCGACATCGCTCCGAACCCATGCCACCATCGACTCGAGAGCATTCCACACCTTGCCCTTCGGTGCCTCAGCGGTCGCAACCTTTTTAGCCAACCAGCCAAACAACGCCAATGCTATAAACGCCACCAACAACTCTATAACCATGTATCGCGATATACAAAGACCGGACTCGGCTTCGTATGCGTTACGCAATGTACCGAATGGCTGAGGAATTAGGATCTTTCCATCGAGCACCTTATTGTATTGCTGGACCTTTTCGTCGGACCATTGCCGATTCGGACCCTCGTCGTGGTATGACTTCACAAAAGATTCGCTGTTTACCTTAGCTTTAAGTTCGTTCCATTTCGCCAATTTCTCGGGCGACTTTCGCATCTGAACAAACCAATCGATTGCTGGGCGAGGATTCGAGGCCACATACGCTTGATACTTGTCCGTTGAAGTTGGAGCGTTCTTTGTTGCCCACTTATTGCCTGCTTCGATCGCAATTGACTCTTGCTTTTCGAGATAAGCATCCATCGGCCATCCCGCATTCTTTGGACTCGAGTGCTGCCACTCTTCCCAAGTCTGCTTGAGGCCTGACAACTCACTTGGATCTATACCTAGGCTCGAGAGTCCAGCCAAAATAGTATCCGACTCCCAAGATTGATAGTCTGCGTCAAGCCTTACAAACCATGATGGAAAATCCGTCGCCTGCATGTGGTGGCTTTTCCAAAGTACCCTTGGGACCTCAAAGAAGTAACCATCTTTTATGTGGAGAATATCTGACGCCATTACTCAGGCTAACTCTGGGGAGGACTCGGTTGGGATCGTTACCGCAGCGCGAGGGCGTATTGTAATATTACAATTGGAAAAGAATAGCCCAGCATGCAGTTGCAAAAAGAATTGTGGAGTGGCCATATTGTCGCAGTCTTCAATCATCTATTACTGCGTTGAGTAGCGACACTTCTATGAACTATCTACGCGCATGAACCTTTGACGGTTAACTTGCGCCACGGCTATCAGACTTCTCATTGTCCGACGAATCAATTTTATGCCTGACGTCTCGACTTTTCTGGGCAGCAAGATCTGCAATCCTGGCAACGTAAAGCAAGCCGAAGATAGCGATGGCGATGCCAAGTACAAAACCAACCAGTACAAAGAATTGAGTACCAAGATATTTGTCCAAGTAACTGCCGGCGATTCCGGGTAGGAGCATCAGTATCATTACAACAATGGCGCGGGAAACCGCATTCGTATTTGCCTGAGTTTCAATTCGCTCCGCATCCCCAACCGTAAAATCCTCTCCATCGCGTGATACGTTCAAGCCCGAATTGGCCACTTTCTGATTGTCGTTCGTTTTGGCCATCTCGATTTACCGCTACCCTGACAAAAGCTCTGGTCGTTGAAATTTTAACCGACGGCGTTTAGGCCGGCAATGATTCCGCAGCCTTCGGACTAGAAATGACGATACCCTCAAAGCATACTAGAAATCTAAAATTACGGGTTCGGCTCGAATTTTTGTACATTGTGTCCCCTTCTACCAAACAGTTCATCGCGCCTTGGAACAATAGCGTGATCTGCCATGGAAGGAAGTTAACCTTTCCTTGGCCCTAGGAGTAAGTCTTGAACGCCCCGAAAAAGAAGAAAACGGCAGCAAAAACGCTGGCGCAAAATCGCAAAACTGCCAAGCCACCCCGCCTAAATGTCACAAAGGCCGGGGCCACAGGGAACCGAAAAGCCGTTAAAAAGCGAATCCAAAAGAGTAGCAAAGTCACCACGGCCATACCAACGGGTAGTGCAAAAAAAGGCGAACTCGCCAAGCGAAAGCTTGGAAAGACCGCAACCGTCAATCCGGCTCACAAAAATCGGAAGACCACCAAGGTTGTCGCTGGTTCCCAAAAAAAGACCAACCCCCAAGCTGATACGAAAAAGTCACCAGTGCTTAAGGTCGCGGAGTCCAAAACAAAAAGGACTCAAACCAAAGTTGCTTCAAAACCTGCCGTACTAAAGCAACTTAGCGGCAAAACTAAGGGCAAAGTTAGTACCGATGTTGAAGAAAAATCGAAATCGGTCTCCCCTAAGGTTCCACAAAAGTCCTTGACTTCTAACAATGGAAAGGCCCTTTCCTTTACTCCACAGGCAAAAATTGTAGCATCTGTTGAGATCATTCCCCCACCGTCGAATACCAATCCTGAAATCGTTGCGAAAATCCGAAGCGCACAGGCGGAAAAGGAACTTCGCAAGGACCTTGCTCAGCCCGCGCCAATCACTTCGTTAACTCCGCTAAATCCTATTCCAACAATAATAAAGGGCAAGGATCGACTGGTTTTGATGGTTCGCGATCCCTACTGGATTCAGGCCCATTGGGACATCATGCGGCATTCAGTAGACAGAGCAAAAGCTGCCCTTGCCGAAAATTGGCACACCGTTAAGCCGATTTTACGATTGCTCAAATTGGACGACTCCGGCACGACCAATAACTCGGAAGTGATCTATAGGGACATCGAGATTCACGGTGGCGTTCGGAATTGGTACGTTGATGTCGATAGCCCGCCGAGTCGATTTAAGATGTTAATGGGATACATTTGTGCCAACGGCCGATTTTACGAACTAGCCCGAAGCAACATTGTAACTACCCCTGCACTGGGTGGAAAAGAAGCGACCGACGACCACTGGGCTAATATTGCCACTGACGCCGAACACATTTATTCAATGAGTGGCGGGTATGCTGACGATACGCAAACCGGCGATTTGACGGAAGTATTCGAGGAAAAACTAAAACGCACTATGGACGCAGATGTGTTATCGCAATTTGGAAGTGGCGCCGAAGGCTCCCTCAAACGCCATAAGCAATTCCACTTCGACGTGAACGCTGAATTGGTCGTTTTCGGCTCAACCCACCCGGAAGCGCACGTTTCGGTTGGCACCGAACCGGTTAAAGTCCGTTCAGACGGAAGCTTTTCAATAAGACTTCCCCTCCCTGATCGACGTCAAGTATTGCCAGCAACCGCGAAAAGCCGCGATGGAGTAGACGAGCAAACTGTTGTAATCGCTGTTGAACGCAATACGAAAGTCATGGAACCACTGTCGTCAGACACCGATGATCTTTAGGTGAGCATTTTCGCCTGGAAACGGAATATTCAAGCCGGAAAAGCTTCGAGCCTCGTGCTCGCTGCTGGACGGAATCCTCCAGGTGACCGTCAATCGCGTTCGGTGATCGAAGATCGAGATTTCGCAGAATCGACCTTTCGAAGCAATTCGAGATAAATCCGACAATTGATGCGTCAAAATGCCGTCAATCGCCACAATTCGGTCCCCGGATTCGACTAGCCCTTGCATTGAGTATGTACCCAATGGCCGAAGACAATAAAGTGGGCTCGTTTCCCCGATCCGCATCACTTGGAGACCGCTTTGCCCAGGTTCTACGTCCACATCCAAATAATCCTCGATAGGCATGTCTTCCACGTTGTCATGGCCTTCGGTCAACTCGGTTTCGCGGCTAGAACTGACGCACTCTGCCCGATTTTCGCAGGTATTCAATTTTTTGAATTCTCGTATTTGCATGTTGCCTCGCCAGGGACGCAAATGCTTTTCAGAACTGAAAAGTCAAATTCCCTACCTTAATAACGCAATCGGCGGTTCCGATGCGACATTTTTCGACCATTTTTTTGCAAATACCCAAAACATTCGGATGGCCTTTAATGCGAGCAATCCTAGGCAGGATTTTCACCCATGATAGCCACGGTAGGTAGCTGTCCTTTCGGCTACAATCAACTTGAGCAATTCTACTCTCCGTCCTCTTGGCTGCCGTGTGTACTTCAAAATGATTCGAACGCTATTGGTCGCTCTGTCGCTCACATTTACCGCTCGAGATCTAGTTGCAGGCGGTTTCGTATCTCGCAAAACGAAAGTAAAAATCGTTGGCGAGCAATTCTGGATCAATGAAAAACCAACTTATTCTGGTCGAGATTGGAACGGGAGAAAAATCGAGGGACTTCTTATGAACAGCAGGATGGTGCAATCAAACTTCGATGACCTAAACCCTGAAACTCGACAACAATGGGCCTATCCCGATACGCGAGTTTGGGATGCTGATCGCAATACCCGTGAATTTTTGGCCGCTATGCCTTCTTGGCGACAGCACGGGCTCCTAGCCATAACCATCAATCTGCAAGGTGGTAGTCCACAAGGGTATTCCAACAAGCAGCCTTGGTACAACTCTAGTTTTACGGAGTCGGGAGGCCTTCGTCCAGAATACATGGACCGACTCACATTGGTAATCGACCGAGCGGACGAACTTGGGATGGTGGTCATCCTCGGATTTTTTTACTTTGGTCAAGATCAGCGTCTCGAGAACGAAGCAGCCGTAATTGCAGCGACCGACGCTGCGACTTTCAAAGAGCGCTGTCTTGGTAGTCGCTCCATCGAAAATTGCCAAGTGAAAAGAGTTACCATTGCCGCAATTGATAGAATCTTGCCCGATTCGTCGGAGTGAAGCTCATGTCGTTCCACGAATG
>JANLRK010000754.1:0-3938 GCA_031361585.1 Pirellula sp. | reverse complement strand
CTTGCGGTTCGAACCGTTCATGATTGGCCTCTTGAAAGCGATTCAGCCACCTTGCCATAATAGACTGCAAACTCGGCGGTACTCCTCAAATTTGCTTGTCGTGGAAATGGGAACGGCATGTCCAAGCGTTCTGCGATTCGCCCATGGCTCATGATCGCAATTGCATCGCCCAAATAGATGGCTTCCGAAATGTTGTGCGTTACGAAGAGCATTGTGCACCGTTGCTCCACAGCGATGGTGAGCAGTAGGTCATTAAGCTTGGATCGCAACATGTCGTCCAAAGCGGCAAACGGTTCGTCGAGCAGAAGGATGGTCGGGCGTGTCGACATGGCTCGCGCAATCGAAGCTCGCATCTTCATGCCACCGGAAAGTTGCGAAGGGAACTTTTTCCAATCCGCTTTTTGAAAGCCGACCAATCCGAGCAGGTGCTCCACAAAGTCGCGAGTTTCCTGTTTTCGTTGAAGACCCCTGAGTTGGGAAGGGAGCATCACGTTTTGCCAAACGGTACGCCAAGGTAAAAGGGCGGGCTCTTGAAAAACGAACGACAACTTTTCACGCGATGAACGTGGCATGGTTTGCGAGACCTGTTCGCCATCGACAAAGACTTCGCCCGCGTCAACTTCAATAAGGCCAGCCACTACCCGCAACAGAGTACTCTTGCCGCATCCACTTGGGCCAAGTAGCGAAACAATTTGGCCCGACGCAACTTCTAAAGACAGATCGTTGAGGACGGTTTGTTTGGCCGCTCGCGTCCCAAAGGAAAGCCGAAGTCCTTCGCAAGATATGATGGATGAATTGGATTTCGCAGCTGGCTCGCTCGCAACAATAAGCGATGGCACCATTAGTTCGACTTTCCAGGTTTCACGGCATCCAATTTCGGGAAATCGCTCGACACCAAAGCGTCGATTTTGGAAGCGAGGATAAAGTCGTTTTCACTGAGGCCGTCGATCGCATGCGTGGAAACCGCGATTTCTAAATTGCGATATCCTGTCAAATGGAGATCGGGATGATGTGCTTCGGCTTCGGCCAGATCGGCAATCTTGTTAAGACAGGCGACTGCCTGCACGAAATTCTTGAAAACTAGCTTGCGATGAATCCATTTCCCGTCAACGCTTAGCTGCCAGTTAGGAAGCAATCCGACCTGATTTTGGGAGTGCTCGAGCGTGCAGGCTGCGATACCACCCTCACAAGGGACACATTTTTTTGAATTCAATTCTGCTGGCGGTACAATTTGCATGGTTGGTTCGCTTGTTCTGTGTTGTAAAATGGTTTCGTGAGTTAAAAAGTTAATAAAGATACCAGCCCACGGTGTTTCTTATCGCCCCGTTGGCTTGATTCACCCTGCCCCCTAATCCGTATCGGTTTAATGCATAGTCGCCAATCCGCCATCCATTTGCATGATTTTAACGCGAGATCTGGCTATGCGAGGTTGGCAATTGCTTCTCTTACCATTTTATTGGTGCATTCTCTCGTATGGTCAACCATGCGGCCAGCGATTGCAATCGATTGGGCCGCCAGGGACAAAGAGTTTTTCGAAAAGATACAGCCGATCTTAAAATCTGTCTGTTTGGAGTGCCATTCAGGTCAGGAGGCCGAGGCCGGACTTGCATTGAGCAATTTCAAATCTTCTAAGTCGATTCTTAAGGAACGCCAAACTTGGGAAAAGGTAATTCAGCGACTTGAAATTGAGGACATGCCGCCCAAAGATGCCACTCCGCTTGCCTCGACTGACCGCAAAAGGTTGGTTGATTGGCTCAAGTCAGCTATCAACGATATCGATTGTGGACGGACTCCGAATCCGGGGAGTGTAACGTTGCGCCGGCTGAATCGAGCAGAGTATCGCAACACGGTTCGCGATCTATTAGGAATCGACTATCCGCCTGCAGCCGGGTTTCCGGGTGACGATGTCGGATATGGATTTGACAACATTGGGGATGTTCTCACGTTGCCCCCGTTGTTGATGGAAAAGTACATAACTGCTGCTGAAGAGATTAGCCAAAAGGCGATCATTGCTCCTGAGCCTGGGCGGGCTTTTGAATCGATCCGCAAACCAGCCGAGTTATCCGCTGGTTCCTCCGGCAAATCGAACGGAAGTACCTTTTCGTTTTACTCCAATGGCAAAATCACGATCGACGAGCAAATCCCATTCAAAGGAGACTACTTCTTGGAAATGGGTCTGACCGGTACTCCAGCGGCCGGCGAATATCCACGGATGAGCATTTTGGTTGACGGGAAAAAGGTGGACTCGATCACCGCGCAAACCGAGAATTCAGAAAGCCCAAAGAACTTTGTGGTGCCCCTTAAAATCACACGGGCCGGCAAAAGATCAATTGCGATCGAGTTCACCAACGATAAAACAGTCGAGGCCAAGAAGGGCAGGCCCGCTGAAGACCGCAACATAATAATCCACGACCTTAAGATCACAGGCCGAGAAGCAGCCGCTCCCATCCCTGAATCCCAATTGCCAACAAGTCATCGCACAATCGTTAAGACGCGGCCCGGTACTGGCGTGTCCGTTGAACAAGCGGCGAGTGAGGTCCTCAGGCCACTTGCAAGCAAGGCTTTTCGTAGGCGAGCGACCGATCAAGAAGTGCAACGTCTTTCGGACTAGGTGAACAAGGTGGTCGAATCAGGTGACTCTTACGAAGCAGGATTACAAATCGGCTTGCAAGCCATTTTGGTTTCACCGAGCTTCCTTTTCAAAGTGGAGGAGCCGGCGGCTCAAGTTGCGGGTCAGTTTCCATTGCTAACGGAATTCGAACTTGCAACGCGACTAAGTTATTTTCTATGGAGCTCGATGCCCGATCAAGAATTGCTGGTTCTCGCAACGAAGAAGCAATTGCGAGATCCCACGATATTGAAGCAACAGATTGAACGGATGATCAAGCACAAGCGATCAAGTGCATTCGTTGAGAACTTTGCCGGGCAATGGTTGACCTTGCGCAAACTCGATCAGTTTGTTCCCAATGCCAATCTGTATCCGCAATGGCAAGCGGAGATCCCGGCACTGGCTCGCCGAGAAACGATCCTGTTCTTCGAGCATATCATGCGTGAGGACAAGAGTGTCATGCGACTTCTAGATGCTGACTATTCGTTTATGAACAATCAACTCGCCAAGTTCTATAGCATACCGGGCGTCGAAGGGGACGAGTTTCGCATGGTATCGACGAAAGGGCACAAGCGATTAGGTTTGTTGACTCACGCATCCATTCTAGCAGTGACAAGCAATCCGACTCGAACCAGTCCGGTCAAACGAGGAAAGTGGGTTCTTGAAAATTTGCTCGGTACTCCACCCCCTCCGGCACCCCCTGGCGTTCCAGAATTGGACAAGGCTGAACTGACGGGTACGTTGCGCCAAAGAATGGAACAACATCGGGCTGACTCTGCATGCGCCTCCTGTCATAAACTAATGGACCCGATTGGATTGGCATTGGAAAACTACGACGCAATTGGGCGTTGGCGCACCCTCGACTATGGTCAGCCCATCGAACCATCGGGAGAGTTGCCGGGCGGTGAAAAGATCAAAGGACCGGCGGATTTGATTCGTAACATTGGCGGCAAGAACGCAGATAAATTTGTGCGCTGCTTGGCTGAAAAGATGTTGGTCTACGGCTTAGGCCGTGGGCTCGAATACTATGACCGATGCGCCATCGACAAAATCCAAGCCAAGCTAATTCAAGATGACTATAAATTTTCGACACTTATCTATGAGATCGTCACCAGCGATCCGTTTCAACGCAAAGGAGTTCGTGACGAACTATGAACCATACACCGTTATCTCGCAGAACCGTACTCCGTGGCCTTGGCACAGCCATGAGTTTGCCACTCCTAGATGCGATGCTTCCCGTTGGCCGGTTGGCTTCGGCTGCCGCGCCGCAGCCGCCTTTGCGAACGATGTTCTTTATGGTTCCCAATGGGGCGCATATGCCAGCCTGGAC
>JANLRK010000738.1:0-3032 GCA_031361585.1 Pirellula sp. | reverse complement strand
AACAAGCGATTCTGGGAACTGGCGGGTGGTCAAAACGGCCGACTCGTGATTATTCCTGCTTATGAGGCCACGCGGGAGGATACAAAAAAGCTTAAAGACGAATGGCGAGGATGGCGATTCGCATCTATGAGAGTCATTCAAGCTTGCTCGAGCGAGAAAGCGAATGACCCATGTTTCGCTGAGCCACTGCGAAATGCAACAGCAGTATGGTTCAGCGGCGGGGATCAGTCGTGGTTGGGAAACCTTTACGCTGGCACAGAAACCGAGACTCGATTGCAGGAACTGCTTGATCGAGGTGGCATTATCGGCGGGACATCGGCAGGGGCTGCGATAATGACCAAGGTGATGATCGAGGAAGGGAAAACTGTTCCAAAGTTGTGCCGAGGATTGGATCTGCTCAAAGATTCGGTTGTTGACCAACATTTCTTCTATCGAAACCGAATGCAACGAATGGCAAAAACCCTCAAAATGGAGCCGTCTCTCATTGGCTTCGGGGTCGACGAAGGAACTGCTCTTGTGGTCCAGGTTCCAAGCGGTCGCATCGGTGTGCTCGGCAAATCGTATGTGATGGCATGCATACCTGAAATCGATTCGGATGCTCTGCGACTCGAGGTATTAAAACCAGGCACGGTCATTGACATGGACGGTTTGCGCGGCGTGAAAGTCACCGAAATAGACGAGATCGAACCTACCTAGGCGCGGATTATTCACGCGCCGTAGGGGCGCTAGCGGGCTGTCTAATTAGTGCGTTGAAGCCGGTTCCGGTTTGAAACGCTTTAGATAGAAGTGACGCTTGGAAATTAAGCTTCGCATCTCGTAGACATCCCTTCGGCTTGCCCGCTATGTGGCTAAAGAGTCTACCGAACTCCTGGATCTGTAGCTTCCAATAGCCAACGTCCAGTTTCAGTCGCTCGAAGATCGGGGCCATGTCTACGGGAGTCGAACCCGATTTATCCGCTCGCACCATCCGGGCACTTGCATCAATGTTTTGGTAGAGCCGACGCATCCACCAAGCGACATCGCTCAACCGACTTCGAATGCCGACTAGTTTGTCTGGATCATTGCGAATCGAATTAAGTTCGAATTCCTTGCGTTCTTCGGGGGAGTGATCGTTTTTCCGGCGGACGGGGCAAAGCATGATCCAACCCCGAGCCACTTCGGAATCATCCCACGAGGCCACGGAGATCGTCCAGCTTTCGCGATCATGAAACTCAAGGATCGGCTAAGGTGAAAAGGATGATAAATTGTTTGCCAGTTGCGTCTCCATCGAATTTAGCCAGGCAGCGTATCAAATTGATATCGCAACGGTAGCCAATATTTGCTTAACTTCCTCGATGCGAGCGGGCTTGACCAAATGGTGATTGAACCCTGCGTCAAACGAATTTTTCCTGTCCGAATCTTGGCCGTAACCAGTCATTGCCACGAGCACGACGTTCTTGAGTGTTGGTTCCATCCGGATTCGCCTTGCGACCTCGTGACCATTCAACCCGGGTAATCCGATGTCTAACAGAGCGACGTCCGGTTTGTAAGCCAGAGCGACTTGAATTCCCGTAGGCCCATCATGTGCAGTTCGAACATCATGTCCGAATGCTACCAGTAGCATCGAAAAGCTTATGATCGTATCCGGGTTGTCGTCAACCAAAAGCACTCGCAAAGGTCGAATGACGAGTGCAGACGGAATTGGTAGCCTATCTTTCGCATTTGGCCACTCTCCACTGAGTACAGGCAGACGCACGACGAATTCGCTCCCTTGCCCTAATATACTGGAAGCCGCGATTGTTCCTCCATGTAGTACCGTGAGCCGTTGCACTAAAGCCAAACCGATGCCCAGTCCGCCTTGTGAGCGGTCCAACGATTGTTCCGCCTGCGTGAAGAGGTCGAAAATGAATGGAATCAATGCAGGTTTGATTCCAACGCCGTTATCCCGCACCCGAATGACACACTCACCAGTAGGCACATTCCCAATGCGACGTTCTGTGGGGGGAAAGTCATGGACCAAAGTTGCTTTGAGAGGAATATCGAGAGGTACTTTGGTCCTAGACGGTCTTTCCGCTGATGACCCGGTCAAGGATTCGGCGACTAACGCTTTCTCACAAACTCTATCGCTAAAGTAGATTGCCGGTTCGACTGTAAGCCAGACGTGGCCGTTTTCTTCAGTGTACTTGGCGGCATTGGTAAGTAGGTTTAAAAGAACTTGTTCCAGCCGGGCTGCGTCGGCGTGAAGCCAGATTGGCTCTGGAGGCATCGACACCGTAAGCTCATGACGTTTTTTCTCAATAAGTGGGCGAACGGACTCTACCGCACCGTCAACAATGTTGCGTACCGAGACGGGTTCTCGACGCAGCTGAATTTTACCCGTGGTGATACGGGAAATTTCGAGCAAGTCATCTACGAGATGTTGAAGTTGTCCCAATTGACGTTCAATGATGCAGCGCGCTTGATGGTGCGTTTGACTTTCGTCTTCCTGCTGTAGCCCCAGCATTTTCACGGCATTGGTGATGGGAGCGAGTGGGCCGCGAAGTTCATGAGCCAGCATCGCTAGAAACTCGTTTTTGCGATGATCGGCCTCCTTGAGTGACGCCAAAATGACCTCCAATTCTTTATGATGTCGTTGCGAGGTAAGATCCGTGACGATCAGTCCGACCGCCGCACCGCAATCCGTCGGAAGGGAGTTGAAGGTAAGGAACACAGGAACTAGTCCGCCGCTGGAATTTTGCACATGACTCTCACCCTGGCTGAAACCCTCGAGGCTCTGTTGAAGTAAGCTTTCAAAAACAGTTTGAGAATCGGTAGGCACGAAATCGCGGAAATCCACGCCAATCAAGCGCTCCAGCGGTTTTTCCACTAAATCGGCAAAGTGGCGGTTGCAGTAGGCGATAGTGCCTTCGTTATTGAGCGTGATAGCGCCCTGCTGCATCTTCTCCACCAGCAGTCGGTAGGGACGGTCAGCGGTCTCCAGTGTGTAAACGCGTGCTCCGTTCGACACTTCTACTACAAATGCATCCACGGTCCCGCTGCGAATGGCTCGAATT
>JANLRK010000722.1:0-8126 GCA_031361585.1 Pirellula sp. | reverse complement strand
TTCGTCTTCGATCGGTCGCGCGCTCTCCGATATCAAGGCTGGCTCGACGATTCTCGATTTCCAGACGATACAACCGTTAAGCGTCAAGACACCAAAGAGGCCATCATTGCATTGCTTGCCGGTAAGCCTGTCCCGGTTAATGAAACAAAACCTTTTGGTTGCTCCACCAAATGGCGAGAAAAGATCGCCGAAGTGGGCCAGGACAATGAAACATGGGAACGTTCTGAAGTCACATTGGACAATATCGACGCGTCGGGGGTCGCAGCTTTGGCTAAGAACGATACGAACAAGTATCGCCTGTTCAACGTTTGGTCGACGACTTGCGGACCATGTGTTGTTGAGTTCCCGGGGCTAGTGCGAATTTCTCGTAGAATGGGACTTCGCGATTTTGAACTGATTACGTTGAGTACGGATCTTCCAAACGATCGCGATCGAGCACTCGCGTTTCTCGAAAAGCAACGAGCCGCCCTACCGAAAAAACTGAAGCCCACTCTGGAAAAAGAAGGCCGCAAGTCGAACAATTATTTATATACCGAAGCAAGTATGGATAGCCTAATAAAAGCCCTTGATCCAGAATGGACGGGACCGCAACCTCATACAGTCCTTGTAGCTCCAGGTGGAAAAGTAGCCTTTCGTCATACCGGCGAGATCGGAGAAGAAGAGTTGTTGGACAAGATTCTCGATGCAATGGGCAACGGCTACAAACCCTAATAACTAGACATCTTGAAGGTAAACAAAATGCATCCAAAACCCAACAAAACCAGACGCCAGTTTCTCAAGTCCTCTGCTTTGTCAGCATCGTTTCCTTTCATTGTTTCGCCGCAGGTGCTTGGACGCGGCGGAGCCGTTGCGCCCAGCAACAAGATCACGCTGGGTGTGATCGGCATCGGCCCACGCTGCACCTACGATCTCCAAGCCATGCTAGGATTAGCCGACGTTCAATGCGTAGCCATCGCAGACGTTCAAGCAAGTCGACGCGAGGCAGGTAAAGCGCTCGTCGACAAGCACTACGGAAACTCCGATTGCAAATGCGTGCGCGACTTTCGCGAACTGCTCGACCGAAAAGATATTGATGCTGTCATCGTAGCGACCGGCGATCGCTGGCATGCAACCGCTTCCATGATGGCAGCCAAAGCCGGCAAGGACGTGTATAGCGAAAAACCGTGCGGACTAACGATAGAGTTGTGCCAACAATTGGCCGATACGATGAAGGCAACAGGGCGTGTTTTTCAGGCCGGAACACAGCGAAGAAGCGTGCCGAATTTTCAACAAGCGGTCAAACTCGCGCAAAGCGGAAAACTAGGAAAACTGCAATCGCTCTACGCTTCCGTTTACATTCCAACACTTGACAATAGTTGGCTGCCAGGGGAGCCAACACCGCCCAAGGAAGTAGTTGACTGGAATATGTGGCTCGGTCCAGCACCCTGGAGACCATACAACAGCAAATATGTTTCGGGTGGCTGGCGAGGCTATTACGACTTTGATTCGGGTGCTAGGTTACTTGATTGGGGCGCACACACTGTCGACCTTTGTCAATGGGCCAATCAATCCGATGGCACCACACCGATATCCTTCGAGCCATACGATACTGGGATTACTTGCGTGTATGCAAATGGAGTTAAACTGATTTTGGACTTCCTGCCGATGCCATTCGGTGACCGCGGCCCGAACTGGATTACGCGACTAGGAACTTGTCCAGTTCGATTCGTTGGAACGGAGGGATCGATCGAAACCGGCGACAGTGGCGAAACCGTTGTCTCATCGGATTCGCTGCGCAGCGAGCTACAAGAATCAGCTGGCAAGGTCAAGGGCCTAGATGTTACTGCACACGCCAGAAACTTTTTTGACTGCATCAAGTCCCGTCAAGTTACAGTGGCCAATCCAGACGTCATGAGAAACTCGCACGTCGCTTGTCATGCTGCTGCGATGGCTTGGATGCTAAAACGCAAACTAAATTTTGATCCAGTAACCCAAACGTTTGTAAACGATTTGGAAGCCAATGGCTTGCGATCGCGTTCTGCTCGCATCTGGAGCTGACCACCTCATGTGTTTAAACTTCGTCGACTCGATAACCGTTCGCGTTGTTGTCAAACGTAAGCGTGTACTCGGCGAGGAGTGAAGTGGACTGGGCTATTTGGGCTTCGAGTACAGTTAGCATAGTTGCTGCACGCAGAGTTGATTCCGCAGGCCCCGCGGCATCAAGGATCACTAGTTGCAAGTTTTCGGGAGATGCTTCTAGGAGCGTTCTAAGATAGACCTTAACCAAAGGAAAAGGTGTCAAAGGCAGGATGCTGTTGCCGCGAAACAAATCGTAGGGTGCTTTGTCCGAAAAACCATAGAGCGACGAACATAATTTTCCAGATCGCAATGGCAAAACAGCAGGCGCCAATCGCGTCTTACCGTTCAAGAGAACATAGTTTGGGGACAAGGCAGCTGAGGACGTCGTGATGATCAAGTTCATTGCTTTGAGACCGGCGGACAGGCGAAATGGTGCGAGACACACATCCCATGGATAGTTCATCGCATTAGCTTATCAGAACCACCGAAACGAAGCCGATCCTTTTATGCGGATTTGGTTATTCGCTTCACCCAAGCAATAGGAAGCTAAAATCAAGTTTTTTCAGTCGTCTTCCGTGTCGCATAGGCTAGAATACCGAAGCCTTCGGCACGAGGTCAAACGACGCACATATTGGCAATCAGCTAGGCGATCCATAAGGAATACAAATGTCGCGACAACTCCTTTTAATGCGTCATGCCAAAAGCGATTGGAAAGACTCCAGTCTTAGCGACAAGGAAAGACCACTCAATTCGCGTGGCAGAGCGACCGCTCCAATCATGGCAAAATGGCTTGTCCAGCATGATCGCGTACCCGATGTAGTGCTCTGCAGTATCGCCATTCGAACGCAGCAAACGCTCGACCTAATGTTTCATACGTGGACCGCCATGCAGCAACTGACCCCGGCTCTGGTACTGCCCCAAGTCATTCTGGAAGAACAATTGTATCTGGCCTCGGATTCCGTCATTATCAATATTGCAAAGGCGGGGGCAACTGCAGGAGCCAAGCAATGTTTAATGGTGCTTGGCCACAATCCAGGCATGGAGATATTAGCAAGCAAACTAAGCGGTAGCACATTAACGATGCCAACGGGTGCGATAGCGACTCTAGTTTCAGATTCGCCTGACGGGGAATGGCCAAAGGATTGGTGGGATGCAAATCTGTGGAAGTGGCGGGGTTTAGCGAAACCGAGAGAGCTTGGTTCGGAAACAATCTAGAAAATTGGCTAGTCGTTTTGTTAGACTTGCGCAAAGTGTATCGATTGAATGGACGATACTAACTCCGAGGAATCAAAGCCATGTAGGTCCGTCTCTCCTCAGCCGCATACTCACGTAGGTCCGGCTGTCCTCAGCCGGACACTCACATAAATCCGGTTGTCCTCAGCCGGACATGATCGAGCAAAATCGCTCGTCAAGGCATTAACGAACGAAAAAAGGAGCTAGGTGAATGAGTCAAGTTAGCAAAGCACAGTTGGTCGGATGGATTGCTTCAAGCGTTCGATGGGCATCGTCGGCGAGCATGGTCGGCGCAATTTGTCTCTCTACGAGCTTTGCAGCCGAACGCGATCCACAGGTTGTTAAGGCCCTGGGCTATTCACCTCGTCAAGGCAATGTGGGATATGACAAAGTTGCCGAAAAAGACGTCGATTCTTGCACGAGCAAGTACGAGACAAGAAATGGATTTGAAGGGCTCGTCATTTACAATTCGGATGGGCAACCGCTTCGTCGCTTCGCCGACGTGAATGGCGATCGCCAAGTCGATCAATGGTGCTACTACAAAGATGGTATCGAAATCTATCGAGATATCGACAGCGATTTCAATGGTGCTGCCGACCAATACCGCTGGCTTGGTACCGCAGGTACACGCTGGGGAATCGACAAGAATGAAGACGGCAAAATCGAACAATGGAAAGTCATCTCCGCAGAGGAGGTAACGATGGAGATCGTCGAAGCGATTAAGCTGAGAGACGATGATCGATTCAAAAAACTTTTGGTATCCGACGCCGAACTCAAGATGCTCGGACTAGGAGAGGACAAAGGGGACCAGCTATCCACTCGACTGGAAAATGCCAGGAAGGGCTTCACGGAGTTCGCCCGAAGTCAAAAGATGATCAACGTGAGCACCAAGTGGGCAAACTTCGCGGCGGACAAGCCAGGAATTGTGCCAGCTGGAACAGAGGGAGCGACCCAGGATATCGTCGCCTATGAAAACGTAATCGCCGTTGTCGACAACGACGGTACCAGTCAGCAACTGATGGTGGGTACTCTCGTTCAAATAGGCTCAGCATGGCGGCTTGCGGACCTTCCTCGCACCATTAGCGAAAACTCAGTCTTAGCGGATAGCGGGCTTTTTTTTCCCGCGTCCGCGAGCAACCGCGTCGGCAATTCGTCCTCGGAGAGCGGGCTCTCGCAAGAAGTTCAGCGACTACTTACCGAACTTGAGAAAATCGAGAGTTCAATCAAGGATGAAACGGGCGACCGAAGCAAATTGCATGATGACAAAGCCAAGGTGTTGCAGAAGTTAGTCGTAGCCAATAAAGGGACCGATCAAATGGAACTTTGGGTTCGGCAGTTTGCAGACTCCATCAGTTCCGCAGCCCAAGCCGGTGAGTATCCCGAGGGCGTGGCGAAGTTGAGGCAACTTGAGTCGCAACTCGCCAATTTGCCCAAAGGAAAAGATCTTGTACCGTACGTGGCCTATAGGATCATCAGCACGGACTACACTTTGAAGAGCCTCGCAGAAAAAGTCGACTTCGCGAGACTCCAGGGTGAGTACATGGAGAAACTAGAAGAGTTTGCTGGCGAGTATCCCGATAGCATCGACGCGGCCGACGCAATGATTCAAATCGGATTGAACCACGAGTTAGCTGGCGATGAGTCTGAGGGAGAGAAGTGGTATCGAAAAGTAGCTTCGAATTTCCCTGACACCATTCAAGGCAAAAAAGCTTCGGGCGCAAAAAACAGACTCAGTCTCGAAGGACGGCAATTTGCGCTCGTAGGAAAAACACTGGATGGAAAACAATTGGACACCAAGACGATGGCCAAGAGCCCAATATTGGTGCACTATTGGGCTTCATGGTGCCGACCATGCAAAGCAGATATGGCTGAACTCAGAAAAATCCAAGCCAAATACGCTCGACAAGATTTGAAGATCGTAGGCATCAACCTCGATACCGACCCTCGTGCAGCCATCGAGGCCTTGGAGGGAGGCAAGACATTCCCATGGCCCCACATTCAAGTGCAAGGTGGATTTGAAGGGGATCTTGCGGTTGGACTCGGCGTTCTTAGCGTACCCGTGACGATTTTGATAGACGCTGATGGCCTCGTCGTTAAGCGAACCTCGCATTTCAGTAAGCAGATGGAGGATGCTTTGGATGAGCTATTGGCTAAACCTGCACCGAAACAAGCTGCCAAGCAACCGACGGTACCCAAGCCACAAGCACCGGCATCGCAGCCGAGCGCGAGGAAAGCACAACAGCCAAGTCCAGCTGGAAATGCAAACGCAACTCGACCTCGATAACGGCTCTATTTGGGTAGCCAAATAGCGTGAGTGAACCGCCTGATCATCCGGTCGGATTGAATATGCCGCAGGCTTGTCCCGTTGCCGCCCGACTTAGAACAGCGAAGCGGGCTCCGCTTTAGAAAGTTTACGTATTGCAAGGATACCTGCCAGAGTACACATCAACAGTGACAAGCCGAATACTCCGGCGGCACGTTGCCAGGTCATGAAGGTGGGGATACCAGACAGGCTCGACGTGATTTGGTATAGGGCTAGAGCAATAAGAAAGGACGGGAAATAGCCGATTATCGCGAGGAGCCAAGCTTGACGCAACACCGTCTGTGCGAGATAGCTTGGCGAGTAGCCCATGGCTTTGAGCGTTGCGTACTCGGGTAATCGACTCGCAACATCCGTTGCCAGCACCATGTAGACGATCGCTGCCCCAATAATGAAAGACAGTGCTACACCCATGGTGAAAATCATGCCAATCGGTGTCTCGTTCAGCCACCTTTTTCGTTCCCAGAGTTTCTGGTCCGCCATCGTAAGGATTTGAACGGCCAATTCGGAGCGAGGCTCTTGGTCATGAAGCCATTTTACTACCGATGCGAGAACAATTTTAGGATCCTTTCCAGGCTTGACTCGAACCAGCCCTAACGATGCGCGTTGCCGAACATCTATTCCAGCGCGTAGTCCAAAGGCGACGTCGCTGACCAAGACAGCGCCATTGGTAGCCAAACCTGTCCCCAACTTAAAGTGGCCGGCAATCAATGTTCTTCGGCCGCCCAACTCGGTATGTTTCAAGGTATCCGCATCGGAGAATCGTTTGCAGTTTTCTGGCCCATACTCAGCCCGCGTGGCTCGATCGACAAGCATGGCATCCGGGTCCTTGAGCAGCCCAATCTTCTCGTCCAATTCCTCCAATTGAATTACGGGTCGGTCGATTTGAATCCCCATCATGCCGACGGTTCGAAAGGAACCGTCCGGCGGTGCACCTTGACATTTTTCATTCTTTGGGGGATTTTGCCAACGGTGAAGCATGATGAAAAACGGATCGACAGCTTCCACGTCCGGATGTGAAGCGACCATATTCATCCAGGCGCGATCGAACGTTCGCGGTTCGTATAGGTGAACATAATCTGGGGAACGCATTACCAAATCGCCTCGCAAATTTCCATAAACAATGGTTGCTGTATTCCCGACGGCACCGCGAAAGCCCAACTGCATGAAGATCAAGAGCAAAGCAAACGCAACCCCCAAAACGCTAACAATGGCTCGCGTCGGTTGGCTAATGAAATTCAGAAGCGATAGTGGAGTTCTGCGAAATACCTGCGCCAACAATTGCAACGCCTCTTCTTTCTCGGCTTGAAATTTTTTTGGAAAACCAAGACAATCTTAGCATGAAAACGGAACTGCAACTGCTAGACCGCCATCGCTCCCCTGGATGATGTCCCTGCAGAAGTTGACGAACACACTTCAAGACCACGCATGCAACCGAGTCTAGATTGAATGAAGATCAAACCAAAAGCATTCGAATCCGGTACATTGAGCAACCAAGCCTACGTCTACGATTACGAGACTTGGTCGAAGACAATCGTAGATGTACCTGTCATTTCGTTGTGCTGCGATGAGTCGAATCTAGGGCCTCCATCTACGACAGCAACGATTGGGTTCCTCACCAGAGACCCAATCGGGTACCTCGCAGGATTTGGATTGTACCGTTTGTGCATTGGCGCGTCCTTTGTAGATCCCAGTGGCCTTTTGAATGAGGAAAGGCGAACGACGTGCATTTATTTCACAACTGCAGTTACGATCGACGGTTCGGATGAGGATACACTTGATTGTTGGGGTGAATTTGAAATAACGAAAATATGCAGAACTACAGAGCGATTTCTAGACGACAATTATAAGTGGGTTTATGGTCGCCCGAGAATAAGTAAGTCAACGTCAACGGTCAGGTTTCCAATTCCATTTGAGTATTGTGGTACATGCGCGGAAGACTACATAAATCATCACGGTTGGCCGTTAAATCCAAGACCTGATGCACCATTTGACAGCGGGTGGCAACCTATCAATCCGGCTCCCATATACCCAATCCTTCTTTAGCGAGAATTTTATACGCTGGTGCTAATGTCATGCAGAAATGGATGGAAACAGGATGAGAATGCAAGGAATGGTGTTTTGTTTGGTTCTATCAATCATATTGACAGCCTTTGCAGAATCCCCGCAGAAGTTAAGGAGGACCTTTCAGTTTTTGCCAAATCACTGTGATCCATTTCCCGTTGAATACGATGCCGTGATCTTGTTATCGGAAGTGAAATCGGGCAACGTGATTGTTCTCGGTGTGACCGCGGATCCCATCTTACCTTCTTCGAGAGCTCACGCCGTAATGTGGAGAATCGATTCGCTTCAAAAAGTTAATGATTTGATGCTGGAGCAGTCTGCCAGCGTTTCCCACGTTGATGCCATTGATGACGATCGGCAAAAGGTGTTCTCGTTAAAAACTACAAAAACGTCATTTCAAGCTGTTTTCGAAGCTTTCGGAAATTCATTTACGTGGAGTCCAATTGGACCA
>JANLRK010000702.1:0-18747 GCA_031361585.1 Pirellula sp. | reverse complement strand
GATGAACACAGAACCGGTTTCAAACTAAATTGCATTGTCCATCCACTCCCAAAACCAGCTAAGCAGCGAACCGCTTAAACCGCCCTGAGCTGATGAACTTTAAGATGCCATCTACCAATCCAACCATGTTGTCAAAGATCTGTTCCCCCACGGAACAAGAACTGCAAAGTTCCAACCGCGAGGGGTCACCATCGTATCGCCGATGCCGTTTCACGTCAAGCGAGACGAGGACATTTTGTGGGTTTGCCTTCAAACATGCGGTTTCGGTTGGAATAACGGCCCCGATGCCGCTAATCGCTTTTGCTAAAAGATCTAATTTTCTGCCGCGCCCAAAAATTCACAAACAACACCAAAGCTATAACCTTGTTGGTGAATTTTGTGCTTTTTGTGGCTGGATACTCGTTTTTTCTGGACCACCGTGGGGCTCTATCGTTTCACGGCCAAGTATCGAGAAGCCACACGTCGTGCAATTGGCGTAGCACAGATGCTGGATATCGTCCAATCAAGCTTATTGGTAGAATCAAGCCTTGCACAGAGAATACAATGAGATGCAAAAAAGCGATTGTAAAGTGACGGTATGATTAGACGCGCCATTCCACCCTGGCTTTTTTGGCTCCTTGCCATTGGTGGCGTTGCGGTTCTTCTGGGTGCGTACGAGCTCGTCTCAGCGAGGCAAACGCGAATCAATCCATTGCAATCGACTATCCCCTCCTTTGAAAAATTGGGAGAAGGATTGAAGCAGATTTTTCGGAAACAGGGGCTTCCTGAAAATCCTAAGCCGCCCATGTTTTGGGTGGACATGCGCGCTACGCTTTGGCGTTTGGTGGTAGGGATGAGTCTTGGCGTTGGCGCTTCGGTTTTTGTCGGAATCTTGATGGGCGCTTACCGATGGATCGAAGCACCGCTCGGCCCCGTCGTCATGTTCCTATCCAAAATACCGCCGACTGCCATGATGCCTATCTATTTCGCGCTGGTGGGAACGGACCAGAGAATGTTCACCTCGATGGTGGCATTGGGCATCTTTTTTTCCATGACACAATCAATTTATCAAGCCGTCCGGCAAGACGTAAGCGACGAAGCAATCAATAAAGCGTATACACTTGGCGCTTCGGAAATTGAAATCATTTACGAAGTCATTTGGAAGCAGATTCTGCCGAAGATTATTGATAGCATACGATTGCAGATCGGACCGGCTATGGTCTTTTTGTTGGCAGCGGAAATGGTGGTAGGCAATGCGGGCTTGGGGTACCAAATCCGTATGCAATCTCGCATCCTCAACATGAGTATAGTCTATGTCTATTTGGCGATACTCGCGTTCGTTGGCTTGATTGCAGAGTGGGGACTAGCCACCTTGCGTCGAAAACTTTGCCCATGGTACGTAGACTAGTTCGAAAGAAACAGGATCACTTCGGTGAGCGAATTCGCATTAGAAATAAAGGCGTTGAATCACGTTTTCGGTTCCTACCGAGTGCTCGACAGTATCAACCTCCAAGTGCTGCCGGGCCAAATCGTAGCAGTAGTGGGCCCCAGCGGTTGCGGCAAGAGCACGCTGCTCAAAGCTATTTTGGGAACACATCCACCTAGCAGCGGTGAGATCCTTACCGACGGAATGCCGGTGCGTGGGCCAAATCGCAACGTCGGGATCGTGTATCAAAATTATGCGCTCTATGATTTTTTGACCGCTGAAAAAAACGTCAGCTTTGGGCTGAAGATGGACGAGACCTCGATGTGGATGCGTTTTTTTGCATCGAGAAAATACTTTGCTAAGCGCAGAGTCCACCTCGAAAAATCCCTCGATTTTTTGCACCGCGTTGGGCTAACCAATGCGTGCGGTAAATATCCAAGCGAAATGTCCGGTGGCATGAAACAACGCGTTGCGGTCGCTCAAGCTTTCATCATGCGACCCAAGATTGTGTTGCTCGACGAGCCCTTTGGGGCGCTCGACGAAGCGATGCGAGAAGATTTGCAAGTGATGCTCTTGAAGTTCTATCAGGAGAACCTCATCGCAAAGCAGGAAGGGCGTCGTCCGGAGTATACCATTCTGATGGTAACCCACGAACTAAACGAAGCTATCTATGTTGCCGACCGTGTCATTGGGCTGTCTCGCTTTCACACCCAAGGCGAAAAGGGTGCAGCCATCGTTTACGACCGTCCATGTCCTGTTTTTCGCCCCGACGATCCACGTGACTTCTCCAAATTCGTAGAGCAGCGCGAGGAGCTTCGCAAGGCGGTTTTCGATGAACACTATATCAAAGATAGAAACAAGTACGTCACATTTTGGAAAGAACTCGGCACGCTTGCCGACAGTGTGGCCGCGACTGCTATGAAGACCGCTGCAAAGGATTGAACGATGCCAAGATTGTCATTCATCTCATTAGCGTGGATACTCGTCCAAATGCTGGGACACGTTGACGCCTTAGCTGAGTTTCGGGCGGGTGCAGCAGCAATCGATATCACACCACTTTCCTTTCCCGTATTCATCAACGGAGGAATGACCAGCAGTTCAGCCAATGCCGTTACGACTCCCATTCATGCTCGGGCCATCGTGATGGAAGATGACGGAGAACGCATCGCGTTGGTTATCGTTGATAGCTGCATGCTGCAGCGATCGTTTCTTGATGAGGTGAAAGCGATGGCATCCAAAAGGACTGGAATCCGAATGGACCGCATGCTTATATCAGCGACGCATGCGCATTCAGCTCCAGCCGCAATGGGTTGCTTGGGAACGGACGCAGATGAGAGCTACATTCCCTATCTGCGGCTCAAGTTGGTAGAAGCGATCGAGGTTGCAGTTAAGAATGTTGAATCTGCTCGGGTCGGTTGGGGAGTTCGAAATGCTGCAAACTACACCGCCGTTCGACGTTGGGTTCGTCGGCCTGACCGAATCGGAGAAGACCCGTTTGGCAATAAAACTGTCCGCGCGAACATGCACGCTGGACGAGAATGGCAGGATGTGACCGGCGAATCTGGACCAGAAGACCCCGACCTCTCAATCCTTTCTATACAGGCCAAAGATGGGCGGCCAATTGCGGTCCTAGGTAACTTTTCCATGCACTATTTCAGCGGTGAAAAGCCGGTTTCCGCAGATTACTTTGGGCTGTTCAGCGAGGGCTTGAAGTCGCGGATCGCGCCTGCGACTCCGGCCGACAAGCCCGCCTTTGTCGGAATCATGTCGCATGGTTGCAGTGGCGATATTTGGCGTTTGGATTACACCAAGCAAACGCCGCACGAATTCGAAACGATCAAGATCGATGCATATGCCGAAGGACTGCTTGGCTTGGCAGTGAGTGCTTACCAAGAGATTCGATACGATGAACAAGCTGATCTGGCGATGGCAGAAGCGAGGTTGCATCTGAAGTACCGTGTTCCGGACAAGCAGCGATTGCAATGGGCTCAAGCGATCCTCGAAAAGACCGAGGGACTTCCGAAGACAACTGAACAAGTCTATGCACGCGAGCAAGTCATCCTGCATGAACGACAAGAGACAGACATTGTTGTTCAGGCGCTCCGAGTTGGAAAGATCGCCATCGCATCGACTCCGACCGAGACCTATGCCTTGACCGGGCATAAGTTAAAGCTTCAAAGTCCACTGCAGAATACGATGGTCATCGAATTGGCCAACGGCGGCGATGGATACATTCCGCCACCGGAACAACACGTTTTAGGTGGGTACAACACTTGGGCGGCTCGATCAGCTGGTCTTGAAATCGAAGCCGAGCCAATGATTGCAGAGGCAGCCATTGAGTTGCTCGAACAGGTCTGCAAGCAACCTCGAAAACGGCTAAAGCAAAGCCAGGGACCGGCAGTTGCGGCGGCACTTGCGACGAATCCGATTGCCTATTGGCGAATGGACGAAACGGCCGGACCTCGTGCGGTCGATTCATCCGGCTCGAACCTCGATGGAATCTATGAGCCAGGAGTTGTCTTTTTTCTTGAGGGACCTTCTTCATCGAGTTACTGTCTACATGGCGAAGTCAATAGAGCAGTGCACATGGCCGGCGGACGGATGAGGGTTCGAGTCCCCGGTTTGGGCGGTCGCTATGCAGTGTCGATGTGGATTTGGAACGGCATGCCGCTGGATGGAAGAGAGGTTGCGGGTTGGATGTTTGGTCGCGGTCGCGATCATGCTCATCAGGCTCTTGGCGATGCGCTTGGAATGGTTGGGAAAGGGGAAGACGCGGGCAAGCTCATTTTCCAGTCGGCCAATCGCCCTTGGTTGATAGGAAGAACCGCCATTGCACGTTGGACCTGGACTCAAGTGCGCCTAGAACGCGATGGGGATTTGGTCCAAGTCTATCTCAATCAGAATGCCGATCCCGAAATTCGAACGGAAGCGAAATTCGATCTTCCATTGGAACAGGAAGATCTATTCTTCGGCGGTCGGGGAAGTCGAGAGTCGAGTTGGGAGGGACGCATTGACGAAATCATGGTTCATGTGAAACCAAGATGAAGTATGACAACTGCCACTGGATCAATACAATTTAGAGGATTCGCGAACATGCAGGTCACAACATGCAAGTCATAGTAGAGTTGTTTGGAATTCCTCGGGCTCGGGCTGGCGTTTCGCAGACCGTTGCCAACGGTACAACTCTTGGAGACATTTTTGTGGATCTAGCGCGGCAATTTCCCACGCTAGGGGATACGTGCATTCAGGGGCAGTTTCTTAAATCGGGTTACACTGCTAATTTGCGGGGCGAGCAGTTTGTGACCCATCCGTCAACGCGTTTGAAAGAAGGGGATTCTATTCTGCTCATGTCATTGGATGCGGGTGGATAGACTGACGATGCAACCCACTCATGGTTACCATGGCCGATATCTTCGGGTCGATTTATCAACGGGTCACTCGACGGAGGTCATTCTTGCAGCAGAGTTTCTTCGTGCATATCTCGGGGGAAGTGGACTGGGGGTCGCATTGTTACTCGATGAGGGTGCGGCCACGCGCGATCCGCTTGCGCCTGACGCAGTGTTGGCTTTTGTATTTAGCCCGCTCGTGGGAAGTCCATTGACGACTTCGGCCAAGTTTGCGGTGGTCAGTAAAAGCCCGTTGACGCAGAGGCTAAACGATTCGCTTGCCAGTAGTGGATTTGCATTGGCTGGGAAAAAGACGGGCTATGATGCGATCGTGCTGGTAGGGCGGGCGGAACGATTGTCGGTCTTAGTGATCGACGACGGTCGGGTCCAGTTGTTATCGGCAGAAGAGCTTGTAGGCCTTTCAAACCAGAAGACCCAGGAGAGTCTACGAAGTCGTCTCGGCTCAGAATTCAAAACCGCGACGATTGGTCCTGCCGGAGAAAAACTTGTTCCATACGCAACGATCTCCCATGATGGTCGACATGCTGGCCGAGGCGGCAGCGGCGCTGTGATGGGCTCCAAGAACATCAAAGCATTGGCGGTTCGAGGAACGCGGCGAGTGGACTGGGCGAATCCTCCAGCTTTGATGAGTCTTGCAAAAGAGCTGTCCGAGCGATCCTTCGGACCGGCGACCGCAAAATATCGCGAATTGGGGACCGCTTCGAATCTGCTGATGTTCAATCGACTCAATGTCTTGCCGACTCGCAATTTTCAGCAGGGAAGTTTCGCCAATGCAATTGCCATATCGCCAGAGGAACTAAACGTCACTCGCGATCGGACGCGATCCTCGTGTGCTGCTTGCACGATTGGCTGCGAGCATCTTTACAGTCTAAAACGCGGGGATGGATCAGTTCGCCTGGAGTATGAAAATCTGTTTGCACTCGGGCCGTTGTGCGGCATTGATGATCCCGAAATCGTACTGGAGGCAACCAGGCGTTGTGATGAATCGGGACTAGACACAATCAGTGCTGGTGGGACGATTGGCTTTGCCATGGAATGCGTCGAGCGAGGCCTACTTGCCGCTCCCTGGCTGCGATTTGGAGATGGGAATGCACTGCTGCGGGCCTTGGACTCGATTGTTAGCGGCGATGAAGTGGGGCCACTTCTGGCGATGGGAAGCCGTCGCATGGCCTTGGAACTTGGGCACAATTCGATCGATTTCGCACCCCAAGTCAAAGGGCTCGAACTACCGGGTTACGACCCTCGAGGATTGCAATTGATGGCACTCGGCTTCGCAGTCAATACGCGGGGAGCTGACCACAATCGCTCTGGGGCCTACGAAGTCGATTTTTCGGAAGCGGTCGATCGGCGAAATGTGGGGCCGGAGTCAGCTCATTTGGCCGTGGAAACGGAGGACAAAGCCGCCCTAATCGATTCGCTAATTCTTTGCAAGTTTTTGCGTGGCATTTTTGCCGACCTCTTTGAGGAGTCTGCGCAAATATTGAATCTAGTCACGGGCTGGGAAGTAACAGCCCGTGAACTTCGAGAGACAGCTCAACGAATCGTCACAACCAAGAAGCGATTTAACATCCTTGCCGGTTGGACGCCCGTCGAGGACACGCTCCCGTTGCGAATGCTGCAGAAGGCGCTTCCCGAGGATTCTCGGTCGCAATTGACTGCAGAACGACTTGGCTCGCTCATAAAAGCGTATAATCTGGCTCGTGGATGGAGCGAAGATGGCTGGCCACCGGTGAGATAGGCTCCCAGCCTGTCTGATCGCTGACAGCAGCCGGTCCAACGCACATGGTTTACAAAACAACGAATATGCCTGAAACATTTATTCTCATTCCTGGCCGAACAACAGATCAAGGTTGCGGCGTAAGCGAAGGCAAGTTCAAGGAAAGGTACCTGTACGCCGTAAACGCTCTACAAGTGGCTCCTGGCGATATGGACCGACTTGGATTATCCGAAGGCGACCGTGTGCGTCTGACCGCAGAGGGAGGCCAGTCCGTCGAGGTCTGCATCACGGCTGCGAAAAAAGACGAGTTGCCAGAAGGTCTTTTGTTCATCGCATACGGGGACATTTCCAGCAGGTTGATGACAGGCGATACCCACGGTTCTGGAATGCCTACTAGCAAGGGGATGGAAGTGACGATGGAATTGTTACAGAAGGCCGCCTCATGACGTACGCTGCTACTCAGGTTTACGCACCCATTCCCAGTATTCCTGGAGAGTTGAAAGTCATTCAGGACGCTACGTGCACGTTCTGTGGTTGCGTTTGCGACGACATCGAACTTACAGTCAAAGACGATCATATCATTGAGGCCAAGCGGGCCTGCGTGTTAGGCAAAGCTTGGTTTTTGAATCATAGCGTTGAAGATCGACCAAGTTGTATAGTTGATGGCAAACCTGCAACGCTCGAACAAGGCTACGATCGAGCTGCCCAAATTCTGACGCATGGCAAGTATCCGATCGTATACGGTCTGAGCGATTCTCCGTGCGAAGCACAAAGAGTAGCCGTCAGCATTGTCGATTGGATCAAGGGCACCATTGACACGACGACTAGCGTTTGCCACGGACCTTCAGGCATGGCGTTTCAAGGAGTCGGCGAAGTGACTTGCTCGCTTGGCGAAGTGGCCAACCGTGGCGATTTGATTATGTTCTGGGGTTCGAATCCGGCTGAGAGTCACCCACGCCATTTCACAAAATATAGCCTTATGCCCAAAGGCATGTTCCTGCCAAATGGCCGCAAAGATCGCACTTGCGTGTTGGTGGATGTTCGGAAGACAAAGAGTGCCAAGGCTGCCGATATCTTTATTCAAATCAAGCCAAAGAAGGACTTCGAAGCCCTTTGGACGCTACGAGCGCTAGCCAAGGGCATTGAGTTGGACCCGGAGCTAGTGAAAAGGGAAACCGGTGTTGAGTTCTCCGTTTGGACCGACCTAATGGATCGCATGAAGGCATGTAAATTCGGAGTGATTTTCTTTGGAATGGGTCTGACCATGACTCGTGGCAAGCACGCCAACAGCGAGGCACTGCTTGCTCTGACGCGCGACATGAATGCTCATACTCGATTTGTGGCGAAACCGAATCGTGGGCACGGAAATGTGACTGGTGCCGACAACGTAGTTTCGTGGCGAACCGGTTATCCGTTTGGCGTCAATCACTCGCGAGGTTATCCTCGCTTCAATCCAGGTGAGTACACGACGTCCGACACACTGGCCAATCGAGAAGCCGACTGCGGTATGACCATAGCGTGTGATCCAATGGCCAATTTTTCTCAGCCTGCGAGAGAACACTTGGCATCGATTCCCTTTATTGCCCTTGATACCAAAGAAACACCGACAACCCGAGCCGCGGCGGTTGCTTTCACAGTGGCGACGTATGGGATCAACACGGGAGGAACTGTCTATCGCATGGACGACGTACCAATACCACTTCGTCCTGCGTTTCCTTCTCCGCACCCCAGTGACTATGACGTGCTAACGGAAATTGAAGAACGAGTGAAAAACATTTTGGGGGTGACTGGGTAGATCGTACCTCCCAATTCTACTTCATCACATTCATTAGCGATCGCCGATGTCTACTTCTGAAACCATTAAAATCTCACAGGGAATTGTCTACGATCCATTGCACGGAATCGATGGTGAAGTCCGCGATCTCTGGATACGTGATGGCCGCATCATTCCATCACCGACGGATCCGACGATACGACCGTCGCGAACAATTGACGCTAGCGGTCTAGTAGTGATGCCAGGCGGAATCGATATGCATTGCCATATCGCCGGACCGAAGGTCAACGTGGCTCGCAAGATGAGGCCGGAAGAAAAACGTCGAGGCGAGCAGATGCCCCGAACAAATATCACGCATAGCGGTTCCTTGGGAAGCGTACCAAGTACGTTTGCAACCGGCTACAAGTATGCGGCAATGGGATATACCACAGCGTTCGATGCGGCCATTCCACCGCTTGGAGCCCGTCACGCTCACGAGGAATTTGAGGACACGCCCTGCATCGACAAAGGCTTTTACGTTCTCATGGGTAACAATCACTACGTCATGCAGTCTCTCATGAGAAACGAGCCACAGAAACTTAAGGCATTCATAGCCTGGTTGCTCACTTCGACGAAAGGATTTGCTCCCAAACTGGTCAACCCTGGTGGTGTCGAAGTCTGGAAATCCAAACAGGCAGGCAACGTCAGTGGTCTAGATACACTCGTCGATCATTTCGAAGTAACACCCCGCCAGATCATTACCGGCGTCGCGCAAGCGGCGGCCGAACTTGCGTTGCCGCATCCGGTTCATATTCACTGCAACAATCTCGGCATGCCGGGCAATTGGGAAACGACGCTTGAGACGATGAGAGCCCTGGAAGGCCGTCGTGGCCATATCACCCACATTCAATTTCATAGTTACGGCGGTGGCGAGGGGGACGAAAACACGTTTAACAGCAAAGTTATTCCGCTCGCGGAGTACGTTAACGCGCATCCAAACATTACGATCGATGTTGGGCAAGTGTTGTTTGGCGAAACAACAAGCATGACAGGCGACGGCCCATTGGGTTATTTTCTTTCGAAGGTATACGGCGGCAAGTGGTTCAGCAGTGACACGGAAATGGAATCGGGCTGCGGGATCACGCCGATCAAGTACCGCAACAAATCGCTGGTGCATTCACTGCAATGGGCGATTGGTCTAGAATGGTATTTGTTGGTAAAGGATCCGTGGCGTGTCGTCATGAGCACGGACCATCCCAACGGCGGCTCATTCCTGGCATATCCTCAAATAATTCGCTTCTTGATGGATCGAACGTATCGCAAAGATATTTTGAAGACGTGCCCGCCAGAAATCCTTCAACGGTCGTCTCTGATAGATATTGATCGCGAGTACACGCTCAACGAAATTGCGATCATCACCCGGGCTGGTCCTGCAAAGATCCTGGGGTTAAAAGACAAGGGACATTTAGGCGTCGGTGCCGATGCCGATATCACGATCTACACGCCACATGAAAACAAAGAGATCATGTTCGAGATGCCTAGATTGGTAATCAAATCCGGCCGAGTGATCGTGGAACAAGGTGAGATTCGCGAGACGCTCATCGGAAAGACTCTGCATGTTCAGCCGAACTACGATCGCGCGGTCGAATCGGATATTCAAGAATGGTTTGAAAGGTATTATTCTATTCGATGGAGAAACTATCCAGTGGATTTGAGCTACCTACATGAATCGTGTGTCATTCCAATTCAATGACTTAGACTCGCCATCAACAGTGTACAAGCCCGCCTTTACCGCGAGTTCCTTAATGACTGAGACTCAGACAACACCCCTGCTACTTCATGGTGTCGAGATCATCGACACTTTTGCGGAAGCGTTTCCGATCAAAGCGGCCCGCCTGATTATCACGGCAGACAGCCTGCGTTGGGCAACCATCGCTGCCACGGTAATGTGCGGCAACGCTACAAGTGTCATTGCGTGCGATGTTGAAGCAGCCATCGAACGCACCCTTGCCCCTGAAGGAACTCCTGACGGTCGCCCCGGTGTGTCAGTGCTTGTGTTTGGTTTCAGTATCGACGCATTGGGCAAGGCGTTGCAAGGCCGCGTAGGTCAGTGCGTTCTGACAAGCCCGACATCAGCATGCTACAACGGGCTGAGCGATTGCCCTAGGGAAAAGCAAATCCGAATCGGCGGAGCTATTCGTTACTTCGGCGATGGCTTTCAATCCGCAAAGAAATTGGAGGAACGTCGTTATTGGCGTATTCCGACGATGGACGGTGAGTTTGTCTGTGAAGACTACTTTGGGACCACGACCGGCGTCGCTGGCGGAAACCTCATCATCTGCGGTAGCAATTCTTTCTCCGCGCTGACCGCAGCGGAAGCCGCCGTTGCGGCAATTGGCACCTGCAAAGACGTGGCTCTGCCATTTCCGGGTGGTATTGTTCGCTCTGGCAGCAAGGTCGGCTCGCGTTATCCCAAGCTGAAAGCCAGCACCAACGATGCGTATTGCCCTAAACTGCGTGGGCTGACGAAAACGGAATTGCCAACAAACTGCCACGCCGTCTATGAGATCGTAATGGATGGACTTTCGTTTGAAGCCGTTCAATCCGCAATGAAACACGGCCTGCACGCCGCAGCAGCATCTCCAAATATTATTCGCATCACCGCAGGCAACTACGGTGGTAAGCTCGGCAAACACCATCTTCATTTGCGAGACTTGCTATGAAGACGTGAGATAGGCTTCCAGGGGCTGGAAGCCTATCCCACGGCAAGGTGGCGAAACAGAATTTCGCCGCGGCCCAGGGAAACCATATCGCCATGATAGAGGTCATACTCGGAAGTCATCAACGCGTTGTCAACGTCGAATCCTTTGTCCATTAACGTTCGGAGCATAAGCTTGACGGTTTGGGGCTGATAGGTGGATGCATAACGAAAACTGGGGAGTAGTGGCGGCGGGTTGGGGCCTAAAAGCGCAAGAGTTCCGCGGCGCATTCCAGCCCCGGGTCGGATACCGCATTCGCCAAAGACGGCGACCGTACCAGCGATCATGTTAAAACCGATCATGTCGCCTGCGGAGCCACCGATTGCAATCAAACCGCGACGCATCGTAAGTCCGATTTCGTTGCCTGCGTTTCCGTCTACCAGTATCACCCCTCCAGTCATTCCTTTTGAAGAGCCTCGATAAGCCGCTCCTGTGAGGTGGCCGGCGTTTCCTTTGATATGAATCAGGCCATTGTGCATTTCAGCTCCGACCCAACCGCCGGCGTTGCCATTGACCATGATTTCACCTCCCCGCATTTGGCTACCTACATGCCGCCCAGAGGGTCCGTGAATCGACACAACGCCGCTGGCCATATGAGCACCGATCCAATGGACTCCAGACAGGTTCCCTTCGAAGTCCATTCGTTTGTCTTTTGGATCGCCTGAAACGGTGAACATTTCCGCCAACGGAATCTTGCAATTGCCGTGAAAAATTTCGAAGCGCTCGATCTCAGCCGTTGATTTGTCGAATACCCAGTCTGGCGTAAATCCCTCGATTTCAACTGGGACTGAAGTTTGAGCGCGGTAGGTAAGCCTGATCGCCATGGGTTCAATTTTCCGATAGAGTGTGATCCATTCGCATTGGCAAATTACGACTTGGCCATGAGACTAACTTCTTTATTCCTTTTTCACAATTGGCTGTCTGCATAGAAATCAAAGACGAAATGGAAATGAACCGAGGTGCGATTGTTCTGTGCGGTGGAAAGTCCAGCCGTATGGGGCAAGATAAAGCAACGTTGCCTTTCGGCCCAGAAATGATGCTACAGCGCGTCGTACGGATTCTCAGTCTAACTATCGATCCTTCGTCCATTGTCGTTGTGGCTTCGTCCGAGCAAATTCTGCCAGAACTTCCGGCACCTGTCATCGTCACTCGTGACACGCGTTCAAACCGCGGACCACTGGAAGGCATTGCGACCGGGCTTCGATCGATGCCGAATAGCGTTGAATCCGTCTACGCGACGAGCTGTGATGTACCGCTCATGGTCCCGGAATTCGTAGCCATGATGTTTGAGCGGCTAGGAAACGACGACATTGCTGTACCCTACGACGGCCAGTATCATCATCCGTTGGCGGCAGTCTATCGGCCTCGCGTTCTGACTGTGATTGAATCGCTGTTAGCTATGGATCGACTTCGTCCCCGGTTCCTGTTTGATAGAGTCTCGACCACGGAGGTGCAGGTCGATGATCTTCGCCAAGTTGACCCTACACTTTCGACGCTGATGAACTTGAATAGCCCAGAAGACTACCAGACCGCGTTGGAAAGGTTGCCATGAGAATTCACGTTCTGTTTGCCTTTGCGACTTACTTGTTCGCAACGCAGTGTTCCTCTGCGATGGGTCAGTCGGTCACTCAAAGTTTGAGCCCCGAACAGTCGGTGGCTAGCATGACAGCGCCATTGGGAATGGAGGTTAGCGTGGTTGCAGCTGAGCCACTTGTGCGGCAGCCAGTGGCTATTGAATTTGATGACCGCGGACGATTGTGGGTTATTCAGTACCTGCAGTATCCAAATCCGAACGGACTGACTCGCGTATCCGTCGATCGGTTTTCACGGACCAAGTATGACCGGGTCCCAGAGCCACCTCCAAATGGCCCACGTGGAGCGGATAGGATTACCATTCTCACCGATACGGATCGAGATGGCCGAATGGACCATGCTCATGATTTTGTCGAGGGGCTCAATTTAGCCACTGGCTTAGCCTTCGGGCATGGTGGAGTGTATGTGCTCAATGTCCCCTATTTGTTGTTTTATCCCGATCGCAATCGCGATGATCATCCAGATTCAGATCCCGAAGTTTTGCTGACTGGATTTGGGATGGAGGACGCACACAGCGTTGCAAACTCGCTGACGTTCGGGCCTGACGGATGGCTCTATGGCTGCCAGGGGAGCACCGTCACCGCCAACATTCTCGGAATCGAATTCCAGCAAGGAGTTTGGCGATATCATCCCGCCACCAGAGTGTTTGAATTGTTTTGCGAGGGTGGAGGCAATTCTTGGGGACTCGATTTCGATCGCACCGGACAATTGTTATATAGCACAAACTACGGTGGACACACGCTGATTCATGGCGTACAAGGTGGCTACTACGTAAAGTCGTTTGGAAAGCATGGAGCTCTACACAATCCGAATGCTTACGGCTACTTCGATCATGCTGCTCACCAAAACTTTCGTGGGGGGCATGTTACCGTCGGAGGAATCGTGTATCAAGGTGATAGTTTCCCTGAGATGTTTCGCGACAAATACATAGCAGGGGACTTGCTCGGACATGGCGTCTATTGGCATTTCATACAGCCTCGGGGTTCAACCGTGCAAACAGCACATGGCGGTGAATTGCTGACCGCCAAGGATGCTTGGTTCGCTCCAACGGATTTGACCCTGGGGCCGGATGGTGCGGTCTATGTGGCTGACTGGAATGATGCCAGGACCGCTCACCCAGATCCAGATGCCGATTGGGATCGTTCCAATGGTCGCATCTATCGTGTCGCGGCCAAAGAAACTCCGCCCGCAGTGCCCATCGACTTTGCGAAGTTAAGCGATTCGGAGTTGCTCGAATTGCATCAACATCGCAGCCAATGGTATGTCCGTCGTGCTCGCCAAGAACTTGCACGTCGCTACAGCGTACAAGATCCAGCCGTCGCAATTAGAGGGAGGGCTGTCCGTGAACTGTTTCAAAAAAAGGTCGTCCACGATGACGAAAGGATTGCTCTCGAGGCGTTATGGTCGCTAAACGCATTGGGCGGCTTCGACGAGTCGATTGCCGTGCGATTGCTCGAAAGCAACCATCCGGCAGTTCGAAATTGGACCATTCGGCTGCTCGGCGATGTGGGGAGGCTATCCGAGGATATGGCGCATCGAATGGATCAATTCGCTGAACATGAATCCGATGTCAGTGTCAGGCAGCAGTTAGCCTGCAGTTCGGCTCGGTTTCCGGCTCACCAGGCGATGCCAATCATCAACGCAAACATCAATCGCGACATTGACTGCGACGATCCGTATTTGCCTCTCTTATGGTGGTGGGCGGTTGAGAAGCATAGCCTGGCTGGACGCGAAGATGTACTGAAGCGGTTTCTGCGTCCGACGTTATGGCAGTCAAAACTGGGCCGAGAATTCCTGATCACAAGATTGATTCGTCGCTATGCGGCTGAGCGTTCTAGGGATGGACTTGACTCCGTAGTCCGGCTACTAAACGCGGCTCCGGATGAATCAGCTCGAACCATGTTATGGTCACATGTGCTGCTTGGTTGGCAGGAGCAACCTCGCGATACGCAATCGGATGCCTGGAATGAGCAGGCACGCCAGCATGCGTTTTCAAAAAGTCTACTGACCGAATGGAGTTTAACGCCACGCAATCAAACGCTAATGCAATTGTGCATTGCGCTACGGCATTCCGAACCCATCGCAGCAGCAGTGCGAGAGGCCTTCGATCCGATGTCAGAAATTGTGAGACGTGTCGAGTTGCTTGGGATGCTTAGCCAAATTGGCGATCCTAAACTTCTGGCGCCGTCCTTGGATTTGATTTCCTCCAATGAAGCAGAGTCGGTACGAGCCGCAGCATTGCAAGTGCTAGCCCGTTTCGACGAACCACACGTAACGGAAAGCTTAATTGGTTACCATCAGAGCTCAACCTCGGAGTCACTAAACACGCAAATACGCGACGTGCTTCTGGGGCGTCTGTCCTCTGCGGAAGCTTGGCTGTTGGCCATTGATCGAGGGGACGTAGCGGCCTCATCTACATCGATTGAGCAGGTGCGTCGTGTCGTGTTGCTCGGAAACTCGCGACTAGATTCAATCGTTTCGAAACACTGGGGAATGGTACACAGCAAAACTCGCGAAGAGAAACTCGCAGAAGTACGCCGCCTCAACAATGATTTGCGAGCGGCCGAAGGAAACAAGTACTCCGGCCACGAACTCTACAAGAAGCATTGTGCAACTTGCCATCAACTCTTCGGTGAGGGAACCAAAGTTGGACCGGACCTTACATCAGCCAATCGGCAAGATCGAGATTTTTTGCTTCTTAGTTTGGTCGACCCCAGCAATGTCATTCGTACGGAATATGTTGGTGTCGTGATCCAGACGACGAGCGGCCGAATTCTGACTGGATTGGCGATCGATCGGAACGAGGCTACCATCACGCTGGTAGATTCGAAGGGCGAGAAGATCGTTGTTGCCATTTCGGAAATTGAGGAACTGCACGATTCGACCATATCGTTAATGCCAGAAAACCTCTACCTTCAATTGAGACCGCAAGAATTGCGCGACTTGTTCGCATACTTGCAATGGAAAAAATAGGCCATCAAACAAAGGGTACCTCAATGCGACCGATAGCTTTTTTTCTTGTGTGGGGCATTGCAATGTCCGCTTTCGCTGAGGAGCCTCCGATTCGCATCTACCAAAACCAGCTAAAACCGATTGCGAACCCGCTGCCTATCCTCGCCGATTATCCGGAGTACTTTGAACCGATTCAGGAAGAAGCCCGCTTTGAAGCGCCCGCAATTGTCGATGATGAAGGTGCCGATCTACATGTAAGAGCATGGCGTTTTTCTTACAATGCACGAGGCATCATTGAGATCCCCAATCATCTTCGATTGAACGAGACGGCCGTTATTATGGTTCACCCGTGGGCCATCGACGATGAATGGGGCTGGAAGAGCCCCGAACCGAACGGCGTTGCGGACTTCTGTACCCCAAGAAAGAATGCAATCGCAGCGGGACATACGAAAAAGGTGATCGACCCGTTTCTGAAAAAGCTTCGTCCCAAGGCAGCGTTCGTCATGTACAGTCTGCCTGGCACAGCGGACGCTGTGCGGACCAAGGTTTATCGCTCGTTGGGTTACACCCCAACGGAAGAAGAACGCGTTGCGGGTGAAAAGGAGTTGCGAAAAACACTGGCTGCCTATGATTACTCGGGCAAGCCCCTTACGGAGAGTCTATCGTTAAACAAGAATACGCCTGTGGTCGATTACTTTCGTCTGTTTCCAGGCCTCGACGCGGGTGATCGCTACAATGGAGTGGGATTCTGGAAACTGCCAATTCCAGTGAGCACCTCAGTCAGCGTCGATCCGCACGACATCGTGATCTTTGACAGCGACGGATATGTCCCTTTGCGTGACTTCCTAAAATCCAATGGAGTGCGTCACGTGCTGCTCACCGGCTACGCTACTGATATGTGCTATTGCCGTACGACTGCTGGTTACGAAAATTTGTCGAAGGACTTCAACGTATTTTTGGTTGCGGATGCGTCTCTCGCAACCTTCCCTTCCAATGCGTCGCCGCGTTTTGCGGTCAATGCAGCAATTTCTTTTGCAGCGCTGAATCAACTGATCACTCAAGTCTCTTGGGTTGAACTTGAGCGGGGACCAAAGTGATGTTTGCGTCGGAAGGCTTGATTGGTCGCCGCACATGCTTGCGATCGGTAGCAGGGTTGTTTGGTGGACTCGGAATCCGAGGACTGGATTCGTTTGTGTGTGCGGGCGAACCGAACGCAAGTGCGAATGGCAAAGCCCAGATTGCAATCACGTTGGATCTCGAGATGAGTCGCAACTTTCCTCGTCGCGAGGATATGCACTGGGACTACGAGAAGGGGAATCTTGACGACGCGTCGAAAAAGTACGCGGTTGACGCTGGAGAACGGGTCAGATCGCGAGGCGGTTGCATCCATTACTTTTGTGTGGGCCGGGTGCTCGAACAGCTTGATATAGAATGGTTACAAAATTTGTCAAAAACAGGGCATCCGATCGGCAACCACACCTACGATCATGTCAACGTTCTCGCGAGAACAAGTGAAGAACTGCAGTTTCGTTTTCAACGTGCGCCGTGGCTGATCGAGGGTCGGACTCCAGCATCCGTCATTCAGGAAAACATCCGCATCACCACTCTAGCCCTGGAGCAACGAGCGTCGATTGTAAATCGCGGCTTCCGAACGCCGGGCGGATTCAACAATGGTCTCAGCGGACGCGAAGACCTACAGCTGATGCTTCTCGAACTAGGGTTCAAATGGGTCAGTAGCCTATATCCAGCTCACGCCAATACAGAGCCAAAACAAAAGCCTACGGAGGCTGTCTATGAGAGTATCGTCCAAGCAATGATGGCTTCTCAACCGTTCGTATACCCGACTGGTCTAATCGAGATCCCCATGAGCCCTATCAGCGACATAGGAGCTTTCCGAACAGGACAGTGGAAGCTGGAGTGGTTTCTCGAGGCCGTGCGTCGCTGCATCGCATGGACGATCGAACATAGAGCAGTATTCGATTTTTTGGCTCATCCCTCATGTTTGGGAGTGGTCGATCCGGAGTTCAGAACGATTGAATTGATCTGCGAACTAGTCAAAGCCGCGGAAGGAACCGCGGAAATGGTGGATCTTGATAGAATCGCAAGCAATAAATGACACTTCTCGGCGAACGCCACCTCGGCGCAGCGGTCGTAGCGGAATGCGTCAAGCATTTCGTTGGTTGCCGAAGTAGGCCACACCTCCCTCGAAACCTTTGACAGGTTCCGCTACGAAAAGAACGGATTAACGTAAATTTGGTGGCGTTCAGCGAGAAGTCTCGAATAAATAGTCCATGGCCTCGAATATGCGTCGATGATGGGCGATACTAGGTTGGTCAATGTAGCCTAGGCCGCTGGCCCGAGATGCAACACGGCCCAGGGGGAAATGTTGTTAAGCGCAACGTCACTCTCGGCAAGAGTGACCTACCCGCAACCTAGCAAACCCCAGGAAATTTTCAATGACATCTAGAACGACGGTCTTATGGCTTTCCTTGATGCTGGTCATGGGAATAGCAACGTCAAACATGGCTCAGGAAGTGACCGTCGACTATGTACGAGACATCAAGACGATACTAAGAGCTCGCTGCTATGCATGTCACGGTGATCTAAAGCAAGAAGCCGATTTGCGACTTGATACTGGGGCAATGATTCGCAATGGAGACAGCACTCTTTCACACTTGCTGGAACGCGTTGCTGCGGTTGAAGAATCGAAGCGGATGCCACCGGAAGGCTCGCCACTTTCAGCGACACAAATCGACTTGCTGCGAGCTTGGATCCGTCAGGGAGCGCCCTCACCTGAGGATGAGCAGCCAGACCAAGACGCTCGCCGACACTGGTCATTTCAGCCTCCGGTACGGCCCGAGGTCCCATCACTTCTCGATTCATCGCATTCGTATGAAAACGGATTTAATCCGATCGATGCTTTTCTAGCCGAACAACGTGAGGCAGATGGCGTTAAGCCGATGCCGCCGGCGGACCGTGGGACATTGCTTAGACGACTTTACCTCGACTTAGTTGGTATCCCGCCAAGCGCAGACGAATTGCAGGAATTTATTCGCGACGAATCGGATATGGCAATTGAAAAGGTCGTAGACGCGTTGCTAGAATCACCAGAACACGGCGAGCGCTGGGCTCGGCATTGGATGGATGTTTGGCGCTACAGC
>JANLRK010000662.1:0-4439 GCA_031361585.1 Pirellula sp. | reverse complement strand
CCATTGCCGATTTGCATCGGATTCGGAATCTCTAGACCAGAACACGTCCGATTATTGGCTCCAGTTTCAGATGGCTTGATTGTCGGTTCAGCCATTGTTCGATTGATGGAGCAAGCAGCCGCATCGGAGGCGATTTCCCTGCAGGCGATTGACCAGCTGGTGTCAAGCCTGTTGAAGGCAATGGGCCATGGTTGAAAAATTCTTGACGTAGGTTCGATGAATCTGGACAATGCGGCGACTCGATTTTCGTTTTGACTCCAGGTAGATCATTCCAATGACTCGTCCGTCCAATTCGCAACCGTCCTCGCAGGAGCTTTTGGAAAGAGGAAGACTCACCTTGCAGGCGATCGAATTTCACGAGCGGGCTGCCCGGTACCAAGCTGCTGCTGCTAGTCTCAAAGCCGCCATGGTCCAAGCTGAAAATGGCCATGTCGAGAATCTTCATCAGTGGCTTGAATTAGAATCCTACCAATTCATTGGTGGTATTGGTGGTATTGGTGGTACGGAAAGGCGCGACCACGAAGATGCTGAGGATCCGATTTCTGAACGAAGCAATACCGAATGGGGCAGTACAGAACGCTCGATTCGCATTGATCAACCCATGGTCATGGAGCCGCTCGTGGACAATGCTGGCAGCATCGGCTCGGATGCTGGCAGCATCCGCCACGAATCGATCGAAATAGAGTCTCCCTGGGCCAGGATGGAAAAGGCGGCCATCGAGCGACTTGCTATTGCTAGTCCCGTACAACCTATGGAGTCGGATTCGACAATTGAAACGGTCGACTCCGAAAAACGTACACGCATTGATACGACATCCTCTGCCAAAGCGCTGCAAATTGCATTTTCCGTATTGGACCGTCCAAAGGAAAGCAACACTTTCAAGCATTGGTGGAAGGCTCCACACGTTTGGGTGAGTCTGTTGATTCATTTAGTCCTGGTCATTTGCCTTGGGCTTTTCGCAATCTCCGTTGCTCATGAACCGAAATTGCTTGCAATTGTTTCTGCGACCGTCGAAGCTGAAAACGTCCTCCTTGAGTCACCCTTGGAAATGGCTTCCGAACTTGAAACCGCTGCCGAGCCATTGCAATCCGTGCTATTGCCAAACGTAACGTATTTGGGCACGGATACATCTCTTTCCGAAACTCCGATCGAGAATAGCTTATCCGTCTCGTCTTCGGTCACGAGTTTGGTATCGGGTTCGGTTCAAGCTTCCATGATTGGCAGTAAAATCCTAAACGGAACCGAATTCTTCGGAGTCAAGGCGACGGGCAATACCTTTGTTTACATTGTGGATAGTTCGCCGAGCATGCGGCGCGACGGAGCCTTCGAAGAAGCTCGCAAGCAAATCGTCAGGTCTCTGACTTCCCTGAAGCCAAAACAACGTTATTTCATTAGTTTCTTTGGTAAAGTGATTGACCCGATGGTTTTCGAAATCGGGGTGGTCGAAAAGTTTCCCGTCTATGCAAAACCAGAAAACTTGGCAAAAACCATAGACTGGATGAGTCGAGTTCAGGTACAAAAGGAAGGACTGCCTCCCAACAACGCACTTGCCGAGGCAATTGGCATGCAGCCTGACGGGATTTTTTTGTTGTTCGATGGCGATACCAAAGCGGACGTTGCAAAGTTTCTTCGACGAGTCAATCGAAGCGACGATATTCTGACCGCTGGACTGCCCAAAGTTCCGATTCATGTTATCCATTTCTTCCAAGATGAATTCCAAAAGCAAATGAGGCAGATTGCTGAGGAAAATGGTGGGACATACCGATTCGTTCCACGTCCAGAACGTCCCTCCAAAAGCAATCGGTAACAAGGCGAGTAACCATTGGCAATGCAACGCAAACTTAGTTGGCTTTCTAAGCCCAAGACTCAGTCGCTGATTGCATTTTCAGTCAGCACGGTTATCCATTTCGGCATTTGCTTGACGCTTGCATTCATTTTGATTTCCACGCTTGGCGATAGCGGCAAATCACTGCAACTCGCAATGGTTTCAACAGACGAAACGGACGCAATCAATGAGCTTGATTTTACTGTGGATTCGAACTCAGTTAGTGCGGACGTTCCATTCGATTCCAAGATAGAGCTGTCAGCCATGTCGAGGGACATAGCCACACCGAGTTTTGCAATTGCATCCTCTATTGGTCGCGCTGATTCATTGGATGACGCCGCAGCTCAAGCGGCCCAGGCCGCACGAGCCGGCGGAGCAGATGAGGTCGTCGATCACAAGTCAAAAACGCGTGCCTCCTTTTTTGGAGCAGAAGCCGACGGAAATCGATTTGTATTCGTCATCGATTCGTCCGGCTCCATGCGTGGCCCTCGATGGGAGGCTCTTTGCAAAGAGTTGGTTCGCGCCATAAAGTCCTTGTCCCCTGATCAAGAATTTTTTGTGCTCAGTTTTGACTCGATGGCTCATCCCATGTTCGGTTTGGCTCCTCCGAAAGGGAAGTTCCTTAAAGCAGTCGACAAGAACCTCGATCGAATCCGCAATTGGCTCCGATCGATCCAGCACGGTAGCCAAACACTCCCTTCATCCGCTGTTGGCATCGCTATGAAATTGGAGCCAGATGCAATCTTCTTGTTGTCGGACGGCGAAATCAACGATAGCACCGTTGAAGATCTAAGGATATGGAATCGAAAGAAAGACGAGGAGGGTAACGTGAAAACGCTCGTCCCTATCCATACCGTTTTGCTACACAGTCCAATGGGTTTTGCTACGCTTGAAACAATCGCAAGAGAAAATGGTGGTACATTCACCCCCGTTAGGGCTCGATGAGCGAGTTGATTTCATATTCCCAAACTCCCTTGGAGAGCAAAGACTTTAGGCACCCATGAGAGCGGTCTTACAACGAGTGTTATCGAGCCGGGTCGAAGTGGCCGGACAAATCGTGGGGCAGATAGATCGCGGCTGGCTTGTACTGCTGGGCCTTGGCAAGAGCGACACCCGAGAGGTGGCGGAGTATGTGGCCGACCGGTGTATTAAGTTGCGAGGATTTTCAGATGCTCAAGGAAAGATGAACTTAAGTGTCCAAGACGTTGGTGGAGCGTTGCTGATCGTAAGTCAATTCACCTTGGTTGCCGATTGCACACGGGGGAGACGCCCCGGTTTCGATTCCGCAGCTCCACCAGGGCTCGCCAACGAATTGTACGAGTACTTTTGTGAGTGCGTACGCAGTTCTGGTGTCCCCGTGTCTCGAGGAGTCTTTCAAACCGACATGCAGGTGACACTCACGAACGATGGCCCGGTGACGTTTATTATCGAAAAGCATGCCTAACTTGCGACTTGTTTAACCCTGTTTAACCTGCACAGCGGCGGTTGCACCTGCCGAGCCAGGCAGGTACGACCAACCGTAGGTCACTCTTGCCGAGAGTGACTCTGCATTGTCATTGCGTTCTCAAAATTCTTCGCACGGCCCAGGGGCACAGTCCTCGTGAATCGCGCAAGTCCGTGGGCTCGAATGCACTCCAACATGTGCTCGGTACATTCTTCAGCGGGGCGATCGATGAAACGCTCGCAGCGCACTTCGCAAGGAAAGAAACGGTTTCGCCCGCAGCCCAAGGCATGCGGGATTCCCCATAGCCTAGCCTGCTGATTCAATTTGGCGAGTAAGCGTTCGCGTCTTGTTGCAAAGTCGCATCCGAACTTATCGATAGAACGGCGCCCAAGTGATCCAGCGAGGTCCGTAGGTAGATGCCTGTTTGCCAAACTCCATCGCGCCCAAGTCCGGCGCGCTGCCTAGGAACCCTTCATTTACCGTTGGTATAACCACGCCTGCGTCAACCGCTTTGCTTCCTGCTTTAAGTCGAAAATCAAGATCCATGGCATGATAAACGGCGTGACGCAAGGCCGGATCGGGTGGGCTTAGCTTTTCAAAGATATCGAAATCCACCTCGATTCCGTGGGCTTCCTGTCCAGTGGCTTTATGCAAATCAGCAAGCCTGGAAAAAGTACGCCAATCGGCAGGTGAAGGCTCATAAAGGGTTTCTCTCGGCTTCGGACTTAGCCACTGGTATTGCGTATCGGTCTGTTTGTTTGGCCTAAAGCCGTTGTAGTCAGAACTGTAAGTGTCGGTCCCGTTGGCCCAGGTCATGATCCCTCGGCCGGGTGTATCTCGCCCCAGGAACAGGTTGTTGCGAAAATGGACATTGGAAGTCGGATCGGTTGAGCCTTGCTCCCCGATGATCGTGTTGTGGTAAACAAAAAGCCCGGCTGGTTTGGACGAAAACTTAAAGGCCGAAGTGCTTGGCACGTGGTACAACACGTTGCCGATGAAATATACCGGCCCTCCGAATGAGGGCTGCGCGCTATAGCCGCCATGCGCAGCATTGACTCCGCGGTTGTTCATCACGCGCACGTTATGAACAGCCCCATCGGTCTCAACGAAGTCGTCATTAAGCATATGCATGTCATTGTTGTAGATATCGATCGATGAAGCCCTTTGATC
>JANLRK010000179.1:0-17538 GCA_031361585.1 Pirellula sp. | reverse complement strand
GCTCCTGGCATGCATGCCATCGATTTTGGTCTATTGGTATCAATTTCAGAATACTGGACGACGCATTCAAGTTGAATTGGAGGCTGCGTCCATTGCTGAGCACTTCCTACACATGTTACACGGCAATGCCCCTAACGAGTTGCATCGCAGAGCATTCGATGTTTCCTTGATTCTATATGCAGAACATGAATTCAACGCATCGACTTTTACAGCTCGCATCGTTGCGTCAACGTTGTCGGATTTTCACTCTGCCATTACAGCTGGCATCGGAGCACTTAGAGGCCCGCTCCACGGCGGCGCAAACGAGGCGGCGATGGAGCTAATCGAGCGATTTGAAGACCCAGATGAGGCCGAAAAAAGTCTGGTCGCAATGCTCTCCAACAAAGAGAAAATAATGGGATTCGGGCATCGCGTTTACAAACAATGCGATCCGCGATCGGACATCATCCAACGCTGGTCGAAACAACTTTGCGAGGCAACTGGCGAAGAACGCCTCTATTCTGTTTCCGAGCGAATAGAAAAAGTGATGCGTCGAGAAAAAAAGATGTTTCCCAACTTAGATTTTTATAGCGCATCGGCTTTTCGTTGCCTAAGGATTCCAACGCCCATGTTCACTCCTTTATTCGTTTTGTCTCGCATCACCGGTTGGGCGGCCCATATTTTTGAGCAAAGGGCTGACAACAGACTGATTCGGCCATCTGCAGAGTATATCGGTCCAACTGCACGCCATTGGCTTCCAATCGATCGGAGGTAGTTAGCATGTCAATCCTACCGTAGGTCACTCTTGCCGAGAGTGACAATCCTACCGTAGGTCACTCTTGCCGAGAGTGACAATGTTCAGCCGCTTGCGCGACATAATCGATTCCAACATATTCTTTCCAAAGTTCGGCCAACAACTTGATTTTTGGTCGATCCGCTTTGGTTCCCATTGCAACGCCATTCACGGATCTCGCAGACCAGACTCCGCCAGTCGAACCAGTTAATATGATCTCGCTAGCGCTCGCAAATTCCATGGTATCGATATCGCGAAAGTGAATCGTTTCCCCGCTAGACTTAAGCATTCTCTCAATGGCCTTCAACGTGCAACCCACCAGGATGTCTTGCTTGCGTGGGGACGCGAACTCACCTTTCTTGTCAACAATCAAAATATTAGCGACCGAGGTATCCGAAATCATCCCACGAGACGTAATAAGGACAGACAGCGAGTTTTGCTGCTTGCTAGCAGCCATTGTGTCCGCCAGAAAGTAGGGAAGGCGACTTCGGCTCTTTACCTGATTTGGCCAACAAGCGCTTGGGACAGTCTGGTGAGTAGCGATCACCAAATCGGTTCCATGCGTGTACCAGTCATCCAACTTTGCAAATGGTAATTCGCTCAAGTGCATCATGCATGTCGGACGCTTGCCCAGTGCGCTGTTGGGAAGTTGCTCGCCGGGTGAAAGCAATAGGACAAAGCCAACATCGCCGGATCGCCTAACTAAATCTGCATTCAACGAAAGCAGTTGCTGGGCGATTCTCTCGAGGCAAATCGAAATGGCGGATAGGTCGATCCCAAGCTGGACTGCGCCATACATGAGTCGCGATTGGTTGTCGGCTATAGGAACAAGCTTAAAATCATATGTCCGAAAGCGTTCGACGAGAATCGCACCGTAAAGCGTTCCTGCATCCGAAATCGACCAAGTCAATTCCTTTCGCCGAACCGGATCCAATTGATTCGTCGAATGATTCAATCGAAGAGCAATACTGTCATGGAAAGACGGATGCATTGCAGTTTGATTCCGCTGGAACTTTCCAAAGCAAGTGTTCAATCAGGGTTCGGTAATATGGGCATTCGCCATAATAGCTCTTTTCAGAGTGGGTAGTTCCGATTCCCGAACCACAATCGTATTGACGAATTCTAGGCTGTCCAGTCAGCGGCACGGTTGCCCGTGGGTCCGCAAAACTATCTAGACCAGCAAATCCAGCGAAGCCTGCGGCGATTGGGCGCGACAAACGGTCGATAAATCGAAATCTCCTCAAAATAGGATCTTTTGAGTTATATAAGTTTACCAAAGACTCGACGTGGGACATGGCCATTTGATGACGACCGTTCAGCTCAATCCAGTTGCGATCCAGCGCTGGTGCTACTAGGCCGAGTCGATATTTTAGCGATGCGTCTAGAGTTGGCGTTGGGCTTGTAGCGTAGCCAGGAATGACCCCGCCCGCATCGAGGTGGAGACCTCCGGTAACGGCGCGTGCGCCGAAAGAGAACCCGAGTAAGCTAACTTGGGATTCATTTCGTAGCCGCTGGAGCATCCAAGCAACGTACAGAGATTGGCACTCTGCTGATTCCGCGTTCGACAGAACATCACGAAGCGGCTTCTTTTCCCGTTGACTTGGCCAGGAAAGCATCAGGAGGCGGTAAGGCCGATCGGAGTAACACTTGAGGTATCCGTTAACAATGCGAACTCTCTCCAACGCGTTGTTTCGTTCCATGAAATTCCCATGAACGTAGATTACTGTCAGCATGCCGGAACCACCGATAGGCAAAGCATCCTCTACTGTTGTTCGCGACCAATGGTTTCCTAACCATTTGTTGACTTCAACATTGGGCTGATTGAAATTGATGCTGCGGAATCGATCCGAGAGGTGGCGAGTTGAAATTTCATAAATCTCGGAACGCTCAGCAGTTTCGTTGATCAACGTCGGCAGGGGTTCGATGCAAACGTGGTCGTCGCCTTGGACGATGCGTGACGCCGAAAGCATCATAAGAACCGTCACGATATAAACCGTGAGAACGAACAACTCATTGCGTCGATTGGAACTATCAAGAACGCAGTACAGTCCGGCGAGCCGACGACACAGTTCGATACCGATTGCTTTTGTGAAACTATTAGACAGCAGCATTTGCCACAATCTTTCTCAATAAAGCCAATGAACTCGTCCGTTACAGTCATAACTGCGACGATCTGTAGATCGACAGCCTGAAAGAGTTTTCGAACTTTCTGGCTGGCGAACAACTGTAACACCTAAATAGGATACAGAGCGTTAGGAAAAGTTTTTCGATCGGGAAAAATTTCACGTCTTTGCTTGCACAACCGGATTCCGGTCGTAGAGTTGTGCGGGAAAATGTGCAGCCTTGCCGCTAGCCACAACAAAGTTCAACGGGAGATTTGTAAAATGAAACGAACGACATTGATTTCGGCCAGCTTGTTGTTGGCTTTTTCTGGATGCACTTGCGGACAGGGCTGGAGACCGAACTTTCTAACTCGATGGAATAACCGCTTTCACGGCGTAAGCAATGTTGGCGAACCGTGCGACGCGGGTTGTCATGGGGCGGCGGTGGCTCCGGTTGCAAACAGTGGTTGCACGACCTGCGGTTCCGCGGGCAACCTGAACTACGGTGGATACGAACATGTCGGCGATTCCTACGAAGTGCCGATGGGAATTCAATACGGCACATCGACGGCGACGCAATACCAGCCCTCAGGCTACGCGGTTGCACAGCCACAAGTTAGTCGCATGGAGCCAATTGCCGCCAAACGAGCGAATTAGTCGCCGTTCCTTCGTCTTTCGCAAAAAGTGATTCGTTGGTACAAAACGGATGCGAATTGCACCCGATTTTAGACCGACAAGAACCAATCACTTTGGCAAGCGCAGAGAATACCGCACTACCTATCCAAACAACTAGAACTGGCGCGACGACCAAGGGCATTGTCTTGGTCATCGCGGCGGCAGTGCTCTGGAGCACCAGCGGGTTTTTTACCCAAACAAAATTGCTCAACGCTTGGCCTGTAGAAATTCGCGGGACAGCCATTGCGTTTTGGAGAGCATGCTTTTCTTTGGTGCTTTTGCTTCCACTGGTTCGCAAGCCGACGCTGCATTGGGCAATGGTGCCGATGACGATTTGCTTTGTCGCGATGAATTGGACCTATCTCACCGCAATCGTTAGCGGTTCGCCTGCAAACACGATCTGGCTGCAGAACCTCGCTCCAGCCTGGGTTATGCTCGGAGCGGTACTGTTTTTCCATGAACGCACTTTCCTCCGGGATTGGCTTATGTTGTCAACCTGCATTGCAGGTGTGCTTTTCATCGTGACTATGGAATCTATCTACGGTCAAGGTGACCCAGGACATCGTTGGTGGTCTCCGGTCTTGGCTATAGGCTCAGGGTTGTGCTATGCAGGCGTTATCTGCAGCATCAAGGCATTGAGTGCCCATGAATCCGCTTGGCTCATAGCGTTAAATCATATCGCGACTGCCTTGGTGATGTTGCCAGTTGTCTGGTGGAATGGAGTCGCCATGCCGACGGGCGCGATGTGGCCTTTGCTGGCTTGTTTCGGGATGTTTCAAATGGGACTGCCGTATTTTCTTTTTGCTCGTGGATTGCGAACGACTCCCAGTCATCTCGCATCGCTTCTTGCACTTTTAGAGCCACTTCTATTGCCGGTCTGGGTTCACTTGACTCGATCCGGCGATCCCACGTATCAGCCACCGCATTGGTGGACGTGGGTCGGAGCGTCATGCATCTTGGCTGGACTTACGCTCCGATACGCTTGGCCAAACGCCGTTGAAAAGGGGGCTAACGAAATCTTGTCATGAGAATCATGCACGTGATAACACGAATGATCATTGGCGGTGCACAAGAGAACACACTTTTTAACTGCTTAGACTTAGTCCGAAATTTTGGCGATGAAGTGAAATTGATAACGGGTCCCAGCGAAGGGGCTGAGGGGAAGCTGCTGGCCCAATCAGACACTCAAGGCCTGTTGATCGATAAGCATGCGTCGCTAATAAGGTCTATTTCTCCTCTGCATGACAATCGTGCCCTAAAAGAGTTGAAACACGCAATTCGCGACTGGCGACCTGATGTAGTACACACACATAGTGCCAAGGCAGGCCTACTCGGTCGTGCGGCCGCCTGGAATCAAAACGTACCGTGCATTGTCCACACTGTTCATGGCGCGCCCTTCCATCCTTATCAAAATTGGGTGAGTAGATGGTTCTTCATTCAGTGCGAACGGTGGGCGGCGAAACGCTGCCATCATATGATCAGTGTGGCCGATGCCATGACCGAAATGATGGTTAACGCGAAAGTCGCATCCCGAGAAAAGTTTTCAACTATTTACAGCGGAATGGATGTAGAGCCATTTCTTCGTTCAGCGGACAACCGAGAGGCCATTCGCAAAGAGCTTGGCTTTAAAGCGACGGACGTCGTCTTTGGTAAGATTGCTCGGCTATTTCATTTAAAAGGGCATTGTTACGTTATCGAAGCAGCAGAGAGAGTCTGCAAAACTCACCCAAACGTTAAGTTCCTGTTTGTTGGCGACGGAATATTGCGAGAGCAATTTGCATCGGAGATTAACAGGCGAGGGATGCAGGATCGGTTTGTCTTCACGGGGCTCGTACCCCCTTATCAAGTCCCTGGCTTGATTGGGGCAATGGATGCCTTGATCCATACGTCTTTGCGGGAAGGTTTGGCCCGAGCATTACCGCAAGCTCTAATTTCAGGCAAACCCGTTATTAGCTTCGACGTGGATGGCGCGCGCGAAGTCGTTATAAATAGGACCACTGGCTTTTTGATTCCACCCAAAGAAATCGAATCGCTTGCAAATGCGATTGATTCGCTAGCAGGCTCAACTCAAATGAGAAATGAAATGGGCCAAAAGGGCAGGGCGCTTTTTACAGAGCAATTCCGCCACGAAACGATGACCAAAAGTATTCGTGAGATATATGTACGGCTTAGCAGTCAACGATAATCGAAGTGCGACTTGGTGGAGCTTTTTGGCCACTTCCCTGCCGCACGCGATCGAGGTTTTAAAACCTCGATCGGTTAAACATCCTATCATCGAAGTGCGACTTGTTTAACCCGCGAAGCGGTTGGCAGATCAACTAGGAGTAATCGCAGGATGCAAAAAGATCGGCTAAATACGTTAGAATGGAGCTCCCTATTCGCTGCCAAAAGTATCCATTCCTAGTTTACAAACCAAGGCAAACCCAATGCTTCTTAGCCAGTTAATCCATCCCGATATTTCTCGAATTCTTGCAGAGGCAGGACACCATGCGACAATCCTTATCGCCGACGGCAACTACCCTGCCTCCAGCAAACGGGGTCCAAGAAGTGAATTGGTTTCCCTGAATCTGATGCCAGGCTTAGTTACGTGCAATCAAGTGCTAGAGGCAATTCTCTCTGCAATTTCGGTGGAGGCAATCGAAACAATGATGACCGAAACAAGTGGCCCCTATGCACTCGATGGCGACCCGCCGGTGTGGGCGGACTACCGAGAGACAATGCGAAAAGCTGCGATCAAGTGCCCCTTAGAACCGATTGAAAAATGGGAATTCTACAAGCGAGTCTCGACGGATGATCACGTCCTGACCGTTCAGACCGGAGATACGCAGCGATACGCCAATGTATTGCTCACCGTAGGCGTTAGGATGTTTTGAGCTGAACTACTATTCGTCCTGAACCTCAAACAATTCTGCCGTATTGAGTACCGCTCCTGGGCGGCACTTTGGAAATAGTGGGTCCGGTGGTATGACGATTTCAATATTGCGATAATGTTTACCATCGCTGCCCGTCATGACATGGATCCGCGAAGCCGGTACGTCAACCACCCAATACTCAGCTACGCCACTCTCAGCATAGATGTCTGCTTTCTCGCTCAGGTCGTTGGCTAAGCTGCTATCGGAGACTTCGATCAAGAGCATGACGTCAGCTGCTGTGGGGCGCGTACGACCATAGCGACGCGGCTTGAGCCACAAGATATCGGGTTCAGGCCGGTTGTCGACGCAAACGAAACCGCACTGAACGCGAATGTTGGCTTCCATCGATCGTGTGCTTTCAACCGACCAGCGGGTCAAATAATCAATATAATCATCATGAATCGGGCCTGCTGGATTCATAAAAAGCAACTCCCCCCGTATCAGTTCGATCTTTCGCGGACCGATACCGTCAAACGCACCACGCTCGACCATCGAGTCGAATTCGGCACCGGTGATTTTACTTGTGGTACTCATGGATTCCCTTTCAAATACTTTGAGTCGATCTGTAACTATAGTCGATCCCTGCTAGCCCAACTTCCCCAACAATGGGCTAGCGGAGGATCGGATGCTGGCAGCATCCGCCACGAGGGAATTACGGCGATACTCCGTATTCCTTCATCAATGCTTGAAACTCTGGGAGCGCTCGCAAGGGCTCTACGTCCGGATCGATGGCTATGAAATTGTTATCGACCAGTTTGTATTCAAAACACTTTTTCATTGCGTCGATCGCAGTGCGCTGTAACTGCATCTTCTCGGGAGCATCTACTTGCTCCGCTGCGATGCCTAACGCGTACGCAGCATATTGGAGTTTATCCGACGGATTGGTGTTGAGCCGATCCAGGCTGCCAAGTGTTAAGACAATACTGTTGGCCTCGTCGATAGCGGGTTTTATGTTGCCGCTCCTGGACTGCGCTAACATCAAATCCATACGTTCTGTCATCGCCAACTCAGGATTCTTTTTAACCTCACCGCTATCCTGCTTTTGCCTTAGCGATAATTCTCGAATCAGTTCACATCGTTCAAAAAAGTTCTTAGCCTTGACCGGATCTTGCAATCCCAGCGAGGTCAATCCGAGCCGATAATACCCTTGTGCCAGTCCTTGGATTTCAAGTTCCGTCAGAATCGGATCACTTCTTAGATCTCGAACCTTCAAAAGAGCTGACACATATTGCTTTCTAGCAAGCGCGTAGTCCTTGAGGTGAACGATTAGCATGTCGCCATAGGAATTCCAAGTCTTAATCAGGTCTGTTACATGATTCTGACGATTGGGTTCCATCTGAATAAGCTTTTGTCTCCATTCGATCGCCTTTTCGTAAACTGTCTTCGCCAATTCGAAGTTTCTTTGCGTTTCTGCCAACCCCCCAAGAGTGGAACATGTGATAGCTAGATCTCGCATCCCGTTAGGTGTCTCTGGATCCTCTTTCGGCGCCTCACCTATTGCTTGTTCCAACGTCTCCAAAGCTCGCTTTGCGAATTCAAGCCCAGACTTTTGTCGGCTCTCATACTGTGGGTCACTCGGTTGAAACCGATGCTGAAACTCAGCCATGTTTCTCATTTCTCGGCCAAGCGCAAGCTGATGTTTCCATAGGGGCTTCTCGGTCAAGCCCTTTCGCGATTTCTCACTCGCTGCCTCTCGCAACTCGATCGCTTTCTTATACAATTCTTCCGCTCTCCCTCCGGATTCGACTTCTGCTAATAAACTTGTGCATGTAGCGAGATTGCTTAGGGACTTGCCGACGTCTCCTTGTCCAGCGCCGTGAACGGCCTCTGCGATTTCCGAGGCATTTAAAAAATAGGACTTGGCTTTCAAGATCCCTTCGTCGTAGCTTGATTTGTCGGTGGCCTGAATTGCCAAGGCTTTACTCAACTCGATTTTCCCTCGTTCCAATTCGACCGCCATCAATCCCCACTGCCTGGAGGGACCGACCGCCGCGTCATCCGTTTCTAGAATTCGCAGTTGATCCTCGGTTAGCTTCGCAATCTCTTGTCGCAGTCCCGCAGTAAACGGAAGTCCTTCTATCAATTGAGGCAATCGGTTGACCGAGCTCGAAACATTGGAGCGAAAGAGTTGTAGTCGATTTTGCGATTCCTTTTGCGAGGCCGCAATCGCATCTCGCTGTCTGGCAAATTCCAATGCAGACCACGTCGCCGCGATTGCAAAAACGGTTACTAGCCCAACGACCGCTCCTACCAATCTTGCTTCACGTGGATTACGCTTGCAGAGCCGAACTAAACGTTCCCATTGCCCGATAGGTCTTGCGTTAATCGGCTCATTATTTACGAAGCGTTGAAGGTCGTCAGCTAGATGCCGCGCACTCTCGTATCGCTTGCCGGGTTCTTTTTGAAGGCACTTGAGACAGATTGTTTCCAAGTCCCGAACAATGCCTGGTTGCAATGTGGATGGCGGCGTCGGCTCGACCGTCCTAACCTGTTGAATCACTTCCCAGGCTGAAGCGGCTTTGAAGGGCGGACGGCCAACAAGTAACTCGTAGAAAATCGCACCCAAGGTGTACACATCCGACAGCGGTCCAATCGCCGCTTGATTTCCGGCAGCTTGCTCAGGTGACATGTAGTTCGGCGTACCTAGAATCGTACCATCGACCGTCAAATGGCTTACGTCGTCGGTACGCCGTGCCAATCCAAAGTCTGCGATCTTTGGCTGACCATCTGCAGAAACCAAGATGTTCGCGGGTTTCAAATCCCGGTGAATAACTCCACGGCTATGAGCATAGGCAACCGCATTCGCCAACGTAAAAAGCAGCTTGGCCGATTCGTCGGGCGAAAGCATCTGCTTGGCGATCTTACGCGATAGCGTTCCGCCCTCAACATACTCTAGAGTGAAGTAGGGCATCTCACCCGCTTGGCCAACGTCATACACTTGAACGATGTTGGGATGTTGCAGGTTTGCGGCCGCCTGCGCTTCGATCTTAAAGCGAGATACTTCCTCCGAACGCGCTTGATCGGAGTTGAGCATGACCTTGAGCGCTACCGTGCGATCAGCCCGCTCTTGTCTCGCTTTGTACACAACCCCCATCGCGCCCCGTCCAAGCTCGCCGAAAATCTGATAGCCAGGAATCACGATGCGAGGGGCCGGACTGGTCGTACCAGCATTCGCTATATGTGCTTGAGTAGAATCGGGATCGAATTGAAAATCTTGAGTGCGTTGAGGATCCAACGTCTCGATGTTCGCTGTTTCGACAAAGCCGGCCTCGTCGCGGGTTTCGGCCGTGTCGTTTGATATGGATCCAAGTGCATTCTTTGAAAGTGAATTTGTCGAGCGATCATAGGATTGGGAATGCTTTTTAGGCAATTCATCCATTTTTGGCCTCTTTCATTTGCGGTCGATCCAAATTGCTATTCACTTCCATCATCGTAAAGCTCAACCAGTGCAGTATCAACGGCTCGATGAGAAACTCGGGACTCAGTAGCGTGGAAATTCACTAAATTCAAGTTCGAACGAGGCCCACTGTTCGACGACGATCGAACCTTTCGTTTGTTGATGCCAAAATTTAAGTTACCGTCAAACTGATTTTCAACTTCATGGGCAATGCGAGGCAACGACGAAGAAGGCGGCACAAAATCTCCGTGGCTCATTTTAATTGTTGATTCGAAAATTGGTTCAACAACACTCTGGATCTGGGCGACATGAAGCGGCATAGCAAATACTTGCCCGTCTGGAATGACATGCTCGCTAACATTGAAAGCTGCCATCAACGGCTCCGCCCCCTCAGGTACGGCGGGTATGTTGAGGTCGGCAACGGATAGGTTGCGGTGGGCTGTTCGAGTCGACAGTACAGCATACATGGCCGAAGTGGCATCGTGAGAATGCCCTAGTCCTAATGCGTGGCCAATTTCGTGCATCACCGAAGTCTGGAAATCGTATTGATTTGCGCTAATCGAATTCGCATCGGAGCCTGCATACCACTCCCAACCCTGCAGAAAGGTGATGGCAACAGGCTTCAAGTTAGGATCGAAACTCCCTAAAACACCGTCGGCCGCAGTGCCGCTTGCACTAGTCATACTCGTGTTCACGATGACCGTCGCAATGGACGAATCGTTGACCTCTTTGACAGAAACGTGGTATGGCATAAGCAATGTATCGATGCTGGAAATGGCATCGCGAATGCGAGTGATCATATCACTACTAAATGATCCTCCGGCATTGCTGATATAAACGTTGAGATCACCTGCCAACAGCGTATTTGCATTGCTGCCAGCGTCACCAGAACTCTCGCTGCCCGTCGCCAACTGGGTAAGTGCAACATTTCCACTGATGTTGAGAGTATTGACGACCAACGTGTCATTGAGTTGACCGTTGCCACTCATCGTAAGCGCTGCATTGGCAGCGTAAATCGTGCCGTTGACATTCACGTTTGCGTTGCCGCTTATACTAATTGCACGCGTATTGACACGGGATTGGTAGATCAAAATCCCCGCATAGGCCCCAGTAGTCGGAGGAGTCAAGTTTACGTTGCCGTTGCCGCTGAGTGAAATTCCGCCAAAAATACCACCGTCGGTGTTGACATTGTAGCTGCTTCCAGCGTTGAACAACGTTACGCCCGCACCTCGAACCCCAGCGTTGCCAGCAACGGTGAAGCCACCACCTAGGATTACGTACGTACCTGGATTGAGTGTGACATTTGCGTTCCCGCTGAGCTGGATCGATGTGTAAATTCCAGGGCTCAACGTCTTTGTCGTATTGCCTGACACGCTTATAGCACCATAGTTCGAAAGTCCACCCAAACTTGGGGCGGTAAGAGATGATAGCGGATCCACTGTCGACGTTGGAACCCCGGTCTTGGTGACTCTTGCATTGCCGCTCTTACTGACGCCTCCTACTACTTGTACAGTTCCGCCGACGTTGATGTTTGCGTTGCCACTGGCATTGATCGCGCTCGGTGAACTGGAGTAAACAAATAAACCTAGAGGCAAGTTGACGTTTGCGTTTCCAGAAGCCGTTACCGAACCGTTTGCCGTTGGATTTAGAATGTAAGCACTGCCCATTGCGAGTACGATATTGACGGTGCCGGTGTACTCAGTAATCCCACCTTGGTTATCGTTGATCTTCGCCCTAACGATGATCGGACCAACCACCGATGGTACGACTAACTTATTACTTGCACTTCCAAATGCACCGTAGCCACCACCAACGTCGAAAGCATAAGTAAATCCAGACGCTGTATCTGGATCGACTGGATTGGTAAGCGAAATGGAAAAGCTACTACCAACAAGAATGCTGGTCGTCGGGATGTTGAACGTCGCCGTCGGTGCGTCGTTGACCGGTGTAACGTTGATGGTCATAACAGCCGCTACCGTCCCAAAATCCGCGTCGTTGACCTTGAAACTAAACGAGGAGCGAGCGCCTCCGTTTGCGTTGGCAGCGGGCGTGTAAACCAAGTTAGGAATATTGGCAGCAGAGATTAATTGATTGACAAATACATTGTTACCGTTGAGAGTCAACGTGTCGCCACTGGCCAGAGCAATGACACTGATCGTGATCGAACTAGGACTATTGTTCTCTAAGTCGACAAACTTAAAATCTGCGGCAACGAACGACTTAGCTGTGTCTTCGTTCGTAGTCACGCTGCTTGCCTGCGCTACAGGAGGTACATTTGCTGGCGAAATAACATTCTCAATGGAGTTACCTGTATAGCGATAGAACAGTCCAAGCGTATTTAGAGTATCGTACCCCCCCTTGCCATCGATCGCATCGATATCCTCAACCTGCGCACCGGTGGCAAGGAAGGTATCGTTGGCCGAGCTACCCGTTAACGAGTCGCTGCCAGCCCCGCCCACAAGCGTGTCCCCGACAACGGGACCACTCGGGCCAAGTCGGAATTTCGAAAGGAACAACTCATAGCGGCCCCCTTTTGAATTGATGGCTGGACTGGTCGATAGACCGACTGATAGGTAATACGAGCCTGTGGTCGGAAGGACAATATCCAAAAGCGTTGGATCCTTGGTCCCCTCGAAATCATCGTCGTTAAAATTATTGTCAAAAAGGGTGGTTCCGTTGAAGTTGAGCGGCGTACCATCGGATTTGAAAATTCTGAGTTCTCCGTCAAACGCATCGCCGCGAAGTGGACGAATACTCGACGCGAGCAATTCGACGTTGAGGATGTCTCCCGCAAGTCCATCTAATTTGTAATAGTCCATTTCCGACGTCGCAGGATTGGTATTGGGTTTAAGATCACCAATCACAGCTAACGCCGAAACGTCAAACGATTGTCCAAGTCTTGCAAATCCGCCCAGTGGCGCTGCCCCTGTTGTTGGAACAAGGTTTGGTACATAAAGCTTGCTCAACGAACCAAGATTTTCAGCTGTTGCAATAGAACTGTGCCCACCCACCGAATTAGCAATCTCCAGCCGACTGCGACCGATCTCATTGAACGCCATCTTGATCGCCTCGCGCTCACCGAAGAAGGTTGCCTTTGCCGCATCGGAAAGAGGTGTACCGACAGAAGCTGGACTTGCCATCATATGCCAACCTGTTTCCGTCCCGTTCGCAGGGCGTGTGTCCGTCGGGAATATATTGGTTGTATCCGTCGCCGAATAGAGTCCGCTGCCGATCGGTCCAAACGAATCGCCGTGGCGCAATCCAGCCGTGTGAGCTAACTCGTGGCCAGCGATAGTAGACGTCACTGCGACAACCATGTCCGAGTACTGCTGTGCCGTGTAGCTCGGCCCTAACATCTCGCGAACCGAAGGCAACAGCGGGTTGATGTTCACTTCGGTGACCAGCCTTCGTCTAATATTTCGGAAGTCCACTTCTCCTGCATCACCACTGACTCCGCCGCCCCGCCCCTTGCTAAACGCAATTCTTACAAAGCTTCGGCCCATGTCCGTTGTCCAATCGCGTGCGAGCGATTCGATTTGCGTAAATCGCCAGTTGAAGGCCGAATAGATTGAAGTCAATCGTTGCTCGATGAGTGCCCGTTCCGACGAAGAATAGTTGTAGTCCCCTCGCAATGCATTGTAAGCTGAATCGAAATCGAGCAGCACCACCGCAGGCAGATCCCCGACCAACCGATCGTTTCCTGCACGTCCCTCAAGTTGATCAGCTCCTGCTGCACCGAACAAAGCGTTGTCGCGAGCATTGCCACGAATCGTATCGTCGAAACTACTTCCTAGCACGTTTTCAATCGAATCCGCAGTCGCAAGTGTTAGCGTCAGCTCTCCCATATTCTGTGGTGTTGTTACCGCTAGATCGAGAACAACTGGAGCGTCAAAACCAACGAAGTCAAGCGTGTCGCGATCCGCTCCCAAGCCTGCATCGACAACTCGGTCTGCTCCTAGATTACGACCTGCAAAGACATAGATGTCGCTGCCCATTCGACCGTCTACAATATCATCTCCACCCTTTGGTTCAATGCGATTGTCGAGGCTATTGCCGAAAATCGTTTCGCCATAGGCCGTTCCGACCACTTCTTCCAATTCAGCAGCTGCGGTGTTGCTGCTGCTCTTGCTGAGGGTTAAGTTCAGCAATGCGATGTTGCTAAAGCTTGGCGAAATAGCCAATACTTGCGGCCCGGCGACTGCAAGATCAATAGTACCTAGGCCGACAGGCATTCCACTAAAGTCCAAACCGTCGATGCCCCCGCCATCCGCTTCGTAAATCGTGTCCGTTCCAAGTGGCACTCCGGCGGTGGTCGAAAACAGGTAAAGGTCATCACCACGGCCACCATCAATGGTGTCATTGCCCGTACCACCATCAAGCGTATCGTCCCCTCCGAGGCCATATAAATTATCGTTGCCACCGCGGCCTTCAATGCGATTGGATTCTGCATTACCTGTGAGCGAATCATTGGCACTGGTTCCAATGATGTTTTCCAGCGAACCGAATAGGATCATTTGCAATTGAGTTCCGATGACCGATTGGAGACCCGTAGTCAGGTCCTTGCCAACTAGCAAATCGTTGAAGTTGCCGAGGATACCTAGGTTCAAGGTTGCGCTAACTGCAAATGCAGACAAGTCGATCGTGTCCGAACCGCGAGACTCGGGTTCGAAATCACTTGGGTCCACGTACAGCAACTCGCGCACGCGAATCGGGCTGGTAAGGGCGGACACATGAATCACGTAGGTATCATCGCCATCATCGCCATAGAGATCGTCACCGCGACTGTATGCATCGATTTGGTCGTCGCCATCACCACCTGAAAGGATGGACAAGTTTCCAGCCGATTCCTTCAAATGATCGTTGCCGCTTTGACCCAACAACAAACCCAACGAACCGCCTGCAATCTCCAGCGTGTCGTCCCCGATTCCACCGGCTGCAACGCCGCTCGTCCCACCTCGAATGGTTTCGGTATCGTTACCTGTCTCACCAGCCAGGACCATGCGATTGCCATTGATGATTTCGAGGGTGTCGTTGTCAATACCACCGCGCGCGAATCCATCTTGTCCCGCGTAGAAAGAAATCGTATCGGTTCCCTCTTCGCCAAAGATCCCCAATCGCGTTCCAGCGTATGCATTGATGGTATCCTTGTCTTGATCACCGAAGACTCGACTATCGCTTCCGGTCGCATTTACGGTGATGACGTCGTCGCCTCTTCCTCCAGCAATTTCACTGTTGGAACCCTCTTGGAGAGTGATCGTGTCGACTTCATCGCCGCCGATGCCATACAAACGCTGCGCTCCCTCCAAATAGAACGTGTTTGTTCCTTTACCACCTACCAACGCAATGGAGGACCCATAAGTTGTTTGGGTCGGATTCGAAATCCAAGAGGGAATCGCCATCCAGGTTGGTATGTAGAGATAGGGCATCGCGACCGAAGCTACCGTGCCAGTTCCTCGGCTTGCAACACTGAGCAATGGCCGTACCTCGAGCACGTCATTGTCGTCTTGCCCATCTAATAGAGCGTAGACTTTGCCAGCGTCTAGCGCACCACCAAGCGAACCAAAAACTCGTAAGCGATCATTGTCAATGCCGCCCGAAACGCTCAAGCCTACTCCACCGTAGATGTCTACCTGATCGTCGCCCGCATCGCCGCGAACATAAAGCCCGTTGCCATCCGTAACGACGACCTTATCAGCGTCCAACCCACCATCTAACACAACATTGCTACCGCCCCCAAGCATCATTTCGTCCGCACCGGACTCACCGATGATTCGAATGGTTTGCCCGCCGAATACCTCAGCTTGATCGTCTCCCGCCCCTAGATAAATGAGCATATCCAAGCCGGATCGAATCGTAACGCGATCGACACCTTCGTCGGTTATCGCGACAAAATGCGCTGCTCCGTCAATCATTACGAGGTCGTCATCGCCTCGCAGATCGACGCCTACATTAGAGCTGGCACCGACGGTGACGGTGTCCTTCAACGACGTGCCAAAGATACCTACGTTGGAACTACCGCCCGAGATCGCGACCGTGATACCTTGTGTGCCCGAAGTTCCAAAGAAACCACCCTCAACGCGTGTGCGCGAGGCGTTCGCGAGCGTGATGTTGTCCCCGTAACCGCCGTAGATGTCGACGTTTTGCGAGGATGTCACGACCATGATGGTGCCCGTTGCAACGCTACCGAAGATATCAACGTTTTGACTCGACGTTACAGCAATCGAACCAGGGTTAGCTGAACCAAAAATATCTACATTGGTGGAACCGGTTACGGTGGCACCCAGTGACGGACCGTTTGGTGAGGAGGAGCCAAAGATGTCCACGTTTTGCGAACCGGAAACCACAACAGTGAGTTGCCCAGGACTTGCAGAGCCGAAGCCAGTGGACGCGATCACGGCAGTACCAACGCCATTGCTATTGACATTGATCATGTCAACTCGCCCACTCACGATTCCGTAGATATCCACGTTTTGACTTGCCGTCACTCGGATGCTGTCCTGGCCAGCTGCCGATCCGAAGATGTCTACGTTCGATGAACTGTTTACGGTTGCATTGAGTTGCCCGACATTGGGAGCTACCGAGCCAAAAATATCGACATTGGTTGAACCCTCGACTTTGATCGTCCCAATTGGCCCGACAGTACCAAAGATATCGATGTTGGACGAGCCGCCATCGACTCGTATCGTCCCGATCGGGCTGGACGATCCAAAGATATCAACGTTGGTGGAACCACCGATGTTGATGGTTCCGATTGGCCCAGTTTGTCCAAAAATGTCAACGTTGGACGAGCCAGCGACTGTGATCGTTCCAACCGGTGCTGATGAACCGAAGATATCAACGTTGGTGGAACCACTTTCAACCCGGATCGTTCCAACGGGCGCAGCAGATCCAAAGATGTCAACGTTGGTGGAGCCACCACTGATGGTGCTGCTAAGTTCTGGACCAGTTGGAGAAGCTGACCCGAATATATCTACATTGGTTGACCCGCTGACAGCTACCGAAACTGCATTTGTGGTTACCGATCCGAAATCGCTTATGAAAACTCGGTTCGTGCCAATTAACTGGCTCAATTCAATAGTGCCTGCTTTCATGCCAAAGATATCGATGTTGGTGCTACCTGCCGCGGTCACCGCTGAACTTTGTGGGTTTGCAGAACCGAAAATATCGACGTTTGTCGAATTGGTAACGCCAACGCTGAGACCGGGACCGCTGGGCGAGACAGAACCGAAAATATCGACATTGGTGGAACCACTTACTGTTGCATTGGTTGGTGCCGGCGACGCGCTACCAAAGATCGTGGAGAGGATCGAGCCACGAGCCACGTTCAACAGCGACATCACGCCACTTCCGAAGATGTCTACATTGCTACTTCCTGCCGCAGTCGTCACGCTTCCAGTCGTTGACGTTCCAAAGATATCAACATTGCTCGAGCTTGAAACACCGATGGTCGAAACAGTTGGTAATGCCGAACCGAACGCATCGGTCGAACCCCTTGAACCATTGTTGCCATATACCTTGCCGCTGATTCGGCTAGCGGTGAGCGAATTCACACCGTCGCCAAGCGAAATGGAAACGTCGGAGTAGATGGCCGAAGATGTTCCATTGACGTTGACAATGTCGTCGCCTGCCCCGGTTGCGATCAGGGTTGATGAGTTTGCGGCAAGGTTTCCACTCACCGTA
>JANLRK010000178.1:0-11890 GCA_031361585.1 Pirellula sp. | reverse complement strand
ATTGGAGGAGGATATGAACCCGCTGGCAACCAGGCATCGCTTGAAGCCAACGTACTTTTCTTTCAACAGATCGTCAACGAACAATTCCGGCCAGCGATCGAGCATCAGATTTTTTTTGCCGATGGTTTCGACCCAGAAGCGGATTTGCAGGTCATGGATCCTAAGTCGGTACCAGCATCGCCCGCAATCGCAATGCTCGAAACCGTTTTTGCGATCGACCGCCCCGGTTTGAGTTATCGCAATCACCAAGTCCCAAACGTTCGGGGCCCGATCAGTCCAAAATCGATACGCAGTGGAATGGATGAGATAGCTGGACGATTGACCGCCGGAGATCGATTGTTTATTTATGTCACCGCCCATGGAGGCGCAGGCGCGGGCAACGATCCGATGAACACATCGATCACCTGTTGGCGCAAGCAATCCCTTAGCATGAGAACGTTTTCCGAATGGCTAGACAAGCTTCCAAACAACGTTCCCGTCGTGATGGTAATGGCGCAGTGTTATTGTGGCGGTTTCGCAAATACCATGTTCGTAGGGGGCGATCCAAGCAAGGGATTGGCTAAGGCAGTGCGTATCGGATTCTTTGCGCAACGCTTTGATCTGCCGGCCGCAGGCTGTCGACCGGATATTGAGAATGATGAGGAGTACAGCAGCTATTTTTGGGGGGCTTTCGCAGGTCATTCGCGAACTGGAAAAATGGCCGATGGGGTCGATTGCGACAAAAATGGTCGGGTCTCATTGGAAGAGGCCCACGCTTACGCCGTCAGTGCCAGCCAGACGATCGATATCCCGCTTCGGAGCAGTGACTTGTTTCTGCGATACTATAGTCGCATAGCCGGATATGAGTCGACTCGTATACAAGGCAGCCCTGCCGACGGTCAACAACCGGAGGGAGAACATGGTTTAGCCTATTTCACTGACCGCCTCAAAGATATTTCTATATTAGGATCGCCCTCTCAGCGGACGGCCATCGAAAGTCTTTCGGCTCAACTTGGTTTGTCATTGGATAGCGATGTGGCGGAAGTCTTTCAACAAAACAAGGCGCAGGCCGTGCTCTATCAACAGTCGCGATTCGTACCGGGTAGGCGGGGTCCAAGTGGTCCCGGTGGACCAGGCCGACGCGGTCCGCGGAACTCTGGACGCCGGGAATTGCAGAAGGAGATCATCGACAGTTGGCCAGACCTTGAAAATCCAATCGAATGGAAAGACTTAGATTGGCTTCGGGGTAAAGATGGAGAATCGATACTTGATGAAATGCGGCAGCTCCCAAGCTTTGAAGCATACAAAAAAAGCGCCGAGGATCGCCGACTTTCGCGTGAGAGAGCCACCACCGCCGAATTGAGAGATGTGCAATTTCGTCGTTTAGTTCATACGATGGAGAGCATTGTCTTGGCTCAGAACCTTCCTCGTATTGCCGACCAAGAGATACAAAAACGGTACCGAGAGATTCTCGCTCTCGAGTCTTCGTTCCTACGACCCTAACGGTAGGTCACTCTTGCCGAGAGTGACTTGGCTCTGCAAGATTGAATTGAGCTGCTTCATAGAGCTGTTTCAGATTTTCGGCGCCAAAAAGCGCGGTCTTCGTACAACAACCGAGGATTACGATTACTGTCAAAGCGCTCGTCCCGATCTGCCCCATGGCCAAGAGCCATAGCATAAGCAGCCACCAAGTCAGGATGGCTGCGTACTCGGCTACATTGCGAGAAATTGGAACTGCGAATTTTCATGATTCCATGGTGGTGGGCTCGTACTTAGTGGTTAGGTGACCTGTATTATGTCGTACGGCAGGCAGAAAACTACCAGCGTGTTGCCCACAGTCCGGCAACCGTAGCTACGCCTGTCGGAGGGCCGAAGTTATCTTTCAAGATGCCGGGCGTCTAGGGACTTTCTTTTGCTGTAGTCTCACGAATTCCGTTAGGATATCTGTCCCATATTCAAATTCCCACTGGGACCCTCAACGGGCTTGTCCCATCAGAAAACAAATGGAGGGCTAATGCATGTACAGTATTTTCGACTTATTCAAAGTTGGTATTGGTCCTTCCAGCTCGCATACTGTCGGACCCATGATTGCTGCCTTTCGATTCGGCAAGGAATGTATCGAGCGACTACGTGTGCCTAGCGATGCAACCAAAGCAATTGCTCGTGTGCAAGTACAACTTTACGGTTCCTTGGCATTAACCGGGATCGGGCATGCGACCGACACGGCTATCTTGGTCGGGCTCGCGGGCTGTTTACCGGATCGAACCGCGCCTGAACTCATTCAATCGATTGCGGACGAAGTTCGAACGTCGAAGCGATTACTGCTCAACGGTTGCATGGATCTGCCGTTTGATGAAAAAGTGGACTTGCTTTGGCTTCGGAAGGAAACATTGCCACAGCATCCAAATGGTATCCAATTCCAAGCGTTTGCAACGACTGGCGAATGCTTGTTGGAGGACCAGTATTTTTCAACCGGTGGTGGTTTTGTTTATTCGAGACAAGAGTTTGAGCAACAGTTCCGCCAACCCCCGCAGGCAATCGAAGGCCCATCGACCGATTCGGTTCCCTATCCCTTTCGCAGCGCGTTTGAGTTATTGCAAATGTGCAAGAGCAGTCAGCTATCGATCGAGGCTCTCATCCATCGGAATGAGCTAATCAAACGTAGCGAGCTAGAAATAGACGCTCAACTGGATCGGCTGTGGGCGGTCATGAGCACGTGCATCGATAGCGGCTGTCTAGCATCTGGAATCTTGCCCGGCTCATTGCGAGTTCCGCGCCGTGCACCTGACATTTTCGGCAAACTTTCCAAACAGGCTTTCCCCTCTGGCTCTTCAAGAATCCCGCCGAGCAAGTTCCTAGCGGAGTCGAAGGCGGTTGTCGCCGCTTCGAGCGACCCGTTACAGCAATTGGATTGGGTAAGTCTATTTGCGCTGGCAGTCAACGAAGAGAACGCCGCTGGTGGCAGAGTCGTAACAGCTCCAACGAACGGAGCGGCTGGGATAATTCCAGCTGTCCTGGCATATTACGTGCACTTTTATCCGAAGGCTGATCGAGCAGGCGTCCATCGCTTCCTCAAGACCTCGGGGGCTATCGGTTTGCTTTACAAGCGAAATGCGTCGTTGTCTGCGGCGGAAATGGGGTGTCAGGGAGAGGTAGGAGTTGCGTGCAGCATGGCAGCAGGCGGATTGGCTGCATGCATGGGAGGCACGATTGAGCAGATTGAGAACGCTGCAGAAATAGGCATGGAGCATAATCTCGGACTGACCTGCGACCCAATTGCGGGATTGGTGCAAGTTCCCTGCATCGAAAGGAATACAATGGGTGCAACCAAGGCAATCAACGCGGCCCGATTGGCTGTTTTGTATGGTGACGGCAAGCATTTTGTTTCGCTGGACCGTGTCATTGAAACGATGCGCCAAACAGGGGTTGATATGCAGGTCAAATACAAAGAGACATCCCTGGGTGGGCTGGCTGTTAATGTAGTGGATTGCTAGGATTTGCGGCGTCGATCTTAAGGCGGGCCGATTTAAATCGTAACGGAAGCTGTCAAAGCTTTCGTGAATGCTGGACGCCAACGAAATGCTTGACGCATTCCGCTACTAGGGAACGCTAGCGAAAGTGTTTCGCGGCCCAGCTTAAGATCGCCGCCGGATTTGCCGCCAATGCCATACATGAGATGAGGGTGCGGGTTGAGAGAATTACCAATTGTAACCAAGCCGTCCAGTCCAGGAGCCATACGCCTCCGTATCAATGGAATGACTTGCACAGGTTGTGCCGCAGGTATACAGCGAGCGCTCGAGGCACGCCAGGATGTGACCTCTGCTAGTGTCAGTTTCGCGGCGGGTACAGCCGAAGTCGAGGGTCGGGATCTGCAACCAAAATCAGTCATTGCTACCGTCGAGGGGCGAGGCTTTCATGCGGAGTTGATCGAGGCAAGCGAGACTAGCGACGAGCACAGCGACATCGAAAGACAACAACAATCGAACGAACGAACTTGGCGACACCGGGCCATCGTCGGGATCGGGCTGTGGGCGCCCTTGGAAATACTACATTGGACAGCCACCGCAATGCATTGGCACGGCCCATGGATGCCATGGACTATGTTTTTTGGCTCGTTGGTGGTGATCCTTTTCGCAGGCCTTGAATTCTATAAATCTGCGTGGAAAGCGGCCGTTCATTGGACAACGAACATGGATACGTTGATCTCGATTGGGGCTACGACGGCCTTTGTTTATTCAACGGTTGTGATGTTCTTCAAGCTCGAACAACCGACTTACTTTGCCGAAGCCTCTGGGCTGCTCGGAATTGTCAGTCTCGGTCATTGGTTTGAAGCTAGAGCGAGTGCCAAAGCCGGGAGTTCGGTGCGTGAACTGTTGAAAATACAGCCAGAGACAGCTGAAAGATTGGCGATGGATGGTTCCACGGAGATGGTACGTAGTGCGGATGTTCAAATAGGCTGGAAGCTGGTCGTTCGACCAGGCGGACGCATTGCCGTCGATGGAGTGGTTGTCGAAGGAGAATCCTCGGTCGATCAGTCGATCGTAACAGGTGAATCGATTCCTGTCGAAAAATGTCCGGGTGAGCATGTAGTTGCTGGTTCGATGAATACAACGGGTCGCCTCATTGTACAGACAACCGTGGATGGTCGACATACGACCATTTCTCGCATCGCGCAGCTTGTGCAAAAAGCGCAAACCAGTCGCGCGCCCATTCAACGGCTTGCAGATCAAGTTTCATCGATCTTCGTACCGACAGTGCTTTTGATTGCCGCGATGACGTTGGTATGTTGGTGGCTTGTCGGCGATTTCCCAAAAGGGGTCGTTGCGGCTGTAACCGTTCTGATCATTTCGTGTCCGTGTGCGCTGGGATTGGCAACACCGATGGCTGTTATGGTCGGAACCGGCGCTGCTAGCCAACGGGGGATCTTGATCCGCAACGCCGAGGCACTTGAACGAATAGGCCGAGCCAGGCGGGTCGTCTTCGATAAAACTGGGACGCTAACCGTAGGAAAACCGACGGTGACCGCAATTGCTCCAATCAACGGCCATACAGAAAACAGTCTCCTGCAACTGGCAGCATCCGTCGAAGAACCCAGCGAGCATCCCATCGGGAAAGCCATCGTTGACGAATCGAATGTACGCGGGTTAACCCTTTTGCCGGTCGAGCAATTTCTTTCTATTCCAGGGTGCGGCGTGCAAGGCGAGGTCGGAGGAAAAAATATCGTCGTGGAGCGAGACGAACATGCGACCTCGAGGGTTGTTGTGGATGGAATTTTCATTGGAACAGTAACACTGACTGATCGACTTCGCGTCGACGCCGTAAAGGCTGTTAGGGCCTTGAGAAATTCAGGAATCAGCGTTTCAATCCTTTCGGGGGACAGAAAAGATTCTACACTAGCGATCGCAAATGCTCTTGGCCTTGATTCTCAGGATGTCTTTTATGAAGCAACCCCTGAGTCGAAAGCTGCACACATTCAATCTCTCGGCAAAGACGTCATTATGGTGGGTGATGGACTGAACGACGCGGCTGCTTTGGCCGCATCTGGACTCGGAGTAGCACTCGCGTCGGGTACTAACGTCGCAATCGAGGCTGCGTCCGTTGTGATCCCGGGCGATCGAGTGAGCGCCGTTCCGGAGTTGATCCAACTGTCTCAAGCTACGCTACGTACAATCAAGCAGAATCTATTTTTTGCATTTCTGTACAATGCGTTAGCGATCCCATTGGCTGCATTCGGGCTACTCGGCGAGAGTGGCCCGCTGTGGGCGGCTTTTGCGATGGGGGCCAGCGACATCACCGTTGTCGGCAATGCCCTGAGACTGAAACGAAGCCTTGAGCGTCCACCTTGCTAGCAAATAGATATGCCCATTCGACTTGTTCTTCGTAGGCAAATTTGATATGCCAACAAGATATGGGTAGTCCTTCCGATACAAATACAGAAAAATCCATGCCTCATGAGCATTTAGCGAACGAGCTTGGAAATCTGCGCAACCATTTTTCGCCAGTTTCTAGCTCTGGAATGGGTCGGTCATCCGTTGATACATTAGGCGATCGACGAAGTCCATTGGCTCTTGACAATGCCTTGGTTCAGAAGACCAAAGATCAAATTCGAGTAGTCGTAGAGAACATCGCTGAGTTAGCGCATGCCCCAATCTCGCCGCATGATTTCGTGACAGCAGTATTACCGAAAATCGCAAGTGCCATGGGAGCAATAGGAGCAGCGTTTTGGCAGCAACTCCCCGATTCAAATTGGCGATTGATTGGCCATTTCAATTTGCCTTCATCGTTGTTGGACGCTTCCGAAAACGAAAATGCGAAACCCTATGCTTTGGATGAATCGTCTACCTTTGAGCAGCTAGATTTTCTTGAATCTCAATTGGGGAAAGCAACTCAGTCGACGACACTCGAGGACGAAGCATCTGAGGGCAATTCGAAACTGCAACAACCATCTGCTTCCCATGAGTCCGTGCTGAATGCTGTTGCACGCGAACGTCAACCGATACTAATCCCTCCCTGCGAGGCTTTACTCAATCGCGACCGGCCGGCAAATCCGACATCGGAACTCTTGATCTATGCACCCTTGTTGATCCAAAACGAGCATGGCAGTTATTGGCTGCAAATCGTTCAGTCGCCGAGTGGTGGGCCTGCAAGCCAGCGTGGCTACCTTCGCTTCGTGGCGCAAATGGCCGACTTGATGAGCGACTACTTTCGCTCGCATCGGTTGCGAGTCTTCGAGCGCGATCGCGGGTATCTAACGCTGGCTGAGCAAACCATGAACGATTTGGCAATTGGCTTGGATCCGAAATTGGGCGTGGCCAAATTGCTGAAAATTATCCGCGAACATGCCCATTCTGAACATGCTTTCCTGGTGCGGCGGGAGTCGCGTTTGCGCAAATGGCGCCTGGTTGGTGCTGCTGGACTCGTTGATGTCGATCGAAGGGCGGATGGGATTGGGCAAATCGAACGCGTTTCTTCCACCTTCGATGCAATGTTTCGAAATGGTGGTGCGATGAATGTTTCCCATCTGCCTGCTGGAGTGGACGAGCGAGATCCCGACTTGACGCGACTGTTCAACACCTTTGCCATTTCCGATTTGCAGTGGATCAAACCGTTGATTGCAGTCGTCTCAAATTCGACCAATGGCGCCTTGCAAAAGGCCAATCAAGCGAAATTGGCACTCACGCCCTCCAAACAGGATGTCGCCATTTTGTTGACATGGTCGGGAATCGACAAACCACCAGCGCGATGTTTTGAGCAATGCGGGCTGATCGCACGACTAGGACTTTCAGCGCTCGAGATCGCATGGTGGAAGAATGCATTGCAGGCAAACCAAGGGAGAAAGCGAAGTCCGTGGTCTTTTGCAAACCCTGCGACCTGGCCGCGAGCAGCGAAATGGTGTACCTCCCTTGCCATGTTGTCCGTGTTGTTTGCGTTGCCTGTACCTATTCGACTGCATGCTACCGCAGTTCTTGTTCCACTTGTTCAACAACACGTTTATGCGCCGATGGATGCGACGGTCGAAGCGGTTTTGGTTGAGCATGGGCAGTCTGTGAAGTTAGGAGATCTACTCATTCGTCTAAAATCTCCGAGCTTGACATCCGAGTACGAACAAACAGTCGCTATGCAACTTCGCAACAGTCAACGTCTCGAGGATATCGAATCCAGACTATTGCGAGGGACCTCTTTGAGTTCTCAACAGCAAGACGAGTTAGAAGGAGAACGAAAATCCATTTTAAGCATTCGGCCTTTTGAATCAAAGGAACTTGCACGACTTCGAAAGCAGGTAGACTCCCTTATGATAGTTGCCACGGTCGACGGAGTCGTGTCTACGTGGAACATTCAAGACAGTCTAAAAGATCGACCATTGAGAACTGGTCAATGGCTGTTGTCGCTTCACGAATCCGATTCAACGTGGGTATTGGAGGCTGAATTGCCGGAACGCGACGCGAATGAACTTCGGCTCGCCATGGACCATCACCAGAACACGCCGGTCGCCACGATGACGGGGATGCCACAAATCCAGCTTCCCGTTCATATGCGTCATGGATCTTTACCGCGCGTTGAAAGCCTTCCCCAAGGCGAGTTTCTCTCCGATCCTAATGCTGCCGTGATACGATTGCGATTTGAGGTCGATGCGGATTCCCTTCCTAGGCAAGTTGCGGTGGCGGGTGCTACGGCAAGGATAAGCATACCTGTCGGTCGGGGGCCGCTCATTTGGGCCCTTGGGAAAGATTTTGTGCACAAGGTATGGTCGCGAGTCCAACTTTGGATTTAGTCGACGAGCGACATGAAACAAAAATATCCACGCTCTGGCGGGCGTAGCTACTATCGCCAAACCGTGGTCAACTCACAGCCGGAGTAGGTCCATCATCCGAAACTTAATCATAATCATTGCGGTGACAGCATATGGCATGTTGGCCGCGCAAGAGCCGGTCAAGGACCAATCCATTGGCCATACGAACGGTATTCCTGTTTCAAAGGGGAGTGTGCCGAAGACTGCTCATGAATTCAATGATTCAAGAGCCTTGAAAAACAGCTGGCTACAATTTGACAAGTGCGTGGTATTCGCGGCGGAAAGCGTCGAACTTCCGTCACAAGATTCAGGCATCATTGCAGGCCTTGAGGTGCGAGAAAACGATACGGTTAAAGCCAATCAAGTCATTGCAAAACTCGATGGCAAAATTGCTGAACTCGAAAAGAGCACGGCCGGACTTCAAGCTCAAGTCGCCGCTTCGGAGGCCCAGGATGAAAGCGAAATACGTCTGGCGGAAGCAATTGTCGAGGAAACCAAACTGCAAGCAGATCTGTATGAGGAAATGGCAGCCAAAGGGAACTCTAGCCCGACGGAGTTTCGGCAAAAGCAGCTCGCAGCCGAGCAAGCCAAGGTCAGGCTCATCCAGAGTAAGACTGCCAAACAACAACGAGAACTAAAGTCGAAACTCGCACAATCGGCTGTCATATTAAGCCAATTGAAAACGGATCGATTGACCCTGAAATCACCGTTCGCAGGAACCGTGGATAGGATAGATCACCGCGCAGGTGAATGGGTGCAGGTTGGTACGACGATCGTCAAAATCATTCGCTTGGACGAAGTTCGAGTCGACTGCTTCATCAACCTGGAACAGACCGACCCATCGGGCCTGCGTGCCAAGCCTGTCAAAGTGATTTTGAAGAGTGGCACAAGAGAGTCCCTTTTTTCGGGTCTGATATCTTCCTATGACCCGGAAGTCAATTCGGCTGGACAGATTCGGGTGCATGCAACCGTACAGAATCGAAGAGTGGGCGACGATTGGGCGTTGCGGCCTGGCATGTCCGTGTCGATGCAATTGCAGAAGCCTCAATGACCTCCTCGGTTCGCAAACCAATGCATCCACAACAGAATTCGACAGGCTTTAGGCTTCGCCGCGACATCGCTTGGCAGTCGCAAGTCGATGGGCAATCGATTCATCCAATCTGGATCGCTGAAGACCCGTTGACCCGCCGGATTTTCCGTTGTGGGGACCACGAGTATCAATTGCTGAAATGGCTTGAAAGCGAGTCGACTTTTGAAGCCGTCCGGGATCGGTTCAATAATGAGTTTGCTCCACAGACAATCGATCTGCAGCAAATTCGCGAACTCATCACCAAGTGCGAACGAAGTGGAATGCTGCGAGCAGTTCATCCATCGGTCACCGCCGACATTGGACCCTACCAAATTTGGCATCGAGCCGAATATCCAAACTCAGGCGCGTTGGACTCACGCGCGGTCATTGCTCAGCAGATGCAATTGCGTCAGACAAACTGGTTCTTGGCATTCCTTCGAAGGCTTGGTTCGGCGATTGGAAAAATGACTCAGATGCAAGTGTCGCTTGGCTCGCCGGACCGTTGGTTGATCCACGTTGCGCCCAAGCTTGGATGGCTATACTCGGGTGCAGCGGTTTGCTTTTGGATGCTTCTGCTATCGCTCGCGATTGCATTCGTTGGAATGCGGTTCGATATGCTTTTTAAGGAACTACCTGACATCCAATCGCTTCGCTCACCAGCATTCTTGGTTGGCTATGGAGTAATCTTTGTTCTAACTAGGTTCTTGCATGAGTTTGGTCACGCGGTTGTTTGTAAACGCGCAGGCGCCGCCTGCAAAGACGCTGGCTTGATTTTTAGTTTTGGAATGCTCTGCCCTTATGTTGACATCACAGACGCATGGAGAATTGGCAACAGATTGACACGCATGGGAATCGCATTAGCGGGGATTTATACAGAGTGCGTGATTGGGTTCTTTTCTGCTATTCTTTGGTTGTCGACGCACCCGGGTTGGGCGCACGATTTGGCCTTGCGAACACTGCTCGTCAGCACCGCTTCTACGCTGCTTTTCAATGCAAATCCTCTCATGAAATACGATGCGTATTTTGTGCTTTGCGATTGGCTGAATACGCAGAACCTTCGAGAAAAATCATTTGCGGCTCTCGATGCGATACTGGACGGACGAACCCGACGCGAACGCCTAGGCATGTCGTTCTTCCTGGTGTTTTATTGTCTCGGGTCGAATCTGAATCGAGTTCTCTTGATTGCGGGCCTTGTAACCATGGTGTATTTCGTTGCAAGCCAATGGCATTTGGCCGGCTTGGGACTCGGACTAATCGTGCTTTATGGATGTTGTTCCGCGATCACAGCGATGGCTGCTTGGTCGTTGACGCAAAATTCCGACGTCGGATATCGTAGAATAAGTCGCCGAACAGTATGGCTTGGCTGGATAGCCGTATCGCTAATGAACGCCTGGGCTTTAAACATGCCTTTGCCCGCGAGAACCTTTTCGAGCGGTACGCTGCATTTGGGTGATCGTCAACCGGTGTATACCGTAGTACCCGGGCAGATTGATCGAATTGTCGATTTTCGGCAGGGGGCAGTCATCGAGCGCGCATCGATGATTCTCACATTGAACAATCCCGCTATCGCAAAGCAAGTGTTCGAACTTGAGACGAATTTGATGCGGATCGATTGTCAACTTGAGACGCTCCAGCGTAGCGCCTATTTTGATACTCTTGTTCTGGAAAAGCGGCCAATGCTTGTTTCACAGCGAGCGCTCCTATCGAAACAGCTAGAAAAGAAAATGGATGAGCAATCTGGTCTAACTGTGCTCGCCCCCGCGACGGGTTGGTTTGAACCTGCAAAAGCCAAACCACCAGAACATCCAGAAAGTCCAACGGACCTGGCTTTTGGCTTGAGAACTGCTAGCCACGGCTCTATTTCATCTCACTGGACTTCTGAAACGTCGATTGGCAGGCATGTTGATCGCGGCACACTTGTCGGCTGGATAGTTCAGGACAATGGAGCGACGATCGAATGCGGACTCACCGAAGAACAAATCTCAGGTATAGGCATATGGACAAAAGTTCGCATCAGCCTTACCCAAGATCCGACCGCCATCTTTACTGGTAAAGTTGTTGAAATGGCAAAGATGAGCCAGGCTATTGGCTCGGGGAAGAAGCCCCCTAAACAGTCAGGGGAATTGCAACCGATGACCTACCAGGTAAAGGTAAGAGTGAACGAAAATCGCAATTGGTCGTTGTATTCGAACGGGAATGCAGAAATCGTCTTTATCAAACCGAGTCAATCCATTGTTACAATGGCAATGGACACTTGGATGCGCGATAGCAAGATGCGGTAACAAACTATGCGGACTCGGATCGGTATTTTTGGCGGCTCGTTTGATCCGATTCACAATGGCCATTTGCTATTGGCTGAGCTCTGCCGTGAATCGATGGAGTTAGAGCATGTGCGCTTTCTGATCGCAAACCTGTCGCCTCTCAAAACGGGCAATTCTCCGGCTAAGAACCAGGACCGCACGGAGATGGTTCAATTGGCTATCGGAGGCAATCCGAAGTTTAGAATCGACACGCGTGAAATGGATCGCGGTGGGATAAGCTACACCATCGAC
>JANLRK010000568.1:0-6012 GCA_031361585.1 Pirellula sp. | reverse complement strand
CGAACGGTGGGCCGATTCGATAGCCGCTATGTAGGCATCGATCGGGATGACGCTGGCGCTGGTTACGAATACGACGCCAGTGGAGCGGCCATCTTTGGACCATTCACCGCCACATTCAACGACTACGTCCGTCGCGAACTTGGATTTGAAGAGGACCGAGTGTACGAAATCCTGACGGGCAACGTGCAGCCATGGAGCTACAAACGGTTCGAGGGTCGCTACGTGGACGCAACCGAAACACTTCGAAAGGCGATGACGGCCAATCCCTATTTGAAAGTGTTTTTGGCGTGCGGCTACTACGACTTGGCAACGCCGCACTTTGCTATGATGAACACCACCGATCACTTGCTTCTGGAGCCAATGCTCAAGAACAACATCGACTACCATTTCTACGAGGGCGGACACATGATGTACATCTACCAACCCTCAATGGTGAAGTTGCGTGAGGACTTGGTGAAGTTTTATGAGACGGCAGTGGTGACGGCGAAGTAGACTGCACTGATTCAGTTTTCTCCAAAAGCGTTTGGCAGAAAAATGGCAAGTAAAAAATGGGTCCAAAGACTTGCTTGTTTTGTTTCCGGGCAATCGACGGTTTTCATTTTCAACCAACAACTTTCTGCCAAATCGATTTTCGAACAAGAGAACGCAAAGAGCCGCTATGCGAACCGATTGAAGTCCTCTCGCTTCAGATAGGCCTTCTTCGTTCGAAGTTTGTACTTGGGTAGTTCGCGAAGTACAAAGGCCCAAGCAGTTGGGGACAACTACTCTATTCTTTGGCAGTAACCTTCCGCAGTATGCTAGAACGCAAGTAGCCGATCAACGATGCTAGCTCGGCATCGGTCATTAACTCATCAAAGTTTCCCGGCATCAACGAAAGTTTGCTTGGCTTCTCTTGCTCAATATCACTAAGAAGGACTCGCCTTTGCTTTCCGGTTTGATCCGTTAGCAAAAGTGACTCTGCTGTTCGATCACTGACTAGACCGCTTACGGATTCGCCACCCGCTAGAACCATCATCGTCATCTTAAATGCTTCGTCGACGTTGCGATCTGGCCATAGGATATCTTCGCAAAGCCGTACCAAACCTCGGGCACCAACCCCCTCAAGTTGTGGCCCCACTATTTTGCCTTGATCGCCAAGCTTGTGACACGTCGCACAACGATCTGCAAACTGTTTAGCCCCTACTTGCAGATCCACTGCCAGGCTTGCAAACGTCGAGGCTTTGCCCTCAACAATGTCCAGTCTGCTAGACGAACCGGTTGTCTCGGGTCGCAACATTTCAAATCTTGGTTTCGATTCTTCCGGCAAGCCTTCCCACCAACTCTTGGGCAACACGCGAAGTGCATCGCGTGACAACGAACCTCGTTCGCAAAGAGTGGCGACGAGTTCGAGGGCTGAGCGATGCCTCGAAAGCCGAAGAACCAATCGTTCCTGATCTTGGTACGTACACCTTTTGCAAATCGCCTCACCGAACTTTAGAAAACTATCTTTTTCAATCTCCCAATCCCAACTTGGTGATTTTTCACTTTGGATGCCCATCAACGCCAATAAATCGTTCCAATTTTGCTCTAACGCGAAATCAACCAACTCGACAACATCCGCGCTCGCATTCCTGTTTCGAAGTCGATGCAATCGATACCTGCTAGTCCAATCGGACTTCTCCGAACTTAGTAACTCGGTTGCGTTTTTAAGGTTCTCGACTTTGCTTGGAAAACCACACAACGCAACCAGCGATCGAATTCGTTCCCACTTGTCCCGAATCGATCCAGGTGAAAACCCGGCACAAGAGAATTCACCAACACCAATCCAAGCATAGCTCGCATCCGAGTCAGCGTCCACGACACGGAGCTGGACCATGGCGCCCTCGTATTTCTGCATGTTCCACTCAACTCGATGGCCATTGTCGCTTCTTGGCGGAAATGCTCGACAAAGTTCTTCGGCTACGTTGCCTACTTCGTCGAGCCTCACTAAAGAAACGAAGTTCTTCGAGGTACTTTTATTGCTCGGGAGTCCATTGTGGCCAACGACGTGGAAAACAAATTGCCCCTTCGCAATAAACGGGCTAGATGACCATGTGCCCGTGTATGTTTCACCCAAGGGAAGGCTGCTAAAGAAAATGCCCATTTTACTAGGCTTAGCTTTGTCGGATGCAAAGGCTCTTTTCTCACTTGGCCAGTCTTTGCGTTCGTCGTTCTTGCTCGATTTCCCAGCCCAATTAACCAATTGAAAATCACCTCCGTCTGAATTCAATAATTCGACATCGCTCAACCACTTTCCCGCGAGCGCTCCAGCCAGTTCTTGGCATCGCAACGCCAAGCTTTCGAGAACCTTGCCTCGTTGCTGCAATTGACGTCGCGCAATTCGGAGCAGTTGGTCCGCTCGCGTATCTTCGTCTTGAGTTGTCGCATCTAATAGCGCGAAGAATCGAGCCATATTGGATTCGTCAATGACCTCGGCTACGGATTGAATGCACTCCTCAACAATGCGACGTTGATCTGAGCTAGCATCAGAAATAGATATCTGCCGTTCGCAGATAGAGAGCACTCCGGCTATGGAGTATTCGTCCTTAAGAGCCAACAATACGCGAGTAAGAGCCCGCATGGGCGGAGTATCCATGGCATTTGGCTGTGGTTCTCGGGTCGTCGGTAGCCCGATACCACTGCACGCGTCGGTGACCCATCCTTGAAATCGCGCGGTATCGGAGACACGGATGCGCGTCGCGATATCCCGAATGGATATTAGCAGAGTCTGGTATAGCACGGGATCGATTTGAGAGTTTACACGTAGCGATTGACCAAGGAGCCAATTTGCGTCTTTCTCGTTTCCTCGCAATCCGATCAACTCCAAGTTGTTTCTAGCGAGTATCGCGTCTGCTACTTCCTCAAGGTTGGCGGATTCGACTTCGCTCTCAAGCTCAGCGAGAGTCTGTTCCGACCGCTTAACGGCTTTGTACACATTAGCATTTTCTCCATGCGATTCCCAACGGATACGCCAGATGCGACCGCTTTTTCGATCGCGGTCGGGATGGTCGAGTGGTACCTCGTAGTGACCTATCACTTTGTTATAAAAATCGGCAACATACAAACATCCGTCTGGTCCAAACTGCAAGTCAACAGGGCGAAACCATGGGTCGTCGCTGGTCAACAGATCGGGCATCGCGACAGCCTTGGCCGTGGAACCACGGTAAGTCAATTGATTGCGGTTGATTCGGCAACTCATGACGTTGCCGCTAAAGAAATTGTCATCGAAGTCTTTTGGGAATCTCGAGTCTTTGGAATGAGCTAGCCCGCTAATTGCAGTGCTTCCGTGCAAGTGCTCCATCATTGGGGGCACAAATCCGAGCCCGTCATCGGGGCGACCGAAGCTTGGGTAGCAACCGCCTCGGATCAATTGCGAGATCGGTTTGCTGTGGCAGTCTGCAGCGTACCAAAATCCCCATTTGTCTTGCGACATGCCGAATGGATTCACTTGCCCCTGGGTGAACAACTCCACACGCGAGCTGTCGGGGCGAAATCGGAAGACATTTCCGGAAGTCATTGAAACCGAGTGCCCATCTTTGCCTTGAACAGTGGATTGATTGTTGAATCCGTGGCAAGCATAAACCCAACCATCGGCTCCCAACCGCATTGAATTAACCATGCCGTGCGTATCGCGTGTTGTATCAAATGGCCCAAGCAATATTTCACGAGTGTCGCAAACTCCATCGTGGTCCTTGTCTCGTAAATAGAGAATATTTGGAATCGAGAAACAGAGGACGCCGTCACCGTAGGGCAACAGACCGATTGGAATGTTAAGCCCATCGGCAAACGTGCGCGTGGTTTCGAATTTTCCATCGTGGTCCTTGTCCTCGAGGATCACGACAGCATCTGTCCCGATTTCATCGGCTTTGGCTGGAAACGGATATTGGGTAGACTGGGTAATCCAGAGCCGACCTTGCGCATCAAAGGCCATGTTCATGGGTTTGGAGATTGCTGGTTCGGATGCGATCAATTCGACTTGAAAACCGGTCGGAACGTGGAAGCCGGCAAGTTCTTCGGATGGCGTTCGAAAACTCGTTGAGCGAATTGTTAGTCCGAACTGCTCTAGTGGTGTGTTTGGTTCAGCTAGCGTAAATCGATTCGGTGGAGACTCTTCTGCAGCAATTTTTTCCAGACGTATTACAGTTGTGACGAGCGACAGAAACAAGCCAACTATGGCCGACAGAAGCTTGAAATCAACTTGTAGCATGGCCCCCTGGGCCGTGCGAATCAGCGAAGCTTCACGAGTGATCATGGTTTGAACAAATCTAGAATTTGGGTGGGATACGGGGGATTGGAGGGGCATCACATGGTCCCATTGTCGAGCTGTCGTTGCATTCTAATCAAAAATGTCTGAAATGACTCAAGTCGGGGTGTGCTGAGGTTGCCCTATGAAAGTTCTTTTGTGTATTCAGTGAGGGAGATATGCCCGAATCCAATTCCCCAGCGAGGATACACATGTTTCGTCCAAAGGCACGCGTGATTCAACTAGTATTTCCGGTAGCCTTCGCGTTAACCGGCTCGGTAGCGATGGGTCAAATGGGCGGCGGGGCACCTGGCGGGAATGCCCCAGCATTTTCGGAACCGAAATTCAGCGACAAACTCTATGAGAATGGTGGACCACGTGGGCGAGAAGCCACCGACGGCGCCATCATTCTCTCGGTGAGCATTGAGGGTAATAGCAGCGTTTCTCAAAACTACATCCTCACAGCGATGCAATCGCGTGAGGACCGTATGTTCGACAAAGAAACGTTTAACCGAGACATCAGCGCGCTATACCGAACGAACCTGTTCAAGAAGATCACTCCGTATTTCACGGAAACGAATAAAGGCGTGCACATACGCCTCATCGTAGACGAACGGCCCATCATCAAAACGGTCATCTTTCGCGGCAACGAACGTCTCGAAGATCGTCAACTGAGCAAGCATGCTGGCATTCAAAAAGGAGATCCATTGGATCCAGTCTCACTCAACTCAGCCAAATCCAGACTGATTGAACTGTACCAAGACAAGGGGATGAATCAGGTTGACATCCAAATCGCGCAAGGGCTTAAGCCTGGCCAGCGCGAGGTTGAATTCATTGTAAACGAAGGTCCTGTCGAGAGACTTAACAGCATTCGATTCATCGGCAACCAAGCGTTTTCAACCGAGCTATTAAAGACCAAGATCAGCAGTCGAGATGCTCGATACGGAATTACCAGTTGGTTGGGCAATAAGGCTTCGGACTTCAAGATCGAAGCAGACCGCGATGCGCTAATGGGCTACTATCGATCGTTGGGCTATTTTGACGCTCGAGTCGAATTCCGCAAGGACTACAACACGCGTGGTGATTTTATCGACTTGACCTTCGTGGTATCTGAGGGACAGCGATACAAGATCAAATCGGTTTCTATCGCAGGAACCAAACGCTATCAGCCAAGCGAGCTATTACCTCACATGAAATTGAAAGCTGGCGAGCCATTTTTTCAGGCAAACAAGCAAACCGACGAAAAGTTTTTGAGAGATCTTTATGGTGCTCAGGGACACATTTTCAGTGAGGTTATCGGCGAGCTGATTTATCAACCTAATAGCGAAGTGGATGTGGTTTACAACATTGGCGAAGGGGACATTTACCGAATTAGTGAAGTCCGCGTGCATATCGATGGCGACCACACCAAGGAACGCGTTGTCACGCAACCTCTCGGCAAACTCCGACCAGGAAGTATTGCAAACGGTCCTGAAATCGACAACGGCGAACGGCGTTTAAAGAATTTAGGCATTTTCAATGCTGACCCGAGCCAAGGGACGGTCCCAAACATTCGAATAGAACCGCCAGCTGGCGTGGACCGAGAATTTGGCTCCGATCGATAGTTTCCAATTGAGCGTTTCGAAAACGAAGCAAAACATAGATTCAATTCACATCATGCCAAGCCAAACCATCCTAAGCAAAACTGTCATGAAGCAAAGCAATCGTCAAAGGATTGGCATTGTTGTAGCATTGTTTGCAGCGGTTGGTTT
>JANLRK010000561.1:0-2825 GCA_031361585.1 Pirellula sp. | reverse complement strand
TCCTTAATTCCCGCGCTCAATACGATGGTCGGTCGAATAACAAGCACATCGAGACCTGATTCGCGGAGCATGGTCTCGGCAACCGCTTTGGATGCGGTGTAGGCATTGTGGTGGTCGTTGCCGGGTTGGCACCCTTGGTCTTCCAAAATATTGCAGTTTTGAACCCGACCAACATTGGTCGCGGTGCTCACAAAAACGATTCGAGGGCGCCGCTTACAAGCTCGAGCCAGTTCGATGAGGTTTTTAGTCCCGGCGATGTTGGTATCGATCACATTCCGTTCGCGGATAAATGAAGTATCTGCCGCACAGTGAATGATAGTGTCGACACTTTCAATCGCATTCCGCTGATGAGCCGGGCTCAAATCCCAAAACGGTCGCGTGATATCGCAATCGGCGACGGTCAAGTTCGTTCCAAAAGACTCTTTGGTTTTTCCGCTTCTCTCCATCCGCTGATAAAATCGCTCTAGTGAAGTTTGTTCAGAATTGGAACGAACCAAAGCCGTAATTTGGTTGACATCCAGCCGACAGATCTCTCGCAGTATTTCTCCACCGAGCAAGCCAGAGACCCCCGAGATGATGACGTTCGAGTCGGGAGTTAGTTGATTTCTAGCCATGATTCCATTCATTTTTTCCATCAAAACCTCAACCCAACCCAGACTCCTGGAACGCTTAAAGGGATCGCAAGCTTGTTGGTCGAAGGGGATCGGCGAAACACAAGAGAGCTTGGAGCAGTCACTTGTTCGACGAAGGGATGCTGTCGGTGAGGATCGCATTTAGCCTACATCAATTCTCGACGATCAAACAGTTTGAGCGACACGCTGTTGTATACCGATACTTCGAACTGCACAATTTGGATAGCCACATCCTTCAACGAAGTCCTTCTTGCTAGCTTCCTTACGAAATTGTAATCAATTCTTTTGGGTTCCACTTTCGTGTCTCTTTTCATTTCAAACACAGTTCGAGTGATTTGGACAATGCAGCACATCCGACGACTATTCACTCCGGATTTTCTATTCTAAAAGCCCCCTTGGTCCTTGACGCCTCAACTTCTTCCTTTCGCCCGAATCTACTCCAAACGATCCGTACGTCCGGGCGGCAAACCAATTGTTTTGGAAAATGGATTGGTCCGATTTGTTCAGGATAACTCGAAGTTTTATGGACACCGACTTAGAGCGATGCAGGTGTCACACCTCAGTCGATTTTTGTATTTCGAACGATCCCTTGGCCATGAGCCAGTCTTAATCCCCAAAGGCTCTGGTTGGAATGCATCTGGAATGCATCATTTGGACCTGCACCGGCAGCAGTTAACTGACGGACAGCTTTTGGCCTTCGTGGATGGATGCAGCTAATTGAGTTTTATTGAGCAGTAAAGAGCGCTGTCTTTAAGGCTGGACAGCAGTGCTTTTCCGATTGCCCTAAACGCTTTGTTGGCAACAAATACCCGTCCAGAGCAACATCAATTCCAAACAGCGGTACTAGCTTGGCGAATTGGCCTCAATTTTCTCCAATCCGTTCTTAATCCTTTCACTTTGATGCCGCCAAACGCGAAACGTCAAGGAACTGAAAAGTATTAGCATCCCGAGCATCGCTGCCGTCAGGAACCAATGATTGACCGTGAAGCGACTGACGGTTGGTGCATAGGCGATCAATCCAAACACAGCACTGATCACCACGACGGCATCGAAACTAGCCCGCTGCCAATACGGACCTCCCAAATGAAGCCACATTCCGAACTCATCGAATGTCAGACCAAGGCCAATTCCATAGACGACCGCAGACACGCTTTCGATAAATCCCGTTGGGCGTGCGAACAGCATATAAGCCCCAACGGCAGAGAGCAAAAAGATCCCGTAATTCAGATGGTGAACATGTGTTCCGCCAACATGCAGAAACAAATCAGGCATATGCCGCGTCATTATCAACAGAACCAAGATTCTGGCAGCAACAAATGTTAGGACAAAGGTTGCAAACACCATCCGTGCAAGATGAGTAACCCGATGCGACTCAGTGGTTGTTTTTTCATTCACTAATTGATTACCCATTTGAAAAATTTGGAACCCGACAGGCAATTGGAAACCGACCGGCAAGTAGTGAAATCGATTTCAGGTCACATGCCATGCAACGTCACACCACCCAGCACATCTTTTGCGATTCCCGTACTTGGCTCGCATCGTCTTCCTAGCCGTAGATTTTACCAAACCCACGCCATTCGTGGATGGACCAAAAAAGGAGGTGTGCTAGGGAGATTCCAGTACGAGCGCAAAACGGGCGTCAAGTGACTTTGGGCGAACCTCTAACTCGTACCGGTTTATCTTTACGAATCTAGTTTGATCCGTGAAATGCTTGCACAAGATGTTGTAGCAGCATTGTTCTTTGGAACCATTTGTTTCCATTTTTGGTGCCGAATCGGATAATAAGGGCGAAGCAACTTCGCTCGACGAAACCATTTCTATGAGATCGTGCCCGTCTGGCCGTGAAGCGTCTGTTCTGCATCACTACGCAGCGCGGGGTGATACCAACGATGCCCAAGCGTTAAACGGCGTTAAAGGATAGAAGGTCTATTGGCTTGCGTTGGGATGAACCGTACACTTCACAGACATATTCACAGTGGTGCAGGAGGGATTCGAACCCTCAAACACTTGTTCCTAAGACAAGCCGCTCAGCCGTTGGCGTACCACACCATTTGATTCAAGCGACCCATACCGGATTTGAACCGGTGATCTCCGCCGTGACAGGGCAGCGTCCACTCCTGGCTGGACCGATGGGCCGTTAACGATAGAGGCGCTAGTGAGATTCGAACTCAAGTGAGCATGTTTTGCAGGCAT
>JANLRK010000550.1:0-10331 GCA_031361585.1 Pirellula sp. | reverse complement strand
TTGTTCGAACCAAGCCAATCCGAAGTCGTGAGCCGCGATGCTGGTGATGATGTCGTTGTCGCCATCGCCATCCACATCGTACGCAAACATCTCGGCCCCGCCGTACGCGTTGGAAAAGGATTGTTCGTGAGCTTGCCAAGGCTTGCCGGCAGCGAGTTCCGTCGGTTGTTGGAGCCAACCCTTTGCGTGGATCACATCCAACTTGCCGTCGCCGTTGACATCGCCGATGCCCAGACCATGACCAAATTTTTTGTCGGTGACTTGTGCAGAGATCGCGGTGAATTTCCATGGCTCAAGGGGACGCTTCCAGTCGATGGCGGCATAGCCAAAGAAACCATCGCGTGAGCAAATAAGTTCCGGCCGATCATCCCCCACCAATTGAGTCAGTTGGGGAGACTCGTTGGAGACCCAATCAAAGACTTGGTGTTTCTTCCAAAGTTCAGCAGCCTTTTCCTTGCCCGGATTTTGGTAGACAAATGCTGCAGTGCCAGGGAAGCCAACCGTGAAAACATCTTTCCATCCGTCGCCGTCAAAATCGTAGACCCATGCGAAGAAGTGATCCGTGTATCCCTCACGATTCTGTGGCTTGGCTGGATAGATTTCGTGCTTCACTTGGAAGCTAGGGCCTTCGTACCAGTGTGGCCCATAGACGAAATCGACCTTTCCGTCGTTGTTCAAGTCGCCGGCTGCCGCACCTTCGGAAAAATAGACATCGGTAATTTGTTGAATCCGAAATGTATCGAGAGACTTGTCATCTGCTGTCGCAAATCCAAAATTGAGGCAAGTGATGAAGAGAAAGAAAAAATTCAGAAAGAAGTGATGCGTCATGGTGAAAGTGGCGGCAGGTGGGATTTGAAAGGACGGTTGTGCAAAGATTGCATCAGCAGCGGGATGGATAGTTTACCATGCGAGGTCAAGCGGACGCTAGCAGCGTCCGCCACGACCAAATTTCACAATTCGTGAAAAATCAACTCGCCCATGGCATTATCTTTGTATATCCGTTAACTCGGAACAGTGAACTGAGGCAAACGGAATGATTTTGTGACGATATCGGCTGAGCAACTTGGAGCTTCAAGAATAGCGGCAGGTTGCCAAAGACACTTCAAGAGTTGGATTTGCCAGCGCCTGTGGATTGCGTCGTGAACAAGCCGCTTGTTTACGGACTTTCGATCGATGGGCGAACGGCTTCGCTTCAAGGTGCGGTCGTCGAGAATCGTGGATTCAAATATGAGATTGAGTTGGAGTGACGTGGCTGACGCTGCTAGCGTCAACGGCAACCACCGCCGGACATTCTCAATTGTGAACACACTAGTTAAAAAAATACTTTTCAATAAGAAAGTACTGTCCGTACACGATGATGCCGCAGAGGAAAAGATAGACAACCAGAATCAGCGTATCGGCCCCACCATCGTCGTCTTCCATCAAGACTCGAACGAAGCGAGGAATGAAGATTGCTTTCAGGATAGACACGACCGTATCAAAAATAGTGTCGGCCGCGTTGGCCTGTGTGTCAAAGATGAGCCATGCAATCAACAGATAGATTGGAATATTTACGATGATCAGAATGGTTAGAAGCACTGATTCAATTCCCAAAGTACAATCGTATTGCGCGTGAGCGCGGACGCTGGCAGCGTCCGCCACGTTGCTCTCATTTCATGTGATCGTCGAGATAGCGAGCCAACAACGCATAGAAATGGCGAGCGGTGTTGGTCCCCTCGGATATCGAATGCGATCGACCCGGATAAGGCATCACATCAAATTGCTTGTTCTGTTCGATCAATTCGTTCATCAACAACTCGACCCCTTGGTAGTGGCAGTTGTCGTCTCCGGTGCCATGAACCAATAGCAAGTTGCCCTTCAATTGCTTGGCAAATGTCAGCGGCGAACCATCGCGATAACCTGCGGCGTTGTCGTCGGGCAACCCCATATACCGCTCTTGGTAGATCGTGTCGTACAGCAACTGATTCGGCACAGGAGCCACTGCAATCGCCGTGTGATATAGATCTGGATGTCTGAAAATAGCGTTGAGGCTCATGCTGCCGCCACCACTCCAACCCCAAATGCCAACTCGCTTGCGATCCACGAAGGACCAGCGATCCAGCAGCACGCGGGCTGCGGCCGCTTGGTCTTGCGATGCAAGAATACCAATTTGCCGGTGAACGCACTTGCGCCACGCACGGCCGCGTGGTGACATGGTCCCGCGATTGTCAACGCTCGCTACGACGTAACCCTTCTGCGCTAACATCAAGTGCCAGAGTCCGCGCTGGCCAGGCCATGCATCCTTTACCGTCTGCCCATGCGGCTCACCATATACATGAAACAGCAATGGATACTGTTTGTCCGGATCGAAGTCCTTCGGCTTAATGCACCAGGAATCCAGTGGCTCACCCTGGCCAATATCCACCTTGAGGAACTCGGTGCTCGGCCGTTGCAATTTGGCCAAATTCTCTTTCAAGACGCGATTGGTGGTCAGCACTCGAACCACTTTGTGGTCGGATAAACGAATCAATTCTGAAACAGGGGGTTGGTTGAAACTCGAATAAGTGTGGACCGCAAACTCGTTGTTGGCAGCAACATCGTAGGTGTGCGTACCTGGCTGATTCATCGGCGTGAGTCTCGTCGCTTCACCCCCGGCAATCGATACGCGATACAGATAACGCTGTGTAGGGTTTTCAGGGGAAGCTGCGAAATAAAGAAAGCCATTCTTTGCGTCTACCGCTTCTACTTCAATCACATCGAAACTGCCGGGTGTGAGGCATTCGCGTTTGCCCGTTTCCACACTTGCCCGATAAGCGTGACGCCATTCATCCCGTTCGCTAATCCACAGGAATTCTTTGCCCGGTTTCAACCACTGCACCAAATTTTCATTCTCCAACCAGGTGTCATCGGTTTCCGTGAGAACCGGTTTTGTCGTGCCGCTTTTTGCTTCGGCGATCATAACGCGATTCACGTTCTGCAATCGGTTAAATTGTTGCAAGATGAGCTGTTGGCTATCAGGCATCCACTCCATGCGAGCGATGTAATGCTCGCGCGGATCGCCTGCAACATCGACCCACTTGACCTTCGAATCGGCCCGATTGGCTACGTTGACAATACCAACACGACCGGCTGAATTGCGTTCACCTACTTTGGGATATGCAAATCGAATGGTCTTCGAATACTTTCCTGAGGTATTGTCAATCATCGTAAACTCAGGCACTCCTGTAGTGTCAAACTGCCAGAAAGCGATCGCCGTGCTATCGGGACTCCATCGGTAGCCGTCTCGCAAGTCAAGTTCTTCTTCGTTGACCCAATCGGATGTGCCGTTAATAAGTGTTGCCGATCCGTCGGTTGTCAGCGGAGTGATGCGAAGATTCGAGAGCTGTTGCGAGTAAAGATTATTTTCGCGTACGTAAGCGATGTGTTTGCCATCGGGCGAGAATTTGGCGAACATCATTGTCGACGGAGTGCCATCGCCACCGAGATGTTTTAACTCGAGATTGGCGAGATCGAGTAGCCAATAGTCGCCCCGCGTTTTGCGACGCCAGACGCGTTGGCTGTTCGTGTAAATTAACACTTTGGTTTCATCGGCGGAAAAGCCAAAACCGTCGATTGCGATCGACTCTTGTTGGCCTTTCGGAATTAGCATTTCAGCGGAGGCGATGATTTTCTCCGTCCCGCTCTCGCAATCCACACGAACCAAATCCCGTCCTTCTTTTTCGCCCGTGGTTGGCTTAAACGTGAAGTAGCTAGAGGAGTTTTGGCTCCAAGTCAGTTGCCCGAGAAGTTCTTCCTGAAAGTCCTTTTCCACAAAAATGCGATCGATGGTAAGTCGCGTTTCGTCGACCTGAACTTTCGTAACATTCTGCTGCGCCGAAGTTTCCTGCAGCGCGGCGAATAAAGGATTGGAAATCAACAAGACTAGGCTTGGAAATGCGAACCGGAATAGTAGCGATCTCACGTTGGTCTCTTTGCTATTTATCGTTGGATTCAATCAAACTTCAAAGTCCCACCCGGCAGGCCCGGCAGGTGCGACCTACGGTAGGTCACTCTTGCCGAGAGTGACCTTGCACTGTCAAGTCGGTCTCGATATTTAGAACAATTCTTCTACTCCACATCCACCACCCTGGGCCCTAGTACTTCGAAGCGTGGCGCGACTCCCAGCCCGGGCAATTCGCTCGCTCGCATGAAGCCCTTTTCTCGCTGCGGGGCTCCCGTTGCCGTGCTAACCGTTACGTAACTATTGAAGTCCGTACTGGTAAAGCGGTACTCCTCTGGGGTGCTATGTGCCAAATGCGCGATGGCTGCCGTGGTGATATCGCCGCCCCAGCTATCCTCAAGCGTCATGGCGATCCCCATCGCAACACAAAGATCTCGGGCTTGTTTGGTCTTGGTCAATCCACCTAACTTGCTGATCTTTAAGTTCACGACATCCATGGCCAAATCCGCCTTGCCACGAAGCAACATGCCGAGGTCGTCAATGTTTTCGTCGAGCACAAACGGATGATCCGTATTGCGTCGAACGGCCAAGCACTCTTCGTAAGTCAGGCAAGGCTGCTCAATGTATACGTCGACGTCGCGAACAGCGCGTACGACACGCATGGCTTCGTGCTGCGTCCAACCTGTGTTTGCGTCCGCCACAAGGCGTTCGTTGGGAGATAGCATGGCTCGCACGGCATGAATGCGTTCAATGTCGGTATCGGGATCGCCACCCACCTTCAATTGAAAGCGGCTGTAGCCTTCAGCTCGATAGCCAGCTACCTTGCGAGCCATCGTTTCAGCGGACTCTTGCGAAATGGCGCGGTAAAGCCGAATGCTTTCACCGAAGCGGCCTCCCAATAGGACGCAAACAGGAAGTCCGCAGACTTGCCCCAGAATGTCCCAGCAAGCGATGTCGATCCCGGACTTGACGTACGGATGCCCCTTGAGCGCCGCGTCCATTCGATGGTTTAGTTTGGCGAGCTCGCAGGGATCATAGCCGATCAGGTGCGGGCCAAGTTCTCGCAAACCAGCTCGGACCCCCTCTGCATAGGCTGGTAGATAAAACGGACCAAGTGGACATACCTCGCCATAGCCGATCAAGCCTGAGTCGGTCTCGACACCCACGATGGTGCTGTCGAAAACGGAGACCGATTTCCCCCCCGACCATTTGTACGTTCCTTCATGCAACGGCAACTCGACTCGATGTGCGAATATCCGAACGATCTTCATAAGTTTTGATTCCAACGGGTAAAAATTTGCGTGGTGCGATTGTACCTGGGATGGACGGGCTGTGCTTGAGGCATTTTCTGTAGGTCGCACCTGCCGGGCCTGCCGGGTGCGACTTTGGAGGCCAGGTGTGCGGTACAGAGTCGCTCTCGGCAAGAGCGACCTACCGATCGCGGGTCCAGTTTTCATCGCCGAGCGATCTAATGTAGTCGATGGCTTCCTCCAGTTCCGTCGTGATCGCACCTGGGACTCGTCCACCGCGGTCGCATTCGGACAGCAGCAGTAAATCCTCATAACTTTCGTTCTCACGCAAACGACGATGCGCTCTCGAACCGATCGTTCCATCAAAAATGCGATGAGCTTCCATGTGATTAGCAATCATCCAGTAAGTTCGCTGTGTGATCAAACCCTCCAATGCCTCTAAGCCTGATTCCACGTGTGCGCTAGAATCGATCCCTTTGCCAACATCATGTAATAACGCTGCTAGCAAGAACTCCTCGTCGTAAGGCATCGCATCGCAAGCCAAATCGAAGACTTGCAAACTGTGATACAATACGTCTCCCTCCGGATGGTACTTCGGATGTTGCTTGACGTTTTCGAGTGGCAGCAACAAGCTATAAAAGACTTGAAACGGATCGGGTGTCTCATTCATTTCGGACAATGTCTGTTCGGTGTCGATGTCAGGATACTCTTGCCTGAGCAACTCTTCGAGTTCATGCATGCCAGCGCGTTCGATTGGCTTACCGGTGATGGAGCTCTTGAATCCATGACTGCCCATGTTGTCGCGATAGACTGTCAGTTCTATGCAATATGATTCACGAACATGAATATGCGTGTAGGTCGTGTTGATCCCGTCTTTGCGAACTTGTTTTCGCTCAATCTCATAGGGAATGCACTCCTCATCAAAACAAGCCGCAACTGCTTCGATGCTATCGGAGAAGACATGGATATCGATATCCGAGCCTTGCCTGACGTGGCCGGTAAGAACGCTTCCTATGAGTTTGGGATGGAATTTGCTAATGAGTCGCATGACCCTGAGCGCGGTCAATCGCATATCTCGCAACGCGTCTAGGCGGGCCGAACCTTCGTGCATGCGAGCAAATGATTGAACAGCGTCCCGGATTTCCGCATTCGTCGGCAGATCGGCAGGCTTGACCCATCCCTGGCACAGTCTGCGCGAGGCTTTTTGTTTAGCCCGATAGTATTCGGATTCTTCGTGAAGATACAAAAGCCGAGCGGCTTCGTGGGCGATAGAACGCCTTAGTTTCGAAAGATTCATCTAGCGCACCGCAGCGATCTGCTGGTTAGTCGGTGCTTTTACAACATAGGAACATAAACGATTAACAGGGGATCCATTTCAACCTATGTCTCCCGGCCCGTCAACCGCGAAACCACTATTTCAGATGGATCGAATAGCCGACGGCTTCGGTTTTCGGGACACTGACTGGCTTGCCTGATTCAAGTTCCATCGGCTTGTCGATCGATTGATCCGGTCCTTCGTAGCCTTGGCCAATTGGCAAACAGTATTCTTTATTGAAAGCCTGCATGCGTTTTTCTTACATTGGTAAAGAATGCTTTGCATCGAGTACCCGTAGACTATCAGTCGCATCCGGCAGATGCGACCTACTTTTTCGCGTCGAGAAGCGTTTCGATCGGTCGATTTGGTGTAGCACCAGGAACATAGCCACCTGGGTCATAGGAATCACCAAAATGCAGGTTTCAATTGAAATGTTGCGAGAACCTACCTAAACTAGAGAAAATGTTACCGTGTTCCAGAGAAAGCGAGATTGCAAATGAATACCGAAACGATCCGTGACTACGTCGATCGACGACTATTCGAGCCATTTGCTTTACGACCTTGCAATGGTGAGAAGCACGAAGTTAAACCCCCTGAGAATATCTTGATCCTAAAGACACGATTGGTGATCGGATATCCAGAAATCGATCGAGTGGTCCAATACGGATTGCTTCATGCCAACAGTATCGAAACACTCCAATCGGCTTCGTGGGATAGGCTTCCAGCCTGTCGACAGGCAGGAAGCCAATCCCACTTAATTTCCGAACGATCCTAAGCGGCGAAACGAGCAGTGTCGGTAGTTTGACCGATTTTACTTCGTTGGCTGGAGCAAGGTGGACAGAACCATGGGGCAATCAACAAACCCCGAATTAGAATTAGCTTTCGACTTTGTTCGCAATACGAACCGAAGTATTTTCTTAACAGGCAAGGCCGGCAGCGGCAAGACTACGTTCTTACATGCCATCAAATCCGAAGGAATCAAACAATTGGTTGTGGTCGCGCCGACGGGAGTTGCCGCAATCAATGCTGGAGGCATGACGATTCACTCGTTTTTCCAACTCCCATTCGGATTGCACATCCCGGGAACCAGTCGCAGCGAGCAGAGCCGACCCCATCGCCTTGCAAAGCAAAAAATAAGGCTCATCCGTTCACTTGATCTATTGGTCATCGACGAAATCAGTATGGTTCGAGCCGATATGCTCGATGCCGTCGATCAAGTCTTGCGAACCTACCGGGATGCAAGCCTGCCTTTCGGAGGTGTTCAATTGTTGATGATCGGCGACCTGCACCAACTTCCGCCGGTCGTCAAACACGAAGATTGGGTTTTGCTACAAGAACACTACGCCACTCCTTATTTCTTTTCGTGCCAAGCTTTGCAAAAAACGGAGTACATCTCGATTGAACTCAAACATATCTATCGGCAGTCGGATCAGAGCTTTATCGATCTGCTCAATCGAGTCCGCGACAATAAGCTCGACGAAGACGTCCTCAACCGGCTCAACAGCCGTTACGTTCCCAATTTCCGACCGTCCGCCAAAGAACCTTATATCACGCTGACTGCAACTAACGCGGTCGCACAACAAATCAACATCGATAGCTTAACTAGGCTGTCGGAAGTTTCCAAAGTATTCAATGCGATCATCGACGGCGACTTTCCACAGTCGGCCTACCCGACCGAGGAAAGGTTTGAGTGCAAGGTGGGCGCTCAAGTCATGTTCGTCAAGAACGACATGGAGGCGGAAAAGAGATTTTTCAACGGCAAGATCGGTCAGATCACTCGATTCGATGACGATAACGTCATCTATGTTCGTTGCCCCGATGAACGCTCCGAGATCGCCGTCGACAAAGTCGATTGGCAAAACGTCAAATACAGTTTGGACGAGACCACCAAAGAAATAAAAGAGGAAATACTCGGAACGTTTACGCAGTATCCCCTCAAACTAGCATGGGCAATTACGATTCACAAGAGTCAAGGCTTGACGTTTGAACGAGCGATCATCGACGCTCAAGCCGCTTTTGCACATGGACAAGTCTATGTTGCCCTCAGTCGATGCAAGAGTTTTGAAGGGATCGTACTGCGATCTCGAATCACCGCTTCGAGCGTCAAAACCGACAACGTAGTCAAGAACTATACCGAGGAAGCCGAAAGCAAGGCTCCAGATCAAGCCGAACTCCAGCAAGCGAAGAGAAACTACCAGCGGCGGTTGCTGGAAGAACTTTTTTCCTTCGAGTCGATCAAAGGCAGTCTCGACCAACTCCAACGGATGTATGTAGAACATGAAAATACGCTGACAGCGTCCGCCACGTCGCAAGTCCGCGTTTTGTCCGAGCGAGCCGAGGCAGAACTCTTCGTCGTCGCCAAAAAATTCGAACCGCAGCTCGCGAGCTATTGCGATCAGGAAATTGCACCGGAAGCCAATGGGGAACTTCAATCGCGATTGACGAAAGCGGGCGCGTACTTCACGACGAAGATTGGCCAAGGACTATTGCTAGCCGCCCTGGAGTTACCCACGGCGACCGACAACCAGGCAGTTCGTCAAGTCGTTGCCTCGAAATTGGATGCTCTGCGAAGAGAACTGTTCGTGAAGAACGCTTGCTTCGTGGCTTGTGCATCGGGGTTTTCGACGCGGACATACACTCGAGCAAAAGTCAAAGCCGAACTGGATTTTTCTCGCACTTCTGGGGACGAACGAGAGAGTCGGAAGATTCAAATCCCGAAGGATGTGCCTCACCCAATGCTTTACAAACGATTGTTCGAGTGGCGGGAAGAGATGGCCGATGAACAAGGCGTTCGCCCCTGGGAAATCCTCACCAACACCTCGATGCAAGAACTGGTGACTGTTCTACCCACGAACAATCGGCACCTTTTACGGATCAAAGGCATTGGCAAGAAAAAATTAGAACGCTACGGAGAAGCCATTTCGAAAATCATCGAGAATTATTCTTGCGAGAAAGAGGTATCGGTGAACCTCGCCTCGGCCGCCGATGCTCCGAAGCCGCCGTCGCCGGACACAAAATTCATTAGCCTTGAGATGTTTGAAGCGGGACGAACGATCGAGGAGATTGCCAGATTGCGAACGTTGGCTCGAACGACTATCGAGGGCCATCTCGCCTTTTATATCGGTGAAGGTCGATTAGACATCGCCCGCGTCTTGCCGCCTGAAAAACTATTAAGCATCATCGATTTCTTCACCCGAAATCCAAACGCAACTATCGCCGAGGCCAAAGCCAACTTCGGCGAAAAGTACAGCTACGGGGAGCTCAAGATGGTCATGAGTCTCCAGTCTTTCAAACGCGACTCGGTAAAGTTGGAATGATGGTCTGACGAACTACATGAGAACCTGTGCGAAGTCATCGCAATGATTTTGGAAGATGGTGAACCGCAGTTGGAGTCACAGTTTGTAGGCACACAAACATTTCGGGTTTCGTGAAGTGGCGAGAAGGTATCATTACTTTCTTACTGTGTTGACTGTAGAACCAGTTGAGAAGCCGCGGGGATCTGCCTAAAATAGAGAAAATGAGCAGCGTTCCAGAGAAAGAGAGTTTGCAAATGAATACCGAAACGATTCGCGAATACGTCGATCGACGACCATTCGAGCCATTTGTCTTGAGACTTTCCAACGGTGAAAAGTACGAAGTTAGGCACCCTGAAAACATCATTATCCTAAAGACAAGATTGGTGATCGGATATCCCGAAATCGATCGAGTGGTTCAAGTCGGATTGCTTCATGTCAACAGTATCGAGACACTTCAATCGGTTTAGTGGTTGCATTAAGAATCGGGGGACTCTAGACCGCATGGAAGATGTCGACGATGCGCGATACTATCCAACATAACGCGAACGAGA
>JANLRK010000534.1:0-2726 GCA_031361585.1 Pirellula sp. | reverse complement strand
AGAACGACATGGAATGCGCCGCCGCGACGATAGAAACTATGCCCAGCCAGCCCTCGGAAAGAACAGCAGTTTCCATTTCGCCCCGACTACGCCTATTTGGTGGGGCTGCGTAGTCGAAGCGTCCTGTCATTGATTTAAGCGAGCGGCAGGAGTTTTGTTGCCGTAGCATGGCCCCAGGGCCGTGTGCCGCACGGCCCTAGGGCCATGCTACGGCAGTCGGCCGTTAGCTATAAAATCGTCCAGTCGTGGGACGCCTGTGCCATGTCGATAGCTTTCGGTATACTATCGAGGAATTGTGTTTTGGACAGCCCGTCCACGCAGACGTTTGTACTATGACTCGTTTTGGAGTTTGAGAATGTCCCGTTTGTTTTTTCTTCCCTGTTTACTTTCGATGTTCACTATGGTTTTAGCTGCTGATTCACCAAAAGATGGAAAAGTTACTACGAAAGTCTTTTTCGATATCTCGATTGACGACAAAGATGCTGGACGGATCGTCATAGGCTTGTTTGGAGACGATGTTCCGAAGACTACCGAAAACTTCCGTTGTTTATGTACGGGAGAAAAGGGAAAGGGTGCATCTGGGAAATCTTTGCACTTCAAAGATAGTCTTTTTCACCGAGTTATCCCAAAATTCATGCTGCAAGGTGGCGACTTTACAAGGGCGAACGGAACGGGTGGCGAAAGCATCTACGGAGAAAAGTTCAAGGACGAGGCATTCAAGTTTCGTCATGACATCCCGGGATTATTGAGTATGGCCAATTCAGGTCCGAACACCAACGGATCTCAGTTCTTTATCACCACCGTTCCAACCGCTTGGCTTGACGGCAAGCACGTAATTTTCGGTCGCGTTATCGAGGGAATGGATGTTGTTACGAAGATAGAAAGCTTTGGAAGCGATTCGGGAAAGACCAAGTCAATCATCAAGATTCGCGACTGCGGTGAATTGAAGGAAGAGAAAAAGTAATTTCCATGGCCAAATGCCGATCGTATAACCCCGTTTAGCCGATCCGCAGACAGCGGCTCGGCTGTCTGGCTAGAGTGGAGATAGCCTAGCGCATATGGTACGGAAAGTGCAATCTCGGGTTGGAGTCATAATTTAGACTGCCAGATTGCATTTCCTGAGGAAACCTTCCATGTACATGTATTTGCTGTTTGTGGTACCGACCATGCTGCTTGCTCTCGGGGCGCAGTGGCTGATTCGTTCTGCGTACCATCGAACTAGTCAGATTCCCGCTAAAATGAACGGCGCCATGGCTGCTCGGCGGATATTGGACGCAAATGGACTCCAGAACATTTCAATCGAGCAGGCTCAGGGGCAATTGTCCGATCACTATGACCCGTCTTCGAAAGTTGTTCGCTTGAGCCCCGACGTTTATCAAGGGTACTCGTTGGCCTCTGTCGGAATTGCTGCTCACGAAGTTGGCCATGCCATTCAAGATGCTAAGCACTATGCGCCGCTCATGGTACGAAATCTAGCGGTTCCAGTGGCTGGATTTGGTGGCTCGTTGAGCCAAGTCTTCCTGATGGCGGCTATTGGATTGGGGGCGATGGGGATGGGCAAACTCGCAACCGGTGCGATGCTTTTGTTCGTTCTTGGATTTTCTGCGACGGTCATTTTTCAACTCATCAACTTGCCGGTCGAGTTCAATGCGAGTTCACGAGCCAAGACCGAATTGGTTTCACTTGGAATTATCAACGGTCAAGAACTTTCTCAAGTGAGCAGCGTATTAACGGCGGCCGCGCTGACGTACGTGGCTGCGACACTGCAAGCTGTAGCGACACTGGCCTATTACTTGCTCGAGTTTGTACTCCAAAGCCAAAGTCGACGTTATGGATAATGATGCGGCTCATCAGAGCGGGATTTGGTCCATCGGTTTATTGCGAGGGTCCAACTTAGATTGCCTGAAGCCAAAGGCCATGCTGGCCCCAATTGTGACTGGGCGTGATTTCGAAAAATGGAACGGCGTCGCCGTTGCGGATCCATTTGCAGTTTTTCGCGACGGGGCATGGTATCTATTCTTCGAACTGTTTCAAAAGGGTTCGGACATTGCTGTTATCGGAGCGTCTCGTAGCACTAATTTGAGAGACTGGGAACCATTAGGAATTGTTCTAAGGCAACCGCATCATTTGTCTTATCCGTTTGTGTTCGAACACGATGGCCAAGTCTACATGATGCCGGAGTCGAAATCGGTCAGACGCGTCGATCTGTATAGGGCCGTCGAATTCCCGTATCGATGGGAATTCGAAAAGACCATTCTTCGAGGCCGATTGATGGATTGCTCCATGGTGAAACACCGCGAGCGCTATTGGATTTTTGCAGGTTGGCGATCGTATGGCCTAAAGCTTTACCATGCACAGCATCCGCTTGGCCCGTGGAGAAGGCATTGGCTGCCATGCCTTCGAGGATACTCGCGGTCATCCTCTCGTCCGGGGGGCAGGCCAGTACTCCAGAACAACAAATTGATTCGGTTCTCGCAGGATTGCACGGACTACTACGGGCAGCAACTAAGGGCATGGAATGTGACGCGAATGAATCGTCTTTGGTACGCTGAAAAGCCGCTTTATCGCGAACCCGTCTTGGCAGGTTCTGGCCAGGGCTGGAATGCGCGATGCATGCACCATATCGATGCCTTTCGAGTACCAACTGTGGGTGCCGATTCGACGGAATCGCAAGAATGGATGGCGTTTGTAGATGGTTGCTCCTAGTGTAGCTCGGCACTCCGTGC
>JANLRK010000533.1:0-28250 GCA_031361585.1 Pirellula sp. | reverse complement strand
GCACGGAGTGCCGAGCTACTATCATCCAACTTGAAGATGGAGTCTGCCTGATATTTCCTTAATTAATTCCAGAGTGCGATCGATCTCTTCGGCGGTGTTGTAATGCATGCAGCCCAGACGGACCATCCCGTCTGGTTCAGTTCCTAACGCCAAAGTCAATGGCAACGCATAGTAGTTTCCATCCCACGAAAATACTCCATTTTCGCCCAGAAATTGCGCAACGTCTAAAGATTTCGTTCCGCTCAATTGGAAACTAACGGTAGGAGCTCGCTCGTTCATACGGTGGTCTTCTGAAATTCCAAACATCTTAACCCCAGGGATCAAAGCAAGACCTTTGATCAGCCGCGATATCAGTTGCGTCTCATAGCCCGAGATCTCCTTCATCGCATCAAGGATGCGTGTTCGTCGATTCTCGCCGTCGTCCGCAATCGAGGAAATCGACGCGACGTATTCGACGGCAGCAGCCGCCCCCGCGATGCATGCATGATTTTGCGTACCCGTCATCCACCTTCCAGGCAAGCTGTCCGGTGCAGGTCGTAGCTTATAAGCCGCGATCTCAAGCATGCGATTTCGACGACCATACAAGACACCAATGTGTGGGCCAAAGAATTTGTAAGCAGAACAGACGAGATAGTCACAATCTAGATCCACCACATCGATCGCGCGGTGGGGTGCGAGGTGAACGGCGTCCACATAGAGCTCCGCTCCGACCGCATGAACCCTTCTCGCAATTTCCTTTAACGGCGTCAGAGAGCCGACTGCGTTGGAGGCTCCCGTAACGGCAACCAAACGCGTTCGGTCATTTAGGAGCTCGTCCAGCGAATCCATATCGAGGGTTGCATCGGACGGATGGATGCCGATTGTTTTCAATTCCGCACCTGCATCTCTCGCGGCCAATACCCATGGCGTAAAATTTGCATCATGGTCTAAGCTAGAGACTAATATTCGATCACCCGGTTTCCACTCCTTTGATATGGCTCGAGAGAACTGGAACGTCAACGACGTCATATTGGGTCCGAACGCGATCGAATCAGCAGAGGTCGCGCCGAGAAAGTCAGCAAAGATGCGATGGCATTGGCTCATAATCGAATCAACCTCGCGACTGGTCGCAAAACTCCCTGAGCGATTTGCATTGTGATTCAGCATGCATTCGGAAACTCGATCGACGACCGATTGAGGGACTTGTGTACCCGCCGGTCCGTCTAAATAAACAGCAGGTCTAGCATCGATGATGCGAGAAAGAGAGGGAAATTGAGAGCGAATTGAAACGATCTTGGATTCGAAGCTGGACATTGAATGGAAGCCAATCGTTGTGCGTCGTAGCCGTCGCTTGCGGCCGTGGGAGGAAAAGCAGTCGCATAAAGGCTAACGTGACTTTCACCCTTTGTCTAATCAGGGTGGGCTCTCCCCTTGGAAGTCTCGCGGGCTGTCATGCTGTGTCGGTACCATGTATGATGAGTGGCTTCGAGTTGCAGCTGTAGTTCGCAACTCGTTCCTCACCTGATTTCCACGGAGCCTAAAAGTATGTCACGATCAAGTCGTTTTCTAATGTCACTTTGTCTTGGAGCTTGCACATGGATTGTGCCTGACGCACTCCTTGCCCAGGACGCAAAGTGGTTGTCTTTGTTTGATGGCAAGACCATGGAAGGATGGGAAAAAGTCGGTAAAGACGACAGCAAATGGGAGGTGACCGATGGAGCTCTGGCCGGTTCGGGTAGTGGCTCGATGTTGGTCTGTACGAAAGCTCCTTACAAGAACTTCAAGTATCGGGCTGAGGTCAAGATCAACGACAAAGGAAATTCAGGTCTCTATTTTCGTTGCACGCGAAAGCCCAGCTTCTCGGACGGCTATGAAGCTCAGATCGACAGCACCCACTCGGATCCTATTCGAACGGGCTCGCTATACGGCATGTGCCACGTCTACAAACGGCTTGTCGAGCCAGATACTTGGTTCACTTATGAACTAGAAGTGCGCGACGACGTTTGGCGAGGAAAGGAAATGACTCGAATCAAAATAACCATAAATGGTGACGAGCTATACGAGTACCTCGATTTCGCTTTGACGTTCAAGGAAGGCTACTTCGCATTCCAGCAGCACGATCCAGGCAGCAAAGTGCACATTCGAAAAGTAGAAGTAATGGAATTGCCGGTGGCAGCAAAGAAGCCGTGAGCGGTTAGCATGCAACACGATATTTCAAGTTTCTTGCGATGCAAAAAGCTCTATCTCGGAACGAACAATCGCAAAAAAATAATCGAATTGGTTACCTTATTGGAGCCACGAGGATTTGAAATCAAAGTGCCGGCAGATTTTTCTGACGTCTATGATGTCGATGAGACGGGGGTTACGTTCTTCGAGAATGCGAGAATCAAAGCTATCTCACAGGCTAGGCATCGAGGTATGTGGACGGTAGGCGAGGATAGTGGGCTTTGCGTTCCCGCCCTAGGTGGGCGCCCCGGTGTTTATTCAGCTCGTTTTTCAGGCCCAGCGGCCAACGATAAAACCAACAATGAGTTGCTCCTAAAGGAAATGCAACCGCTTACCAAAGAACATCGTCGAGCATACTACGTCTCGACGATAGTGTTGTCTGACCCGGACGGCGGTATACATATCGAAACGCAAGGGGAGTGTTGGGGGAGAGTCTTGCCGGAGCCGCGAGGCCAAGGCGGTTTTGGATATGACCCGTTGTTTGAAATCGAGGAGTACCATCAGACTTTTGCGGAAATGGGGTTGGGTGTCAAACGTGCAATCAGTCATCGTGCGCGGGCACTAAGAGCGTTTGTGAATCGTCTTGATACGATGATAGTTTAGTTATGGCGCCCAACAGCTTCTGGGATTGGGTATTGCTGGCCATTGCCGCGTTCGGTATCGGGATTACCAAGAGCGGTTTTTCCGGCGTGAGCATGGTTCACGTCTATCTATTCGCTGCGGTCTTTGGAGCCAAAGACTCTACAGGAATAGTCTTGCCAATGCTCATTGCCGGAGACATCTTTGCCATGTCGGTCTACGGTAAACGCGCCAATTGGCGTTATGTTCGTCGCATGATGCCGCCGACGTTGATAGGGGTCGTTATGGGGTGGCTACTGATGTTCCGACTTCCGGAAACCTACTATCGACCATTGATTGGCATGATCATCCTGGTCTTGACCGTGATGCAAATTATTCGGCTGTGGAAAGAAGAATGGCTTGCGGACGTACCTCACGCGGCATGGTTCGCTTGGAGCATGGGAATTCTTGTTGGTCTAACAACGATGTTGGCGAACGCAGCTGGCCCGGTGTTTGGTTTGTATTTATTGGCGATTGGATTGCCAAAGCTGGAATTCGTTGGGACCGCCGCGTGGTTCTTCTTGATCTTGAATATCGTAAAGATCCCGTTCAGCTGGAGCCTCGGACTTATCCGAATGGACACGCTTGCCCTCAATGCCATGTTGGTCCCATTGATTGGGATAGGTCTTTGGGTCGGTTCCTTGGTCATACGCAAGATACCTCAGCGGCTTTTCGACAGCCTCATTCTGATTTTGACTGGCATCGCGTCGATTAGGATGCTGTTCTGGTGAGCTTTATCGAGCAAGGACCAGCTGTAGGACACCGGCTAAGCCGAAAAGTGAAAGGCCTGCAAAAGCGATTGCTAGCCATGACAGAAAGCGTCCTGGGTACAAGATGCCTGATTCATCAGCAAGCTGCAAGACGATTTCCTCAGCTTGAGGAAGGGACAACCCCAATTCATCCCGGTACAGGCATACTGCCTCAGCCCAATGGCCTTGCTGGATCAAGTGTGTTGCGAGCGAATCTATGTTGGACATGATTTATATCTACCTCATCGCCCAATTAGTTTGAAGCGTTTGAGAGGACTAGGGCCTCTGGCGATGATGGGGGTGTTGGGAAACAGAAATCAGAATTTTTTCCTGGCTTCTAGACTTCGGCACAGGTGTTTTGCTGACTTTAATCAAACCTTCGTATTGAGCCGGTTTTTTTAGACTCCTATACTCCGACCCTAGCGTCGAGCGAAAGCCATTTTTCATTTAACCCATGGAGAGCGATTCGGTAGTGGAACGGAGTTTCCCGGCCAATTCCAATCATACGACCTTGAAACTGCTTTTTCGGCAGCAGCTGGGTGGTTTAGAAAAACAAAAATCTGCGCACTCCATCGAGCGTAGTTGGGGTGCTGCGCGCTACCTGGTTTTTCTCGTGGGTGTATGGCTCATGGTCAGCTCCAGTCGCCCATCCAACGCGAGCGAAATTGGAGTTCCTCTCTCCGATCCCAAATTTGGAATAACGGTTTGCGCACACCACGCGACGAAACAGCAACAGGGCGTGTTCGACGTCTACTCGCTATCGGGTGGCTGTCGTATTTATCAAGGGGCCTTCTTCGCAACTTGCGACAAAGCATACATTTGGGTGGATCGCTCACTGCCGGATTCGCAAACAGAGGGACAACCTAAAAAGGTTATCGTCCAAACATTGGGCGCTTGCGAAGTCCGATGGTCAGACGAGCAGCGAATCCAGGATGATCAGTGGATGGGGAGGCTATTCAGCAATTTCGAAGTTAGCTTCCTGGTCGAGGTTTGGGACCAACCGCATGGTCAAAACCCGAAACTCGATTGGTCCACTCCCAATACGGTGACCAACGGAGTCGCGTGGACTTCTGCAGATGAGGCGATGCATACTCAGTTGGCTTCAGGTGAGAACATTCCCGGACTGAGCATACTGTCGATACCGCAAGGTGGAATCGAAATACAAAATGGCTCGGTGGGGCAAAGCATGCAAATAGGTAACGCGCAGTTGGGTGGGACGGATCTTGACGCCGGTTCCATGCAAATGTTGGGGGCCGTACAGCAGTCGATACCACCATCGGCTATGGGTGAGAAAGTTCAAGCGTTTCAACAGCCGAGCAATATAGAATTCGGTCCAATTCCAGTGTTAGGGCCCGTCGCGCTTTCGTCGTCGCCCCCACCCGTAGTCAATTCTCGTATTGGGGCAAAGACATTTAGACTCACTAGTCGGGGTGGAGTTGAGCCTGAGGTCGAAATCAAGAATCGGCCCGATCGAGGTGAATCTGATGTCACCATTTCACGTGGCTTCAGGCTGATGTTTGGCGGCGCTACAATGCTGACCAATTCGGGGCAAATGGATCTGGGGACCGTTCTCATCGAAGCGGATCGCGCCGTGATTTGGACAGCCGACTCATCACGATTGATGTCGGGAAAAGTCGACGACCTGCCGGTTGAAGTCTATATCGAGGGAAATGTGGTTTTTCAACAGGGCCAACGCAAGATATATGCCGAGCGAATGTACTACAACGTTCAAGCGGAATACGGCATGATTCTTGGCGCCGAGGTGCTGACTCCAGTTCCGCAATACGAAGGTATCGTGCGTCTCAAAGCCGATGTCATCCAACAGCGGTCTCGGGAAAACTTCCTGGCGTACTCAGCAGCTTTGACAAGTAGTCGCTTGGGAGTCCCTCGGTATTGGCTGCAATCAGACCGAATCGAATTGAGCGATCGCCGCAATGAGACCAACAGTACCCTCTTTGGTTTGCCCTTTGCAGGCAGAACCGCCGAACAAACAGGGATGCAAGCAAAAGCCAGACACAATTTTGTGTACGTTGAAGGTCTACCGATAGCATATTGGCCTGTATTGAATACCAACGTGGACACCTCTAGCTTCTATGTCAATGGCTTCAAGTACAAGAACGATAGGATTTTTGGCAATCAAGTCATGGTCGACTTCAACGCATACCAGGTTCTTGGTCTTCAAGGGATCGACGGAACTCGCTGGAATTTCTCGACGGATTACTTTGACAAGCGAGGCTTCGCTCTCGGGACTTACTTCAACTACAACGTACCCAATTTGGCCTTCGGGCCTGCCAATGGATTCTTTGACGCATGGGGAATTCAGGACAAAGGACTAGACTACCTGGGTGGCGACCGATTCAATCTAAAACCGGAGAAAACCACGCGAGGTCGACTTCTTTTCAAACACAAGCAATATCTTTCTCCGGACACCGAGTTATGGGCTGAAGCAGGATTGATCAGCGACCGCAATTTCCTTGAGCAATACTTCAAGCAAGAGTGGGACACTCAGAAGGATGCTTCAACGGCCTTGAGAGTGCGACAGTTTTATGATCAACAAATGATCGACTTGTGGGCGCAGACTCGACTGAACGATTTCTTTACCGAGACGGAATGGCTTCCTCGGCTCGACCATTATTGGCTCGGCCAGTCCATCGGTGACATCTTCACGTACTACTCTCATTCTGATGTCGGTTATGCTCGACAAAGAGTAGCAAGTACGCCAACGACTGCGACCGAGGCTGCGAAATTTCAGCTACAACCGTGGGAGGTCTCGGCCTCGGGGTTGCACGCAGTCACACGCCACGAACTAAACTTGCCAATCGATACAGGATACTACAAATTTGTCCCTTTTCTCTCAGGTGAGGCAGGTCAGTGGGGCCAAGATGTGGCCGGAAACGACATCACTCGGCTGACCGGCCAGGCTGGATTGAAATCTTCGTTGCCAATGTGGCGCTCGTTTCCAGATGTTCAAAGCAGTGTACTGAATCTCAATGGCTTGGCGCACAAGCTTTCGTTTGAGAGCGAGTTTCTCTATGCAGATACCAATCGCGACCTGAATCAATTCCCGCTGTTCAACCCAATCGATGATAACTCACAGGAGCACTTTCGACGGAGGCTCGTATTCAATACCTTTGGTGGTGTTTTGCCTGCCCAGTTCGAAGCAACGAATTATGCAGCACGCCAATCGATGCAGCGCTACGTATCCGCAGGTAGCTCTGAGGTAGTAACGAACCAGTTGCAATCGCGGGTGGGTTTGCACCAACGTCTGCAGACAAAGCGTGGGGTCGCTGGCCGAGAACGCATTGCGGACGTGATCGAGTTCGATATGGACGCAATCTACTTCGGCAAGCCTGATAGAGACAATTTTGGTCAAAGCGTTGGCGCGATCAACTACGATTTTAGATACCACATAGGGGACCGAGTTACACTCATCAGTGACGGTTATTACGACCTGTTCAAAAACGGACTTAAGGCGACGACGTTTGGTACCCTTTTGTCTCGACCAGGACGTGGAGATTTCTACTTGGGCTTAACGAGTTTAGAGGGCCCCATAAGTTCCCTGGTGCTGACCTCGTCGATCAACTACCGATTGAATGAAAAGTGGGCTGCCGTTGGCGGCACCTCCGTCGACCTTGGCAAGACAGGTAATATTGGCCAGTCTCTAGGTCTAACAAGGATTGGCGAATCCTTCTTAATACGCGTTGGAGGGAACTCCAATTCCGCTACCAACAACGTTTCCCTTTACTTTAATTTGGAACCACGTTTCTTCCAGCGACAGGGCTTAGGCGCAATTGCCGGACAATTGATTCCGCCAGCCGGACTCTATGGACTTGAGTAGCATGGCCCCCTGGGCCGTGTGACTGTTGTTGACACCGCAATGGCAGGGCATTGTCACTCTCGGCAAGAGTAACCTACCGTAGGTCGCACCCACAATTTCCGCTCGCCTAAAGAGGTTGCAAATCGGTCGGGCCATTGACCAGCAAGCCGGTAACGATGAAGCAAGTCATTAAGAGAACCCAAACGACGTCTAAGAAATGCCAATAGATCGTGCAGAATCGCAAACCGAAGTGCCTTTCGTGGTCGTAACGATCTTCGTTGGCGTTGAATGCCGTGATACCTAAGCCAACCAATCCGCCGACGACATGGAGCGCGTGAAGAAACGCGAGTACGAAGGTTAAAGCATAAGCACTATTTCTTGAAGATGCGACGTTCAATGAAGCCACGACTAGCCGGTACATGCCTTCCGACTGGATGGCCATGAACAACAAGGCCATAATCAGTGCAGCAATCGTCGCAATTCGTACGTCATTCGCTCGGTCTCGCCTTGCCGAACGCAATGCCCACTCAAGCGATCCAGACACGCCAATCAATAACAAGGTCGATGGCAAGAAGCTTCGTGGCAAATAGAACGACTGGGGCCGCAAGCCGGCTTGCGGAGAGAGCCTTAGCGAGACGTACAGCATGTAAAGAAGAATACTAGAAAAAAAGAACATGCCCAACGACCCGAGCAACAGCCAAACCCCTTGCATTGCGCGGGCATCCTGCGGCAACCGTTGCACCCGGTCTGTCTGGTTGTTGCCTAAGAATGTCTGGCCTTTACTTACCACAACTTGTTCTCCGTTCATGGTCTCAATGCCCTCCTCTACGCTAACCACCAGCCCTCAAAAATCTTAACGGCAATCGGACAAAATGGGTGCTTTTCTAGAATGGCTGCGACATTTCGCCTTACTGGTTTACCATATCATCCAATTGACGAGCGGTGGTATGTGTTAAAAATCGTTGAGAGATGAAATCACCTAAATCGTTGAGTTGTGTGGAGAACTCGCGAAGCCGACTTCGTAGTATCGCTCGCTCTTCCTTGCCCGATTCATCTTTGACTATGTCTTCACCCAATGCGTCGGCATCGAATAGACGCAGGCTGCCACGGCATTCGTTGATTTTTTTGCGGTAGCGAGCAACCTCAGATTTGTCGGCTGCCGGCAATGCGTCGAGATGCTGAAGAATCTGCACAAACTGGAAAGCCAATCCTCGAGGGTTGGAAGGATCCACAACCAGCAAGTCAAGAACAGGTCCAATTTCGTAGCTCATCATATAACGATATCGGTAGGTCATGGAACTATCGCAAATGTCGAGCAAGGCTTCGAGTAGTTGACGGGAGCTTCTTACGTAGGGGACAAGCAACAACTCGATCAATCGCAGCAGATTTTGGGCTCGATCGATTCGTCGTCCTAGGTCCAGGAAATGCCAACCGGGGCCGCGCGTCATGCTTTCCGAGGCAAGGCCGGCAAAGGCAGATAAGAGACTGATCGTTTGATTAAGTGTCGACAAGGCTTCGCCCATACGCTCGCGTTGACCTGGCCATGGAACGAGCGACGTATAGTCTAGGCGACTTAGTACTTGCCACGAGTCCAAACTTAACCTGTCACGAATCGTCTCTGCATTTCGGATAATCCTGTTGGCTGCATTGGCAAGTCCGTCCGGTTGCTTTTGTTCGAAGACGAAGTTGAGGACCGTATGCCTCATTTCATGAAGGGCCAGGGTTTCGTCTCGTGTGGGTTCGCTAGATAACTTCGAACTTTCGCATAGCGCTCGCACGACCTGCCACTGGGATGGCAACGAATCCGACGAAACTTCGGAAGTGAGTTGTGAACTACAGTACCGAGCGTGCTTCGCCATGAATTCCATTCGTTCAGCAAAACGTCCCAGCCAAAACATATGTTCGGCCACTCTGCTAGGGAGTTCCATCGCAGTACGTCTCAGCTCAACATTTTGTTTGTTCGACGACAATAATGACACCGGCTTGACGGGGCCATTATTAAGAACCCAAACATCTTTGCTCATTGAGCCGCAGACTAGACTTTCGTCGAGTTTTTCGTCGGAATCCGCAACGCGAGCAACTCCGCCGGGCATAATCTCAAACCGATTCTTGGTGGCACATCCAAACAATCGAATCACGGATGGCCAAGCGACAACATGATTATTCACCCAGGTCGGAGTCCGTCCGTATTCTGGGGATGTTGTGGCGACATATCGCCAAGGGGATCGACGAATGTCCGAAGCGATTGTTTCTCGTTGAAATGAACTCAAGTGCGCGCCGTTCGTTTGACTTGCCGAGTGGCGTAGAAACGAGTCTCTTAAAAGAAGACGATCGATGTTGGCGATTACATATTCCATGGATTCCTGATCACCGCACCACCACATAGGCATGTTTGGCAACATAAGATCCTGATTCAGCAGTGCTTTACACAGCCTAGGTAAGATGGCGGTTACCGCAGGGCTTTCTGTCCAACCTGTGCCAAGGCCATTGGCAAGCAACACTTTGTTCTCTCGTTCCGCTTGAGCCAGTCCCGGAATGCCTTCGCTAGAGGACGGATCAATTTCGAGCGGATCGCACATTCCATCCGGCAGACGACGAAGGATGCTGTCTATCCGAACAAGTCCTCCTAATGTTTTGAGATATACCGCACCGCCACGAACCGTGAGATCGGTTGTCTGAGTAAGCGTATACCCAAGATAACGCGCCAGGTACGCGTCCTCAAAATAGGTTTGGCTTTTCACTCCCGGCGAGAGCAAGGCCGAACGAGCATTCTTCTCTCGAATAGGTGCAGCGTCTTGTAATGATTGCCGAAGCGATGAAAAGAAGCCTGCCAACCGCTGGACCTGCATCTTCTGGAAGTCCTCGGATAGGATTCTGGACATGGCAATTCTGTTTTCAACGGCATGCCCGCAACCACTAGGACCTTGCGTTCGATCAGCCATCACCTGCCAATCGCCGTTGCTCGTCCGCGATATCTGCGCCGCATACAAATAGAGTTTCCTGACACTCATTGAGGTGCGTGGACGTTTAGCGGGGCGCATGTAGGCCGGGCAGCCGTAGATGAGCTCACTCGGTAGCACGCCATCGGCGAGAAGGCGTTGCTCACCATACACGTCTTGGAGCAGTAGATCGAGAACTTGCATGCGCTGTTGCATGCCAGCGTAAAGACTGCTCCACTCCGATGCTTCGATGACGAACGGAATGGGATCTAAGTCCCAAGCATGTATGGAACCGGCTTTAGTTAACTGCCCCGACGAAGCAGGGGGATTGTCTTTGAGCGATTGTTTGGCCAATCTCCAACGCACGTAAACCTCTGGCCCAGTCAATCGAGGTTCCACGCCGATCAATCGACGGTATCCACTTCGGACATCACCTTCCTTTGTCGTTAACTCATCGAAAGGACCATCGAAGCTTCGATAGGCTGACAATAGTTCCGTAATAGCGTCTGCATCCTTGCTATTTGAATCTGGCATCCACGTTCCAATGGTTCGAGTGGTCTGACCTATTGGTAGATTCAGCTATTTGCCAAACCCACACAACCGCTCCTTAACAAATCGTCGAACGTTGAAACGAATTTAACTAATGAAACTCGATAACTTTTCCTTTAGTTGGACAAGTATCTGCTTGATCGCATCTCCGACACCAGGCAAGGCCGAGACCTTTTCAATTAGCGGATTTAGTTTTTCCATGTGTGACTTAATTATGCCACCTATCATCGATCTTTGTGCATCTGGCAACGCGCTCAGACTAAGCCCCATTCCATCGACCTTTGAAGCCATATCTTTCAAAGCTGGTAGAGCTGCTTCGGCGCCAGCGGCATCCTTGATCGTGTCGAGATTGGTAAAAAGCCCGTCCATCATTCCGGTGAAGCTCGTCTTAACCTCGTCGACTCCTGCAGCTTTTGTTTGCTCAGCAAGTTGTGAAGCCCCATACGTTTCGTTGTTGAACGACGGTGGAGTAGCACTGTCCGTCTTTTTTGCTGCATCGCTCCCGCGATTAAAAAAGAAGATTCCTGCGGCAATCAAAGCCGCGATAACTGCACCCGGTACAAGTAACTTTCCTAACCCGCCGCTCGCTTCAGAAGCAGCTTGGTTTGCTGCACCAGAAACGCTACTTCCGATAGACTTAAATCCTGGAATTGCGTCGAGAGCTAATCCCGGGGGCATCGCAGCGGCAATATTGCTCTTTTGTTCGCTAAACAGTTTTTGTATTCCGGCACCATCTGGCTTGCTTCCTTTAAACGTTGAGCCAACAGAGCCAAGAACCATCGGTGCAAGAAATCCCAAAGCTGTCTTTACCATCGTCACATTAATTCCAGTGAACTTAGCGATCACGTTTGCAATGCCGTCGACGACGCCTCCACCCATCAAGTTGCCTAGGAGGCTACCTCCCGATCCCGTAGCGCTGCTACCGAGCATCTTTCCAAGATCACCAAAAACATTGGAGTCCATGCCTCCAATTGTTTTGGCAAGCTTGTCGGCGCCGCTCTTGCTAGAGGCCATTGCTCCTAGCCCGGATAGTACGCTTGGCAATCCTGCTCCAAGGATCTTTGTCATGTCCGATTCATTTACGCCGACCATCCCACCAAGTTTTTTTCCAACTTCGCCGGCCAATTGATTCTTCAGCAACTCAACTAGGTTCACGATTACGTACTCCAATGGAAAGAGGTTTCCTGCATCATCAACCCAAAAATATACCAGTGTTTGAAGTTGTAGGTAACCGGGTATTTTCTGATTGTCGCAATTCTAACGGCTCTACAGCTATTTATAGAGATCCGGAAGCGAGCATGTATCTTTAGAGCAGTTACAAAAAAACTTAGCAAAAGATTGTGTCTCTCAAACGTTGCATGCTGATAACCGATTAGCGAGACGAGTATCTCGCATTGGGCCGCTCCAAACCCGTTGTGAATTTATGTCGCCGCCGATCCTCCGCTCCAACGTTTTGATTGGCGAATCAGTCGACCTATTGTTGCAACAGCCCAATTTTCAGCCAATTCAAGTTAAAGCAATCCGTGGAGATTTTCTATGCGCACCCTTGTGGCGACTGCTATTGTCATAGCGGCCTGGGCGTCGACTGTGTCGGCTTCCCAATTTTCTAGTCTTTTCAAAACTACCAATCACGATTTCGGGACGGTTGCACGCGCTGCCAAAACCGAATATCGCTTCACGTTCGAAAATCCATACAACCAAACGATTCAAGTTCGCAGCGTAAGGACTTCGTGTGGTTGTACGACACCCATAGTCGAGACGGAAAGCGTCCCTCCCGGCGGACGAGGCAGCATACTAGCGAAGTTTAACACGGGTACCCACACCGGCTCGCGAGCGGCTACTCTCACCGTCACGATTGACAAGCCCACGTTCGGTGAAATCCAGCTCCATGTAAAAGGCTATATCCGTTCGGACGTCGTGTTCCAGCCCGGCGAAGCGACCTTTGGAAACATTATGCAAGGTGCTTCGAAAACAATTGAAGTTGGACTTGATTACGCGGGCAAGCCTGCATGGCAAATCAACCAAGTAACCACAAGTGACTCCTTTGTTTCCGTAGTTCCGACTGAGGTTTCCCGTCAGAATGGACGGATTCGTTATTCTCTGGCGGTTTCAATTTCTGCAGATGCGCCCGTCGGCCCATTGGAAAGCGAGTTAGTGATTCACACCAACGATCGCAACTTAACTACCGTACCGCTTCGACTGGTAGCAAACATCGCATCCGAGATTTCGGTTTCGCCTCAAACTCTGTCGCTCGGGGAAATTATCCAGGGCGAGCCTATAAAACAGCTGGTTGTTTTGAAGGGTCAGCAACCGTTCTTGATCAAATCGGTTGATAGTGGGGAATTCGATATTGAAGCACCCTTGAGCGAAGAAAGCAAATCGCTTCATGCATTGCCCATGATTATCAAACCCAAGGCATCCGAATTAGGCAAAGAAATCAAAGGCAAGATCACATTTTCTACGGATTTGCCGGAAAAGTCTTTGATCGACATAGGGACCGTTTTTCGCCTCAAGTCGGCACCTGTGAAATAGAACTACCTTGAAAATGACCGCTGCCACAATTTTTTGTGGCAGCCAATCAGCTAGGTAACCTACCGATTTCGCTAATATCAGGAAAGTTTGCCATCATCTGTTTGACCAATCAAACAGATATGTCTACTCTCATGGCGTTTTCGTACATCCAACCGAAACGCTAGTTTGATGAACTTGTTCTACGATGACCGTGATGACTATGTCCATCAACAGCGAGGAAGCCGCATACTCTATTGGTTAGACGACCTGGGGGCAAAACCCATTGGAGAATGCGAACCAAATGAAGAAGGTTTTTTGTTTTCAATTGCCGGGGCCATTTCCGACTTTGAAGAACTAGTGGGTGATCGCCCAAATCTTAGAGACCGTGCTGATGAACGATTTCCGTTGATGACTCTCGAGTCAATTTTGGATCATTTGAGTTCTGCATCGATCGACTTGCCGATGTCTCGCACTTGGAGATTGGCTTGGAATGAAAGCCTTCCAGACGATTTGACTTATCCGCTCTATGTGCGAGCTTCCGATAGTTCGTTGAAACTGGGTGGAAGCATTTCACGTGTTCGTAACGCAAACGAATTGTTGTTGGAAGCTGCAGACTTACGTCGCTTGTTAGGTTGGAATGCGTTGGTGATCGCTCGAGAATGGAAGGAATGTGTTCAGGCTGGTACGAGCACGTATGGAACTTTGCCACAAGAAATCCGCGTTTGGGTGATCGACGGCAAGCCTTTTGCGTGGTCCTTTCAACATTTGAATGCAATTCCGTCGCCCGAAGGATTCCCACCCACTTCCAGCGATTTGCTCAACCTTGCAACGCTGGCGGAACGAGTCTCAACCGCATTCCATTCTCGATGTTTGGTTGTGGACTTCGCACGTGAGGTACAGCGAGGTTGGACCTTTGTTGATGCAGGACCGGGCAGTTCCGCGAGCACGGATCACGAGGGAGTCTTCAAAGCGGTTGCGTCCAAGCTTCAAGGCAAGAAATTTTCATTTCACGCTAACTCAGTCGGCGGCCTATTCTAAATGAAGCGATGCAATGCAATTAAACCGAAGCGCCTTACTTGGAACGCAACTGGCCAGATCCCGCTTCCTGCAGAAAGCATTGGTATGTTAAGGCGATGCCTTGCGCCAACTCAATTTTAGGTGCCCAACCCGTAGAGCGAATCAAGCTGGTATCGGTTAGCTTGCGCGGCGTGCCATCGGGCTTGGATGGATCGGTTCGGATTTCTCCCGTAAATCCGATCGTCTTAGCTACTAAACGTGCAAGTTCCAAGATACTAACATCGACGCTTGTCCCCACGTTGACCCAATCGGGCGGATTCTCCAGTTGGCAAAGATGTAGGATGGCATCTGCCAAATCATCGACGTGCAAGAATTCTCGCAATGGAGTCCCCGTGCCCCATATGGTGACCGATGCATCGCCTCGTTCTTTCGCTTCATGAATTCGGCGAATCATTCCCGGCAAGACATGACTGTTATCGGGGTGGTAATTGTCCCCGGGTCCGTACAGGTTCGTGGGCATGGCCGAATGGTATAGTACGCCGTACTGCTGACGGAAGTATTGACAGAGTTTCAAACCAGCAATCTTTGCGAGCGCGTACGCTTCGTTCGTTTGCTCCAACGGACTGACTAGCAATTCATCCTCTTTGATCGGCTGCTTGGCCAGTCGAGGGTAGATGCAGGTACTCCCCAAAAAAAGGAAACGCCCAACTTGGTTTCGATAGCTGGCGTGAATCGTCGCCAATTCCTGACGTAAATTGTCGGTTAAAAACTCAACGGGAAACGACCTGTTCGCATGAATCCCGCCAACTTTCGCAGAGGCAAAAATAACTGTCGCCGGACGGTACTTGGAGAAAAACTCATTTACCTGCGACTCTTCGCAAAGATCCAACTCGCTGCGTGAACGAGTAATTACCTGGATGCCTGGCAAAGTCGCAAGCCGGCGACACACTGCCGATCCGACCATACCACCATGGCCAGCGACAAATACTGGGGATTCAATCATGGAGAACCGAACTGCGTAATTCGTATTTTGAAAACAACATTGGCTACTTTTTCCTGATGCCCGCGATCTTGGCTAATCGCTTCGATCGGTTAAACCGCGTAGCGGCTAACCGGCAAGAGCCGCACCTCGCTCTAACCTTATTAGATCTCAAACTGCCTCTAACTGGCAGTCGTCCAACGCAACGCTTGCGCCGCGGCCCATATAACGCACCGAAATCAATAATCTAACCTCGTTTTCGCGACGAATGATCGTACCCTCGAATCCTTTGAACACCCCCGATTTAACACGAACCTTTTGACCAGGTTGTAGCCGAAGCTCAGGAGACAAGGGCGATTCGGTGAGTATGAGACGGCGAATTTGCCTCAAATCGGTCACCAGTTCAGCTGAGTCTGCAACAGGCATCCATCGGCTAACACTGCCAGTTGAAACGGCTTTGTAGCGAGCCATCTCGTCCCCCATTATAAAGACGTAGTTGGGAAATAGAGGTTCAATGCTGGTTCGTATTCGCCCCTGCGGGGATCGATAGCGGCGTGCAATCGTTGGTCCGTAGAACGGAATCTGAATGTCGATTAGTTTTCGCATCAGTTTCTTTTCAAACCTTGCCAGCGTGTACAGAGCCCACCAGGTTTCCGTTTGCGCAAGGTTTGGCGTTGAGCATACTGGTTCTTGAAAGCCCCCCGATTCGATTGACTCGTCGGGTTCTGTTTCCGGGTCGTCAAGCAAATCGAGCGGCCAAATATCCTGTTCGGGTTTCAACAACGGCATAATTCGACTCTGGGGCCTTCGGCGCGGGCAAATGGAAACTCGTACCCAATTTTTCGATCGAACACTCAAAAATCTATCCCTAATCCGGTAGGAATGTCCGCAAAATCAACGAAAAATAAAATCACCCCCGGAGGCCAATGGATCGCAAAGCGTTGCGGCACGGACCTTTGCATGAATTCGATTGACTCGATCCCGGGGAATAGTTACCCTCCCCGGCGACCAATTTTGGAAAATGCGTAGAATGCTAATCATTAAATTGCACAAACCATCCCCCTCCGCTTGGGGTTTTACCGTTTAATATCCAATCCGGAGTCGGGGGATTGGAGATGATCTTAAGATTCCACTTTCGGACGAATTTGAACAATGGATCTGCTCGAGAAAATTTGGGAAGGTACCACCAATACAATCAATGGAGTTTTGGGGGGGATCGATCGTGGTCTGACCACCTTTTTCGGGTCCGCAAACTCCCGACAGATCAAACGCTACACGCAATACGCACAGCAGGTTGGGTTATTGGAATCTCGTATGATCGCGATGAGCGACGGCGAGCTTCGCGGTCAAACCGAAAAATTCAAACTGCGCTTGAACGAGGGCGAGACCATCGACGATGTTTTGGTCGAGTCCTTCGCAACCTGCCGCGAAGCCGGTCGTCGCTTCATGAAGATGCGACACTACGATGTTCAGCTCATAGGTGGGATGGTGCTCAATGGCGGCAACATTGCTGAAATGATAACTGGCGAGGGTAAAACACTTGTTGCTACGTTGCCTGCCTATTTGAACGCGCTTGAAGGCCGTGGTGTACACGTTGTGACAGTAAACGACTACCTCGCTCGTCGAGATATGGAGTGGATGGCTCCTTTGTACATGGGCTTGGGCCTAACGGTCGGCAATATCCAAAGCGGTATGGACAACGACGAACGCCAGAAATCGTATGCTTGCGATATCACCTACGCAACCAACAACGAACTCGGGTTCGACTACCTCCGCGATAACATGAGAATGGCCAGTCGAGGTGACAATCAGTTTCCTGCGCATATGCAACAAGTACAGGGCCCATTGCACTATGCCGTTATCGACGAAGTTGACAACATATTGATCGACGAAGCACGTACGCCGTTGATCATCTCTGGCTCCGCTGCCCGAGACTTAGGAAAGTACACCGAAGCCGATCGTGTGGCTCGCGCTTTGAAAAAAGAAGAACACTTCGTTGTGAATGAAAAGGACCATACCGTCAATCTGACGGATTCCGGTATTCGCGACGCCGAAAAACTTGCTGGCGTTGAGAGTTTTTACACGGTTGGCAACATGGAATGGCCCCACCTATTAGACAATGCGCTCAAGGCGCATCATCTCTACAAACGCGATGTCAATTACGTGGTGAAAGAGGGAGCCATCATCATCGTCGATGAATTCACAGGCCGACTTATGGATGGAAGACAGTGGAGCGATGGCCTGCATCAATCTGTCGAAGCCAAAGAAGGCGTTCGCATCAAAGAAGAGACGCAAACGCTTGCAACCATTACACTCCAAAACTTCTTCAAATTGTACAAGAAGATCTCGGGAATGACCGGCACCGCCATGACCGAAGCCACCGAGTTTAGCAAGATCTACAATTTGGGGGTTACCGCAATCCCCTCAAACCGTAGCCTTCAACGCATTGAGTTTCCAGACTCTATCTACTTGACCGAAAAAGAAAAGTACTCCGCGGTTGCCGATGAAATCGAACGCGTTCACAAATACGATACCCTCTATTTCAAAGATCATAAAAAGGGCTTCTTGATTGGATCGATCCTGTCCGAAGATGGCACAACGATAAAGATCAGAAAGTCCGACTCAAAAGAATTGGAGCAATTGGATGTTGCTGAAATCGAAAAAATCGAGCGAGCAACTCGGCCAATGTTGGTCGGGACCGTTTCGATTGAGAAGAGCGAACGGCTCTCCAAGTTGTTGGACCAACGGGGCGTCACCCACGAAGTACTCAATGCAAAGCAACACAAGCGAGAGGCTGAGATTATCGCCCAAGCAGGCCGCACAAAAGCGGTAACCATTGCCACCAACATGGCAGGTAGAGGAACAGACATCATCCTCGGTGGAAATCCCGAGACAATGGCTTGGGCTCAATTGCAAGACAAGTATCCAACACGTCTTGAGGTCCCTAAGGAAGAATGGGATGCGCTCGTTCTCGAAATAGACCAACGCGAGAAGATGAAAGAAGAAGGCGAACGAGTTCGCGAACTGGGTGGACTATACGTCATTGCAACCGAACGACATGAGTCACGCCGTATCGATTTGCAGTTGCGTGGCCGTTGCGGACGACAAGGCGATCCGGGATCGAGTCGTTTTTACTTGTCGTTAGAGGACGACTTGATGCGAATCTTCGCAGGCGAATGGGTTCGCGAATGGATGAAGCGAATGGGAATGGGGGAGGGAGACGCAATCGAAAGCCCCTACGTTTCCAAGCGAATTTCCGGAGCTCAGAAGAAAGTGGAAGAGCGAAATTTCGAAGCCCGCAAAAGCTTGCTCGAATACGACGAAGTCATGGACTACCAACGCAAAAAAGTTTATGGCTATCGACAACAAATTCTCGACGGAACCAGCTGTCGCGATCTGGTTATGTTTCAACTTCGTCAACAAATCGAAAACAATGTCAAGCAATTTTGCGACCCTTTGTATGGTCCGGAATCCTACGCAAAGTGGGGAGGCGCGAGACTTGGCGTTCAGCTCGAACCAAAGGACTTCCGAGGGGTCGAACCAGCGACTGCGGTAGCGTACGCAAAAGACAAAGCAGAACGGACGGCTGAAACTCAGATCTTAGACGCCATCGATGAGAATCTACCCTCGGAAGAGGAACAGTCCGAATGGAACTGGGAGGCAATGGCAAAATGGGTGAACACGCGATTTGCCACCAACTACACGGTCGGAATGCTTAAGAAGATCGATCGGGACCGGTTGGATGAGGAACTGATCGGCCAATCGCAAAAGTACATTGAGCAGATCGATTTGTCCGAAGGAGACTCGTTTTTGCGAGAAGAGTTTGGACTCAAGATGCTCGTTGGTTGGATGCGCAACAAGTTCGGTATCGAGATCGACGTCGAGGATGTACGCAATCCAGAAACAGAACAACTTGCCGAGAAATTACTAGCCAAAGCGGAATCCAGTTACATCGAACGGGAAAGCCAATTCCCAATCATGGTGGCATTCAATCGCTTCCAAGAACAGACAGGCCCCAAGAGCTTCACCATCGATGGCGCGGCTCTGGCTGAATGGGCTGGCACCCGGTTCGAGGATCCGAAGGTCATGGAGCAGTTGCAAGCGTCCTCAGACAAATCCGCAGAGACTCTAGTTGCCATAAGTCGAAGATCTGTCGAGAAGGCGATCCAACTAAGAGTAACGGCCATGGAAAAAGTAGAAAGCATTTACGGAAAGAGTACGAAGTCGCTAAAAGACACGGTCGGAAATTCTGCGACCGCAATCGAAGAAGTTGCTCAATGGATGCAAATGTCTCTAGGCTGGACCGGCGAAGCGCAAGAACTGAAAAAGCTAAGTAAAGCAGAACTCACGAACAAGTTCATGCAGTTGATCGATGATCGATACTTTCCCGAAATCCGAAGAATGGAACGAACCGTATTGCTAACGCAACTTGATTCGGCTTGGAAGGATCACTTGTTGGCCATGGACCACGTGCGGAGCAGCGTGAATTTCCGAAGCATGGGCCAAATGGATCCGAAGGTTGAATACAAACGCGAAGGCATGAAACTGTTCGAGGAAATGTGGTTGTCGATCGGTGAGAGAATGACGGACGTGATTTTCCGAATGGAAGCCATCGATAGCGATATCGTTTCTGATTCATGGGTGGATAATAAAGTCGTGGCTCGTCATGACTCGTACGATGTTACCAGTGAACTGCTCGCTGAGAAGCAAGCAGACCTGGCCGCCGCCAATTCCGCGGGTAGCGAACCGCCTCGCGTGGAAGCGATTCGTAACCGCGGCGAACGCCTCGGCCGAAATGATCCGTGCTCATGCGGTTCGGGAAAGAAGTACAAGAACTGTTGCATGCGCAAACAAGTGTAACATGGACCTCCGGGCTAGCAGCTTAACCACAGAGACACGAGGAACACAGAGTTTTAGCGGCCCTTGGATGATGCAATTCTCTGCGCTCTTCGTGACTCTGTGGTTCAATGTCCTAAGTGGTTCAATGTCCTGAATGCGACGGAAACACGCTTTCATAAAATGCTCTCAGTGCAGATTGCAAAGTCTCAAATTACGGTAACACTCCATAGTTATTGTAATTGGTGGGAGTGGCTAACAGGACATATTCCTACAGCGTTTGTCCTCCGTCGACCACCACTAGCTGCCCAGTGACCATGTTCGTACCGATCGCCAAAAATAACACCGCATCGGCAATGTCTTTCGGTTGCGAAGCACGTGGCAGTGGCAAACTGGCAACCATCTTGTCCAAATCCCAGTTCGGGTTTCCCTCGCGGATCCAACGAGAATCGATTGGCCCTGGACATACGGCGTTTACTCGGATCTTGGGAGCTAATGCCCGCGCGAGCGATTTGGTCAGCGTGTTCAACGCCCCTTTGCTGGCACAATAAGCGACCGACGATCCAGCGCCGGTTTGTCCCGCCACTGAGCTGACATTGACCACCGACCCGTTGCCACTGGCGGCCAACAACTTTGCAGCCGCTCGTGTACAAAAGAATGGACCTTTCGTATTGACCGCCAAGATACGGTCCCACATCGCTTCGGTCATCGCCTCCAAGTCGGCGTGGGAGATGAACTCGGTCGTGGCCGCATTGTTGATCAACACATCCAACCGACCAAATCGTTGCTCAATTTGCGTCGTCATGTGGCGCACATCTGCATCGATGGAAACATCGCATCGAAAAGCAAACGCAGTTACACCGCACTTCATTACTGCGTCAACCGTTTGTTCAGCCTCTGCAGCGCTGCGAGAATAATTTACTACGACATCGTATCCACGCTCAGCGAATTGCATCGCGCAAGCCCGCCCCACACCCGTTCCACCGCCCGTTACCAAAGCCACTGGCCGTTCGTTGTTCACCGTCATCGAGTAAATCTCTAAAAGGAGTATGGTTTCGATTTGCCGCGGAAACACGCGATCAGTTCCGTCAAATTACAGGTAGTACGACATCTAGGTCAAAATCCCCGACGACTTGACGAGATTTTTTGCCCACCATCTTTCTGCCAACAATCACGTCAGTTTAGCAAAGTGCTTTCCCATTTGGCTTGCGCCGAGATGTTTAGGAAAATTGACACTTCTCGGCGAACGCCACCTCGGCGCAGCGGTTGTAGCGGAATGCGTCAAGCATTTCGTTGGTTGCCGAAGTAGGCAACACCTTCCTCGAAACCTTTGACAGGTTCCGCTAAGAAAAGTACGGATTAACGTGAATTTGGTGGCGTTCAGCGAGAAGTCTCCCTAATTTCTAATCAATTGGGCTCATCGTTGCATGCCGTGTCGAGGCGTGTTACCATCGTTCAAACTTCCTCTCTTGTTACTGGAGCTGCACATGCATTGTCTAGCCATTCGTTCCGCTGTCATACTGTTCCTGATATTTTCGCTTGAATCGCACGCACACGAAGGACCAGGCTTCGTTCAGACACAGGATGTAGTCTTCGGCGAGGTTCATGGGACCGGCCTTTTGATGGATGTATTTACACCAACGGGCACGGCAAACGGGAAAGCCATCGTCGATATCGCCAGCGGCGCATGGTATTCGGACCGAGGCAAAATCCGAGACCATACTTTGGCTCAAATGTATGCAACTTTTTGTGGTCGAGGTTATGTCGTCTTTGCCATTCGTCCAGGCTCTAAGACTCGCTATACCGCTCTAGAGATGGATCAACACGTCAAATTGGCGATTCGCTATGTCAAAGAGAATGCGATGAAGTACAGCATTGATGCTGGCAAACTTGGACTCACAGGTGCATCCGCCGGCGGACACTTAGCCACCTTGGCCGCATTGACTCCCGTGGCCAGCGATCCAACCGCTAAGAACAAGTTGGATCGACACGACACTTCGGTGGCGGCCGTAGCGGTCTTCTTTCCGCCAACCGATTTTCTCGAATGGCGTGACGGCAAAGCGGTCGATCCCAAAGTTCTCGGTCCGTTGATTGCCGTCGGTGTTGGCTCAGCCAAAGATGGAGCCCTCAACGGAAAAAGCGATGAAGAACTCAATGAAATGGCCAAGGCTATTTCACCGCTCTACCAAGTTCGGAAACCTACGGTACCCTTCTTGCTCATTCACGGCGACGCCGATGAAGTGGTGCCGCTGTCGCATTCCCAGAAGTTGGTGAAAGCCATCCAATCGGCAGGAGGTTCCGCTGAACTCATCGTCAAAGAAGGTGGTGGCCACCCTTGGTTGACTTTGCCAGTTGAAGTTGCAGTCATGGCCGATTGGTTTGACAAACAGTTCAAATAGATTTCATCAAAATGATCGCTAGAATCTCGAACACTATCCAGCGTCGGGAATTTCTCTCCTCGCTTTCGTTGATTGCAGGCCTCCATGCAACGCCCGCTGCTTGGCCAATGGATAGGAATAAGGCATTCGCAAAAACGTCGCGTTTCTTTTTTACTTCGCAAGGAAAAACGGGGTTGGCAAGTACGGATGGTACTGAGCTCAAGTACGTTACTTTCGACGCGCCGGGGCAAGCGACTTGGCAACCTGGTTCGAGCTTCAAGGATGGCCGTCGAGTAATTGTGCTCAGCATGGAACCCCGACGCGATGGTCCAGGCAAACCTTTCGAGGAGTACTACACTCAGACTCCGACGCACTTGTGGCTGTACGATCTCGATAGCGGGTCGCTTGAGGAGATGTGTACGAAAGATCGGATTGCTCCGTTTACCACACCCGCGCTGCTGATCTCCGACGAACGGCTGTTGATCCAAGTTGTGAAGAACAAAGTCGGGCAGATCTTCAGTGTTCGCTTGGACGGAAGCGACGCTAAAGAATTTACAAAAGCCGGTGAAGGACTTCCCTATGGATTGAGCCTTAGCCCCGACGGAAAGCGAGTGGCATATCATCTGGCGAGTCCAAAGGGATATCAGGTGTGGACAGCCGATACCGGTGGAACCAACAGATCAATGGTCGCTGCACAACCTGGACACTTGTACTTCGGGACCCAGTGGTCGCCGGATGGAGAGTGGGTGTTGTATGTTGATTGCCTAAATGAAAAAGATCCAGGGCATGATTGGGCGGACGTCTGCATCGGACGCCCGGACGGTTCCGAGCATCTTGTACTGACCAAGGGGCAATCGATGTGGTTCGCTGCGACGTATGGTGACCTTAATACGCGAGGCAGTGGATCGAACGTACCCTCGTGGACGTTGAACGGCCAAATCCTTTTTCCCATGCGAACCCCAAACGCTAAAGTGCCTTGGGAGTATCGTGTGAACCAACCGGATGTGGACCATTTCAATCGCGATTTCAAGCCGGAGCTTGCTCGTGGAGGAACGCAATTATGCCGCCTCGATCCGAAGGACGGCTCGATGCGCCAGTTGACTCCGAACACTGAATCCGTCTGGGATTTTCGAGCGAGCGAATCCCCAGACGGGAAGGAGATTGTTTTCTGCCGAGCTGCCACCGCGGAAGCACCCGCCATTTGGGTCATGGACAGCGATGGAAAGAATTCTCGTAGGGTGACTCAAGGAATCGACGACCTCGGCGCAGATCATCCACGTTGGATACCGTAGGTCACTCTTGCCGAGAGTGACTCGCGCTCGCAGTGCTATTCAACTCGCAAGTATGCAGATACCGACACAAGGCAATTGTATTGGCGAGTCGCCGACTCGGTCGTCCAAGGCCATGAATCTCTACGGTTGGCACATGCAATACCGTTAGCAACTCCTCAAGCGTACCGTTCTTCTGACCTCGATGGAGCTGTATGCTCTTCAGATAGATCTTCGGGCGCAGAGTGTTGTCGATGGCATTCAATAGTCTCGTGCAGTTCGCATAGTAGTAGGCGAGCGTGTCGGTTGGACGCAAGAATGCCCGCCATTCGTCGCGAAATTCTTCTATCGAAACTGCGTCGGCAAAAACGCTGAGTGGAAGTCCTAAATGTTCAAGAAAAGAATCGGTCAGGCCGCTCGAGGAAAGAATCGCGCGCTCAAATCGTTCATCGGTACCGAGACGTTCTGCAACCCAATACACTGGAGCACGACTGCATTTTCGCATCGAATCTGCAACGTGATTCGGGCTCGGTGCCGTTTCGCCGTATAGGACAACGATGTTCTGGAGATTGTTCCTCAATTCTTTTGGGACATTGAGCGGTGCGCGCGGTCGGCATTTCCTACGTACGCTATCCGCGGACTTAGGGTGAGCCAATTGGCCCTTCACCATAAATTCAAAGGCCGCTACGAGTTGATCCAAGCCCAGTGTCTCTGGCTCCAGAAATCGTAGTGCAGCGACGGTCGCCTCGAGAGTCGATAGAAACAAAATATGGGGTTCGCGCCGAATGCCATAGCCGCTCGGCTGAGTCGGAGCCAATCGAACCCTTGGCAATCGTCGAAGCTGAGGGATGTCGCGGAACAGAGTCTTAGTGTGGTGCCATGTGCCATCCAAGACGATGAGCTGTTTAGGCAAGTCGTTTGGGCTTAATTCATCTAAGAGCTGCGATCCGTCGCCTGGGTACAAAAGTGCAGCCTCGTTGGAAAAAGACAACTCAGCAAATGCCTTCGCAAGGCCGTCGATGTGGTCTGCGAAAAGCCGTGAATTCGACAAGGAACTTCGCAAGATGCGAGCCGTGTTGAACGGATGGAGCCTTTCTCGCCGATGCTGCAATATCAATACATTCGTCCGGTTGTTGATTTTGGGTATGTGCAGGCAAAAGCAGCGATCCACGGGACGAAAACACGTGTAGCATCTCGGTCGCCATCCAAGCCGTTGTCGTTCACCTTGGTCTTGCGACATTTACTTCAGGCCAATACCCCTAGGACGACCACTAATTGTCCCTGAAAGGTCTATCAAGGCTCCTGGACTTCTCGCAATCTTATCCGAAAAGACGCGAATGTCGTTCACGATGGGTTGGATCTTCTGCGTGAGCACTTGAACGTTGGCTGAAGCAGCCTGAATGTTATTGAAGGTTTTCTTTGCTTCATTGAAGAGTGCTGGGTTATCAATCAGTTGAGCAACGGTTCCATTGCTGTTGTTGAGACGATAAGTGAGCTTCCTGAGATCCATTGACAGCGTATCGATATCGGCCAAGGCCTTAATCGCGTTGGCTACTAAGACTTCGCTATTTTTGCTAACTGGTTCCGTAATCTCCGCGATGTTCTCGATTGCAACATTTGCGTTTTCAACAGCTTTTCGAATGGTCTCGCCGATCCCATCAAACTCCTTACCCAATCCCTCGAGACTTGCGCTAAACTTTTCAAAGCCCTTCAGCGTCCTCTGCGTTTGCAAAAGGGTCGATTGAGCTTCTTTGAATAGGTCAGGCAACGCGGTTAATAGACTTGCAACAGCATTAGGGATGTCCGCTCTCTCAAACTGAGTCACAACGCGGTTGACCGAATTGACCCCAGCATTAACATTGTCCACCGCTGACTTGAGAGACGTAACCAGTTCTCGAATTGGCCCATCTCCCTCGGCCACAAATTCTTGCACCGAAGCGCCTATCGAGTCCATTCGAGACAATGCACGCTCGACTGTTGTCAGGACTGGCACAAGGTTGCCCTCAAGCCGGGCCAGAGACTCTATAGGATCGGCTGCAACTTCTCCACCATCCAGAAACGAATTGTCTGTGATGACCTCGTTGATGGCGGCAGACTCACGCGCATCCAACACTCCGTCCCTTGTTGTACCCATCGTCCCATCGAATCGGCGAAGATTTGATTCTGCCGTACCCTCAACAAACTCGATGACCGCATCGCCGGTTATGATCGAGCCACTCACGATTCGAGGTACTTCACCCTTTCTCAATTCCACCTTTCGGTCGAGCTCCATCCGGATAATGACCCCCTCGCTTCCGGGGCGAAGGGAGATGCTAGAAACGCGTCCTATGCGCACGCCGTTCTTGCGAACCGGTGTATCGACGGAGACGCGGGGTGCGCGAGGAAAGTTGATGCTCACTCGATTTCGATCGACCCACATGGTAGGAACCGCACCGAAAAATGCGATCAACAGCACACCAATGATAGCTGAGGCCATTACCAGTACTCCAACACCGAAACGATAGCCGCTTTCTTCCATGATTACTCCTCGTCCATTCCATCGTTATGATTGGGATCGACCAAGTTAAGTGTATCCGGATGTCCTTTGACTCGCGACGCAAGCATCTCCATCAATCGTTCTCCCGCTTCACCATGGACAAATTGTCTAACCCGTCGATCGGGTGTGCTATCGAGTTTGTCCGGCGGGCCATCATACAAGATCTGGGATTCGCCATGTTCTAATCTTGAATATGGGTACAACATGATTACACGATCGGCTACTTTTCGAGCGGAATGCATATCGTGCGTCACAATAATGCTAGTTACTAGATAGCGTTTTCGTGTTCGCATCATCAATTCGTTGATAACGTCGCTCATGATCGGGTCTAAACCGGTTGTCGGTTCGTCGTAAAGGAGCACGTCTGGTTCTAATATCAAGGCACGTGCGAGCCCTACACGCTTTCGCATACCACCAGACAATTGCGATGGGCGCTTTGGCAAGACGTTGGTTGGTAGGCCTACTTCTGCCAGACGATCGGAAATTAGATTTTGGGCTTGTTTGCCTTTAGGAACACCATGCTGTCGAAGTGGGAAGGCAATGTTCTGACTGATCGTCATGCTGTCAAAGAGAGCAGCGTTTTGAAATACAAATCCGAATCGCTTCCTCAAATTCGTCATGTTTCGATCGTCTAGCTCCTGGATGTCTTGGCCATCGAATAGGACGCTACCAGAAGTTGGACTCAGCAAACCGACCAGGGCTTTGAGAAACATCGTCTTCCCGCATCCGCTTTCGCCAATGATCGCGACGGTCTCTCCTTTATCTATTTTGACCGAGATGTCCTTGAGAACGACCTGTCGGCCAAATTGCAACGACATCCCGCGAGCCTCAATGATGGGACGAGTCGCCGGTGGACTGCTTGCTGCAATTTGTGAAACGATTGAGTCGTCCATCAAAACAGTTTTGCCCCCGTTGGCCAAATGGTAAAGTAAACTGCGTCGAGGAAAATATTTAGAACGATGTCTAACGCGAGAATCATCACAAAGCTCTGAACGAACGCAGCTGTGGCTGCTCGACCAACACCTTCGGCACCTGGTTGACAATGAAAGCCGCGGAAGCAACTAACAATGGCGATCGTTGCCCCGAAAAAAACGCTTTTGAATACCCCTGTAAATAGATCGAAGCCGCCCACAAATTCTCGGCTGTTTCGCAAGTACTGCGCATGGTCGATTCCCAATACGATCACACTATAAAAGTAGCCACCCACGATCCCCATAAAGTCAGCCATGATGGTCAAGGCAGGGATCAGCAAAACACATGCCATGAATCGCGGCACGACCAAATAGTGAATGGGATTGGCCCCCATGCTCACAAGTGCATCGATCTGTTCCGTCACACGCATCGTACCTAGGACCGCAGCCATCGCACTGCCTACTCTGCCTGCAAGCATCGTAGCAGCCAAAACGGGGCCAAGTTCACGGACCAACGACATATTGATGACGGCCCCGAGTCGCGTCTCTAAACCGATGTTCTTGAACTGATGATAGCTTTGAATCGCCAGTACCATTCCAATAAAGGTACCGGTAAGGGCGACCACAGGTAGGCTCAAGACACCGACTGCGTAGAAGTTTGGCATCAGCGTCTCGCGTTTTGGGCGAGCTCGAAACATCCAAGCCAACATTTGGAAAGTGAACAGCGATATATCGCCGAGCGTCGAGATAGCTTGAATGACGACTGTACCCCACGCCGACGCAACTCGGTGCAGGCTGCTCAAGAACCGACTTGAGATGGAGTCCATGTTCGGATACGGATCGCTTGCCATACGAGGTACATCGGCTGTTAAATGGCGCAGCTTGAATCGACTTTGCCGGAAAAGCAGTTTGTAACACATTGCGTTAGCTAGCGTTG
>JANLRK010000499.1:0-12124 GCA_031361585.1 Pirellula sp. | reverse complement strand
CGTTTGTGTGTTGTGATGATCACGCGACTGCACAATCCAATTGGTTCCTTTCAACCACAGAGGCACGAGGCACGCAGAGAATCGGTAGACAAACTGCGGCACCTCTCTGTGATCCTCGTGTCTCTGTAGTGATCCTTCCGCGACTGCACAATCCAATTGGTTCCTTTCAACCACAGAGGCACGAGGCACGCAGAGAATCGGCAGATAAACTGCGGCACCTCGCAGTGATCCTCGTGTCTCTGTGGTCTATTTTCCCAGGCTCTGCATTTTTCGTAATAATTTGCGACCTGAAACGACTATGTAGGCAGTTCCACTTTTATTTCTACGGAGGTTAACGTGCCAAATTGGTCGGATGTAGTAGATAAATATGGGCAGTTGGTGTGGCGAACTGTCCGTCGCTTGGTAAGCCACGAAGCGGATGCTGCAGACTGCTTTCAAGAAGTTTTTGTCGCCGCCTTTAAGATATCCCAAAAAGACAAAATCCTCAGTTGGACTGCCACATTGCGGCATTTGGCGACGGTCAAGTCGATCGATTGTCTACGACGCCGCTATTCGGTTCAAAACAGTTCAACAACGGAGTCGAATATCGATCTGGTGGACATCCGCGAGCGGGAGCCGGATCAACAGCTCATTGCAAATGAGTTGTCTGCGGCTCTTCGCTTTGCACTTTCCACGTTGGACTCTCAACATGCTGAAATCTTCTGCATGATTTGCCTGGAAGCTATGAGCTACCAGGAAACCGCCGATGCAATCGGTATCAACGTCAATCATGTTGGCGTCCTTTTGCATCGCGCTCGAATCGAACTTCAAACCCAATTGAAATCCTATGCACCATCACCCACGAATGCACCCACGAATGCACCGAAGAAAGGTAGCAAGCCAAATGCAACCCACACATGATACCAACCATGATTTGCTCTACCAAGCAATTGATGCGATTCGCAATGAGTCACCCCTAAGCGGTCCAACCAACGAGCTTCTGACTTTGACGAAACGTCGAGTCAACGATTTGGAGTACGCACTAAAACCGAGTCCTCAAGTCTTTGAACGCCGAAGCAGATCGACGCAGAGAATGATCTGGAGCGGTTTCGCAATTGCAGCCACGCTGTTGATTGGATTCAGTATCTTTGAGTGGATCGCACCCAATCGCAACTTGGCATTTGCATCAATGCTTGAACAGATCCAAAACTTGCGATGCGTCTCGATGCGTGTTACCCAGGAGCATGTTGGCTCACGCCAAATGGAAGGCAAAATCGTCATGGACGACAAGCATATCCGCGTCGAGTATTTTGACGGCGATCTTATCCACATTAGCGACCTTGAGTCTCGCAAATCGGTAATCATCGATAACAAATCGAAAACCGGGCAGCTATCCGATGTGCCACTGCAGGCAGCAGATGACTTGCAATCTCCAGTCGAACAGTTGCGAACGACGAAGCCTGAACAAGCCAAGCTGTTGGGTCACGAACGTCTTGGAGGGCGAGCAACGGAAATCTATCAGGTGAACAAATCAGCTGCGTCTGGTATTGTGCCAGCTAAGGATTTTCAGGTTTGGATCGATGTCGAGACCAAGCTACCAGCAAGAATCGTAGTCCAGGATACCGATCCGAAATCAGAAATGAAGATTGTTTTGGATGCCATGGATTGGTCCATTGATGTGCCTGCAGCGAGGATGGCCATTGTGATTCCTGACGGGTACTCGGAGGTAACGACGCTGGTAGTAAGACCAAACAGTGCAGAGCCAACGAGCACCTTGAACGCAAAAGCAAACCCGAAGGCACGGCTGATTGCAGGCGGGAGTGTGCCTCGCTCAATCGTTTGGGATGAGGACGGCCAGCACGTGACTGCCCTTGTTTCCGATCCGGAGACGACAGCGGTCCAAAACCGCAAACCTGATGCAATTCAACGCTGGGACATTACCAAGCCATTGATGATTCTCTCTAAAAAACATCTTGGCGGTTCGGCCCTTGCGGGATCACGTGACGGCAAGACGGTAGCGGCCGTATCGGGACGCGAGATCCAACTGATGAACACGTTGACGCAAGACATAATCAAGACATACGTTTCCAAATTACCGCTGCCGTACTTGTCGCTCAATGCTTCGGGACGATTCCTTGCCGCTGGAAATGCGGATTGGCTAGCCGAGCGCGAGCGCCGAATGCCTGCTGGATTCATTCAAGTTTGGGATACCCAGACCGATAAGTTGATTTGCGAAATCAAGGATGACGCGACGACGACCTTTGTTGCACTATCTTCAGATGGCTCTAAAGTAATGAGCAGTTCCAACGCCGGACCGATAAAACTTTGGCAAACTTCGAACGGTGAATTGCTGCATGTATTTGATGGGAGCCTAAGAGGCGCATTCAGTTTGGATGGGCAGAAGATTGCGATTGCAAAGCAACAAATGGAGGGCAGGAAACTGTTCAGCAGCATTCAGCTCTTTGATCTGAGCGATTTCAGGTCGCTGACGGAACTGAGCATGCCGACTGTCGCCTCGTCCATCTTAAGCTTAACATATTCTTCGGATGGAAGAAGCTTAGCCGCAGGCAGTTGGGATGGGCAGCTTATTGTCTGGCCACTTGGCCCCAAGGGTCTCCCGATGGATACAAGCACTCCTCGGATTGAAAACGTTGGGTCAGGAGTTCACACTCTAGCCTTCTCGCCAGATGGCACGAAGTTGGCTAGCGGAAGCGAAGATGGTGCCCTCCAAGTGTGGGACGTAAAATAGCGGCGGTCAACGAACCCAAATAAAAACCGAAGACGCACCGAGGAATACAGGGAATTGGTTGATCGCTCAACGAAACCTTCTCTGTGTTCCTCGTGTCTCCGTGCTTCGTCGAGGCCTAGTTTATCCGGTGCAGCGGCGGGCATTCTGCGATTAAGATTTTGCCGCAATTGTTGATTGGAAAATTTGACTTTTCCCGCGATAGCATTTAGAACTTCAATAAGAAAGTTCGTCTAAGGTTTGTACGGCGCATTCTTCGCTGTTCGTTCTTCACCACATTTATCGGAGTTTGGAATGCCAGAGATCGCGCCCGAGCTAAAGAACGCTTTGGATCAATTTCGAGTCGATTTTGAATTGCTTCGCAATGAAATTGGAAAGGTCATCGTCGGACAGCAACCTATCGTAGACGGTGTTTTGCTTGCTTTGGTAGCAGGTGGGCACGTACTACTCGAAGGGGTTCCTGGCTTGGGCAAGACGATGCTCGTCCGAACACTTGCTAGCGCGCTAGAAGCCAAGTTTTCTCGCATCCAATTCACGCCAGATCTGATGCCCGCTGACCTCGTAGGCACCACCATTATGGTAGAAGGTGAGGGAGGAAGCAGGAATTTTCGATTCGAACGCGGACCAATATTCGCCAACGTCCTTCTCGCCGACGAGATCAATCGAGCGACGCCCAAGACTCAGTCGGCAATGTTGGAAGCGATGCAGGAGCGGAGCGTCACGGTAGCAGGTATCACTCACAAACTGGACCGCATGTTCTTCGTGTTAGCGACACAAAACCCGCTCGAAATGGAAGGGACATATCCGTTGCCAGAGGCTCAGCTTGACCGATTTCTATTCAAATTGATCGTTCCCTTTCCAACGGCCTTAGAGATCGAGACCATTTTGGATCGCACTACCGAATCGAGCACGCCGGAGGCTCAGCCTCTCTTCGATCCGACACGTATCCTTGAAATGTCCGCACTCTCTCGACGGATTCCTATCAGCGATGAAGTGCGAAGGCATGCGATCCATATCGTGATGGCAACCCACCCCGATCATGAGCTTGCGACCTCGATGACTAAGCGTTTTGTTCGGTTTGGCAGCAGCCCACGCGGGGCTCAATCTCTGATCTTGTCAGCAAAAATCAATGCGATTCTCGACTACCGTTATCACGTCTCGCGCAACGATATCGAATCGGTCGCCATTAATTGCCTGCGACATCGAGTGCTTCTCAATTTCGAAGGACAGGCGGAAGACATCAAGACAGATGAAGTTATCACCGATATCCTACGCAACATTGGGAAACTGAAAGCCGCATGAGCCTATTCGACTCCGACTTTCTGAAAAAGCTCGAATACCTTTCTTTGGTATCGCGTCGTGTGTTTCGCGGGCGTTTATTGGCTCAGCGTCGGACCAAGCAGCTCGGTGGCGGAATCGAGTTTGCCGACCATCGCGAGTATACACCTGGCGACGACTTGCGATATCTTGACTGGAATGTTTACGCCAAATTTGGCGATCTGCTGTTGAAACGATTTCAGGAGGAAGAAGACCTCCACGTTTACATCTTGCTCGACGCGTCCAAGAGCATGGACACTGGTTCACCGAACAAGTTTGATTATGCTCGACGTATTGCGGCTGCTTTGGCCTACATTGCTCTTGCTGATCTTGATCGCGTTAGCATTTTGGCGTATGCCGATAGGCCGTTGGACGTACTCCCTTTGACGCGAGGTAAAGACCGAGTCTTGAGCATCCTCAAGTTCTTGGAAAACATAGAAACGGGTGGGACGGGTACGGACCTAGCGACCGTTGCGAAGTCACTTGTCAATCGTGCACAAAGAACAGGACTGGTGGTGATCATCAGCGATCTTTACGATCAAGTGGGCTTTCGGGCTGGCGTTGATTTATTGCGGCACCGGCGATTCGAGCCCCATGTTATCCAAATCCATACTGCCGAAGAAGCTAACCCAACGTTTCTAGGTGATATTGAGTTGGACGAAATGGAGACAGGCCAACGCAGGAAGATTACAGTCACAGAACGGAAATTGAAACAGTACCGTCAACTCTTTGCGGAGTTTCTCACCTCCATCGAAACATATTGCAAAACCTATTCTCTTTCATGTACGCGATCCACCACCGACTTGCCGTTCGATGAGTTGATCATGCGCATGATGCGAGCCTCCGGAATTCAGAGCTAGAGAAATCGCCCATGTTAGAGTTTGCCAATCCGATGCTTGCTTGTTGGGCAGCGCTCACCATTCCAATTATCTTGATCTACATAATCAGGGTACGTTTGCGACGACGCCCCGTGTCAACGCTTTTATTTTGGAACCAACTCTTTGACGAAAAGAAACCGAGGGCTTGGTGGCAGCAGTTGCGACATTGGCTCTCGCTCCTGTTGCAATTGTCCTTCGTTCTGCTTCTGGTCGGTGCGCTCATCGATCCGCTTTGGAGTTGGCAAAAAAATACACAAAGGCGCGTCGTTCTCATTTTGGACAACTCGGCTAGCATGAGTGCGATAGAAGCCAGTGGACAGACTCGATTGCATTCTTCGAAAGAAATCGCCAAGGGCCTTGCCCGTTCATTGCGTCAAGGCGACGAGATGTCTTTGGTTTCGGCTGGCGGTCAAGCGATGGTGCATGTTGGGCTTACAAACCACTCCAGGTTGCTCATCGATGGTATTGAGGCCTGTCCTGAGACAGACGCACCGTCGGCTCTCGTTTCGGCTATCGCGACAGCAGAAAGGTTACTAAAGGATCGAACGGAAAAGTCCGAGATCATCGTTCTGACCGATGGATGCTTTGAGGATTTCGAATCCATTCAAGGCAATCCGCTTGTGAAGATCTACGGTGTTGGAACGGCCCAGCCGAATACGGCCATCACTCGCTACCAAGTTCGTCGCAGCGTAGTGGATTCAGTTGGCTATCAAGTTCTGATCGAAGTCACCAACAGCGGCTTGGAGGAAGTGAAAACAAAGCTAGAGATAAGTCTTGAGGATAGTCTGGTCGATGTGGTTCCTTTATCGCTGAAAGCGGGCGAGAGCCAAACACGCATCTTGGATCATACGTCTTCAACCGGTGGTCGATTGGTGGCTAAGCTGGATTTGAGGGACGCTCTAAGCACGGATAATTCGGCAATATCCATCTTGCCGCAGCGCGCGCCGCTGCCTGTTACTTTGGTAACGTCAGGGAGCCTATTCCTTAAAAGCGTGCTCGAGTCGATGCCTTTGGTCGAGTTAACCATCGCGGAAACAGCACCGGACGCTGCACCGGCGCGGGGCTTGCTTGTAATCGATCGCAAGATACCGGAGGTCGTTCCGCGAGGGCGCGTACTGGTGGTTGATCCTCAAAACCACACCGACGTTTGGACCGTTGGCGAAAACCTGGAGCAACCCATTGTCGCTCGGGTAGAAAAGGACTCACCGTTGACACAGCATATTCGGCTAGACAACGTGCTTTTTCCTGGCGCAAAACAATTGACTTTCGCTCGACCTGTCGAAGCGTTGATTCGAGATCCACTGGACTCGCCAATGCTTGCAAGACAGAGGAGGTCGGGGGGTGATCTTTGGATCCTTACGTGCAATCTCGACCAAAGCGATTTGCCATTGAGAATCGCTTTTCCAGTTCTAATCAAAAACGCGATCGAGTGGTTTCAAGGGAACGAGGGACAATTGCAACCCGCTGTGCCGACTGGATCGTTAGCGCAGTTTGCGGTCCCAGCGAACGAACAGGCGATGGAAACGGTAAAGGCCGATGTAATTCTTGTTGATTCGAATGCGGTTACGGTTGGCGAGACGAACAACGACGACAGTTCCAGGGAGTCGGCAGTGGAGGTTGAGTCGACGTCAGCGGATTCTGTTCGGCTGGATTTGCGAGTTAGTAGTCCTTCCGGCAAGAGCTCGGCGGTAAGTGCACGGGGCGACCTAGCCATCATAGGTCCCATTTTGGAGTGCGGACTTTGGACAGTCGATGGCACGGGACGGGCGAGGGCGGATGCCAAGATAGACAAAGCTGACTACCGATGGACCTTTGCTTCCAACTTGACTAACCGAAGTGAGAGCGATTTGAAACCGCGAGGCACGCTGCTGACCGCCGATTCACTCTCGGTGGTATCGCTCGGCGGCCGAGCCATTTGGTTTTACTTGGCTTTGCTAGGATTACTACTTGCAACGACCGAATGGTGGCTTTACCAAAGACGGGTGGTCGGTTAATGAACACATCGAACCCTTCGACTGGTTGGTCACTTGAGATCACGCAACCGTGGACGCTTTGGTTTCTGTTGTTGCTCGTACCGATTGCATGGTATTACTTTCGGACTCTCAGCGATTTCCCCAAGTGGCAACGCAAGTTTTCATTATTGTTTCGAACCATCATCTTGCTGTTATTGATTTTAGCGATTGCAGGTCTTTCGCTACTCTCACCGACTTCGCGGCAGTATATTGCTATTGTGATCGATCGATCCTTGAGTATCGACACCAAGGCACAAAAACAGGTAGACGATTTTGTAGCTGAAATGGAAGCGAATCGCGGTGATAGCCAAGTCGTTTTTTTGCAGATAGCCGCCAAAGCGTCGTCGATAGTGCCTCGCTATGAACAGTTGGTTGCACCTGATGCGAAGGAACAACGTGGTACCGATCTTGCTGCAGCGATTCAGACGGCAGCCGCCGCTGCGCCGCCAGGTCTTGTTCCTCAGATCGTAATGCTGACGGACGGTCGACAAACGGTTGGGGATGCGATCCAAGCCGCCGCCGCGAGCAAAATGCCGATAAGCGTCATCCCGTTGCCGGTTCGAATGGAACCGGAAGTGCAGGTGGCGGAGGCCGTCGCTCCGGCTGAAGTTCGACAAGGCGAACCGTTCTATGTGGAAGCGATCCTTTCGTCGAACCACGATGACGAAGGATTCCTCGATGTTTTCCGGGGCGATATCCTCGTTAGCAACGCGGAAAAGCCGATCAAAATTCGTGAAGGTGAGAATCGCTTTCGATTTCGACAGTCCATCGAGCAGGAAAGCCAAACCGATTATGTGATTCGAGTGCGAGGATTTAAGGATACGTTGCTCGACAACAACGCTGCATCCGCGGTTGTGTTTGCCGCCGGTAAGCCGAGTGTCCTGATCGTGGATTCGAATGTGCAGGAGACGAGTCAATTGCGATGGGCGCTCGAAGAGCAGGACCTCATCGTTCAAGTCCGACCGGCGGAAGGATTGCCGCGAACATTGACCGAACTTCAAAAGTTCGATTGTTTGGTTCTATCCAATATCCCCGCGACTTCGATGACGTTGCAGCAGATGGAGATACTTCGAACCTACGTTGAGGACCTCGGTGGTGGATTGGTGATGATCGGAGGAGACCAATCATTTGGTTTAGGCGGATACTACAAAACCACTCTCGAGGAAATTCTGCCAGTTCGCAGCAATTTTGACAAAGAGAAAGAGAAGCCCAGTTTGGCCATGGTATTGGTTATCGACAAATCTGGCTCGATGGGAGGCGAAAAGATGGAGATGGCCAAAGACGCAGCCAAAGGGGCGGCCGAGTTGCTTGGCCCGAAAGATCAACTAGGTGTCATCGCATTTGATGGCCAGAGTTACTGGGTTAGCGAGCTACACTCGGCTGCGGACAAAGGATATATCATCGATCGGATTAGTACGATTGAAGCCAGCGGTGGAACCAGTATCTACCCTGGCCTTTCGGATGCTTATGAAGCGCTGGTAGGAGCCAGCGCGAAACTGAAGCACGTCATCTTGCTTACGGACGGACACAGCGAGCCAGGTGACTTTGATGGTATTGCAGGGGACATGGTGGCCGCCAGAATCACATTGAGTAGTGTGGCCGTTGGCGACGGGGCTGATCAAGAATTATTGAAGCGAATGGCAGAATCGGGAAGCGGCCGCTTTTACCTATGCGAGGAAGCGAATAGCATCCCTCAAATTTTTGCGAAAGAGACGGTGGAGGCGTCCAAGTCGGCCATCAATGAACTCCCTTTTGTGCCGATGCTGGTTCGTCCTACACAGGTGCTCGCAGGAATCGACCTTGAAACTGCGCCATTCTTGTTGGGATATGTGATTACTAAACCAAAACCTACGAGTGAGTTTATCTTAGCAAGTGAAGCGGGAGATCCTGTCTTAGTATGGTGGCGGTATGGGCTCGGTATGACGGCAGCGTTTACCTCAGATGCCAAGAGTCAGTGGGCGGCCGAATGGTTGACCTGGCCCAGCTTCGGGCCGTTCTGGGCACAAGTCATACGGCACTGCATGCGCAAGAGTGAGTCCAAAGGCGTGTTTGTCGAAGTCCAGCGTCAAGGGAATCATTCTCGCATCATCGTCGATTCCGTAGACCCCTCAGGAAAATTCATCAATCAAGCTACAACAAAGATGACGGTAATCGCACCCCGTTTAGAGCGATCGAGTGTTTCTTTGGAACAAGTTGCTCCGGGCCGCTATCAAGCGGATATCGCAACGGAAATGACGGGGGCGTATCACCTGGAACTTTCCCAAAGCGTTGGCAATGTCCCGACCTTTCGGCAAACGCGATGTATCGTGGTTGGTTATCCGGATGAGTTGCGATTGGGCCAACCCGACGAAAACTTGATGAAAAAAGTCGCCGAGGTTTCTGGAGGCTTGTATTGTCCGACCGTGAAAGAGCTGCTTGCTAGCAGCGACCGCGTCGCCCAGAACGTGATTCCCCTTTGGTCCTATCTCTTGATTGCGGCTTTATGCATTTTCCTGTTGGACGTATTGTTCAGGCGCATTGACGTTTCCCTTTGGTTTTGATGTCTACTTGCCGTTCGCCTAAAGTGAGCTCGAATCGAAGCGAATCGAGTCCAAGCTCAACTCGATGTTGCCAGAGGGTCGGTCAAAGCGTGCGAGCTTTGATTCCAATGTGATGAAGACAAAGCGGACGTTACTCATGCGACTAGTCGCCGTCGCTTTGCATCGCCCTGTCGAATCAACGCTTAGCTGATGGGTTGCCAATACATGGTTGTCTCCATCCATTATCCAGAGCACGTAGTTCATTCCGCTTGGTGGGTCTGCAATTCCGCTCCCAAAAAAGTGCACTTCGTGGTTGAGCGCATCCCAGAGAATGTGGCCCTCTATCATGCTACTGACATTTGCTCGACGCATCGATACTAATAGCGATTTTGCATACCTCTCTTCTGCCAACTCCGAGCCTTTTGGAATCGTTGAGGGGTCTACGGCAAATGAATCGGACGTTAGGCTCGAATTCCCCTTCGCAACAGCGCTTTTGGAATGATCCACTTTCGTTAGCGAAGTAACGCATAACATTAAGAAAAGCCCCGCTGCAAAAACAAGCAAGTGCTGGAACACTGGAGTCCATGTTAGCGTCTCTGCATGGGTTGCCAAAGAGTGCGAACTATCCGAATGGATGCGCAAATGCGTCGTTGGGTTTGTCGCTCCGGCAAGAATCGCTTCTCGTTGATCTAACGTAAGCGCATCGTCTGGAAGTGCGTGAAACATCACGTCGATTCCCGCGGCGATTTCTCGCTCATTGGAAAGGCAACTTGGGCAACCTTGACGCAAGTGCAAGTAGATTGCGGATTTCGTATCAGCGTTGACTTCGTCGAGTAAATACTCAACCAGCGATTCTCTTACTTGGTCGCAATTCATGAATACTCCTGTGGTTCTCGTAGTGAAGCGAGCAAATGTCGTAGCTTCCGTAATCCATTGCGAATATGGGTTTTGACGCTTCCTAGAGGCACACCTAAATGTTGGGAAACTTCGCGATGCGATAGACCATCAAAAAATGCAAGTAGTAAAGTCTGGCGCTGCAATTGAGGCAACTTATCCAAAGCGGAATGAACTTCTTTGGTTTTTTCTACATTGAGGGGTTGCGTTTCGGGTAACTCGCTCGAGGTAAAGTCCGCAACACGGTCTGTCGCCCACTCCATAAACTTGTGCTGTTTTCGTTGCAGCGATGAAACCGAACGATAACGATCTAAGGCTCGACTTCTGGCCATCGTTAGCAAATAGCTACGTAAAGTTCCTCGATCCGGTTGAAACTGGCTTGCATTTCGCCATAGTTCCCAAAAGACTTCCGAGACAACTCCACTCGCCTCCAACTCGTCATTGCAGATCCTTTTGCACAAAGCGTTCACTGGCCCTCCGTATATCCGAACAACCAAGTCGAGAGCCGATTCGTCGCCATTGCAAATCAATCGAACGAGCTCTGAATCCGACCGCGCTTTAAAATGAGGAGGCAGCATCATCTCTTTTTCACTCAAGTTTGCGATTCGATTCATTTTCAGTGCCTCGACTTTCATCCATCGATTCTTCAGCGAGACACTGTACGCCCTCGGTCAACCAGCAATTTCGCATGGAAGAATCATGCCGCTGGAGAATAAAGCGGAAACCTGAAACTCCACCATCCTGGGAAATGGTTGAAACCAATACTGCTGCAAGGTCATTTTCGATAACTGCACCTCCAACTTGCCAGTCGACACATTTTGCCAAACGGTCATACGGAGGAAGCATGACAATTTCTGCAAATCTACAAAGGGGACCAGTGTGCTTTCGATTCTCTGGCGAAGCGAGACTGTAACAAACCTTAAGCTTTGTCGGATCGACTAGGGCGTCACGAATCGAATTTACTTGGAGTGTTACGACATCGGCAGGGCTGAGTGTAGGTCGAGGAATGCTTGCGTCGACTTCGTCCTCTATTTGGCTTTGGCCGCTACTAATTCCTAGATCAACTTTAACCGCACTTCCCTGAAAGAAAACAATGAAGCTCAACCAGCAGGTTATGCCAAAAAGGAAACTCGCGACCAACCAACCATATTGATGGCGTCTTGAAAACATCTTAACTATTCCAAAATCCATAACACTTCCCAAGTCACATCGGATGTAGGCACGGCAGCAACCCAATAGTACGAGAGAAATCTGTGTCGCGGATTGAAGAAATTGCGTATTTTTTGCAAATAGTTTGCCAATGCGAATTCTCGTCTTAATAGCATGGAACAACGGCTTGAACTTCACTAGAAGGGACTTTTTCGCTGGGGCAAATGTAACCGCTATCGCTATTGAAGTGCCTCGAAGTGCCTTTGGTACCAACAACATTGGCGTTTGGGCGAGTACTGTAATTCAAGAACGTCAATAGGATCGGAAGGGTCGCCCTGCCATTATTACAGTCTTGCTCCCTTCCGCTTTTAAAAAATCAGTTTAATGCCACGCAACCGGTTTTCGATGTTGCGAATTACGTCGTCTGCTTTTCCACAGGCAGACATGAAGTTCATTGGAAGATCAAGTTTTACGTCCCCAGAACGTCCGTCGGAGGACAGACGGACCTACGTGGACATCCGGCCCAAGAAGAGATGCCAATGAAAAAGCCTCCCGGTTTCCCGGAAGGCTTTGTTGGCTTATGGATGTCTAGGACGAGACAGCCAGTAAACTAGAAGTTGTAGTTGGCGC
>JANLRK010000493.1:0-10339 GCA_031361585.1 Pirellula sp. | reverse complement strand
GGCGAGTCGATGAGCAGTTCGTATTTGCCAGCCCGCAATCGAATCGAATTGGCTCCTTGAGAAAGCTGGACGTCGTCAACTTCTTTGCCGTCTGACACGACGCGGACGCGTACTTCGTCTACTTCCGATTCGACGACAACTTGCCCTTTTTGCGTCTCCAAGTAAATCAAGAAGCCTCCAGCCGCTAACGGTGCCAGCAAGCCTGCGGCTGTCCAACGAATCCAGTTCCAATGATTTCGACCTCTAATTGACTTTGGTTGCTGAAGGTTCGAGGCTCTCTCATCCAAAGCCGGGTTGGCCAAGCACTGCGATGCCAGCAGGCTTGGATTCGATCGTAACGAGTCCGGTGTTTGTGTTGCGATTTCTTGCGCTTTCTTCATAAGGGTTACAAGTTCGGAGCCCTTTGCCCAAGGTTCCAGCAATTCAGCCAAATGGGCCGCACTTGGCGGTCGTTGGCTTGGGTCACGAGCTAGCAGTCTGTCGACAATCGAACACACTTCTTCCGGTGCATCAGGCAGCATGGTTTTTAAGCGAGGAATTGGATGATTTGAAAGGAGCCGCAGTTTCTCGATCGGTGTTTGCGTTGGGGTGATTGCCAACGGAGCTCGGCCGACCAGAAGCCGAAAGAGGGTTGCACCCAGCGAATAAAGATCAGCCCGATAACTCACCGCTCCGCCGTGTTCGGCTTGCTCGGGTGCCATGTAGTCGAGTGTTCCCATCAGTTGACCCACGCTTGTCAGATCCGCACATCCATCGTCCCATGGCTGTAGCTGCGCCAATCCAAAGTCGAGAATCTTGATCTTGCCCGATCGATCGAGCATTAGGTTCGAAGGCTTAACGTCACGGTGGACGACTCCATGTGCATGAGCATAAGATAATCCCAAAGCCGTCTGCCGAATCAGTTCGCAACTATCGGCAATGGATAGCGGCCCCAGGGCCTTGGCCAGCCGGCTCAGGTCCAGGCCATCGACATACTCCATGGCCAAAAAATGAGTTCCCTCGTATTCTCCGGCGTCGAGCGCAGTTACGATCGATGGATGTTCGAGCTTGCCAACCGCTCGAATCTCGCGTTGGAACCGAGCTTCCTCGGATGGAATTCTCCATGGGGTCCTGGGCAGGATCTTCACAGCAACTTCTTTGTCGAGGTGCTTGTGTCGGGCGAGCATCACATAGCCCATGCCCCCTTGGCCGATTGGACGAACGAGTTCGTACGGACCGATCTCGCCCAACGCAGTCTGTGAAAATACCTTCTCAAACTCGGCTACTGGGAGTCCGCTCGGCCCGCCGCAACGCGGGTTAAACATGTTAGGCTCGCCGCTGTGCGGGTTAAACAGCATCATTTTGCTTCTTTCGATCGCTTGCTGAGCAACGGGGTCGATTTCTTCGGAGAGCCGGCCTTGGTCTGGTTGAACGGCTTCGTCGGATGTTTGCTGAGTTTCGGATCGAATCGCTTGGAGCCAATCGTCGGACGGATTGCGTTCAGATTCGATTGAGCTGGCACATGCGTCGCAAAGACTCAGGTGTTCCTCAATCTGTTGTGAAAAAGTTTCGTCGGTCCAACCCTCGATATACTTGCGTACCGTTTCTGGGGAGGGGCAGAGTCGGGAGTTTTGGGGCCATGTGATCATTTAGGAACTCGCTGGCAAATCGGTTTTTCGATTGTAAGGTGCTATGATAGAGATACGATTGGAGTGTGACACGACTTTTTCGACCTGTACGATTCAAATAAGTTTGGAGCGTACTGAGCCTTAGGCGCTAGCCGATTTCCTGCGGCGTGGCTCGGCTAGTAGCGCCTCAGGCTCAATGGATTGCATAGGTAAATTCGAATTCAATCGTACAGGTCGACTTTTTTCGCGCATCAGGAATTATGCCAACAATGGAAACGGGCTCCGAGGGTTTGACGCACTCAAGTCTACTTCGCAGAGCGGTAATGCACGATGGTAGGGCTTGGCAGGAGTTGGTTGAACTCTATGGGCCATTGATCTCAACTTGGTGCCGCCGAACCGGTGCGGACTGGCATATGACTGCCGATTGCATTCAGGAGGTGTTTCTAGTGTTGGCCATTCGGTTGGACACTTTTCGGCCAACGGGCTTTAGTGGTGCATTTCGAGCGTGGCTTTGGAGCATTGCTAGCAACAAGCTCATCGACCTTTTTCGAGCTTCGAGCCGCCAGCCGCTCGCAACCGGAGGAAGTACTGCTCACTTGGCTATGCAGTCCGTTGCCTCCGAACAAGACTGGATGCAAGACGAACCGACAGATGCCGTCGATGTCTGTTCCTTGACTCGGCGAGCAATTGATCAAGTTCGAAGCGAATTCACGGAGCAGTCGTGGACGGTGTTTGAAAGAATCGTTGTCGATGGCATAAAGACATCGATCGTTGCCCAGGAGCTGGGAATCTCTCCGGCAGCTGTTCGGCAAGCAAAAAGCCGAATCCTCCGAAGGCTTCGCCAACAACTTGGCGATCTAAACTAGACTAGCCTAGAAGCAGAATCATCCGCAGGACGAGCCTGCGGTATTTTAGAAACCGATAATTAAGGCCATGCTACTTTCGAACCAGACCCACTCTTAAATCGCAGACGTTCGTGCCTGTTGGACCAGTATGCAGTAGTCCAGAAGTCGATTTGAAAAAGTGGTACGCATCGCATCGCATCAAATAGTCCACGGGTTTCAGTCGCAGCAAGTTCATCTGCGAGAATACATGTTGATCGACATAGGCGCCGGCTGCGTCGGTTGGCCCGTCTTCACCGTCGGTCCCCCCAGACACGAATGCCATTTCTGAGTTCTTAGGCCAACCCCCGTTTTGAATAAACCAGTTTAGAAACGACAGCACCAATTGTTGGTTGCGTCCTCCAAGACCGCGCGTTGGTGAAGGTGGCAATACCACTGTTGGCTCTCCCCCCGAGATAACACAATCTATCTGCGATTGATCAAGCGTAGCATTTAGCTGCGTTGCAAATTGTTGGCCGAGAAGGTTGGCGTCCCCCTCGCTCTTCCTTTCAGATTTCATCCAATATCGATAACCAAGTTCAACGGCCTTTTGACCGGCGGCATCGACCGCTGTTGCGTTGTTGGCCAATACAATGGGTTCAAGTGCAATGTCCGGGTTGCGCAGCGCAGCGGTTTTGCTCAAACTCAGGCGCATCTGTTTGTTTAGCGTGTTCAGTATGGATCCGAATTGATTTGGAAGGAGTTGCTCCATTATTTCAATGGCCTGCGAAGGGCTCGGCACGGGCTTACGGATCGTTGGGCCTGAAGCAATTAAGTCCAACGGATCACCCAGCACATCGGAAAGGATGCAAGTGATCAGATTGCGAGCATTGCATGCGCGTGCCATTCCTCCACCCTTGACGTTGCTCAAGCAACGGCGGACGGAATTCAGTTGCTCGATATTGGCCCCCGCCGCGGAAAGGGCCCGAGTTAGTTCGACCTTTTCGGCGAGCGATACGCCTGCGATGGGTGAGCAGAGCAAAGCTGATCCTCCTCCGCTAATAAGGGCCAACACACAATCATCGCGGCCAGCACGCTGCAGGTAGTCGAGGATTCTTTGGGTTCCTTCGACGGCCTTCTCAGTTGGTTCGTTGCAACGAAGCGGGCGTGCATGGCAGACGGTAACCGATTCTCCAAAATCTCCGTGTGGGACTTGAGCACCCTCCGGAACATTGATCCAACCAACTAGCCTGGGATGTGTTTTTCCTGACCGCTGAAGTGCGTTGTAAAGGCCTTGAAGCATTCCGGCAGTGGCTTTGCCTGCACCGACAACGATTAAGTGTTCGGCATGCTTGAGATCAAAGAACTGATCTGCAATCGTAAGCCATCTCCCGTCCCAATTCGTCTGCTTGTCAACAACAAGATCAGCTTGTACGGCTTCAACGCCAGCCAGCCAAATAGCGATTGCATCGCGTGTAATGAGCTGTGTTGGTGGGTTGGTTGTTTGGACGATTGGGTGAGCCATGGAGGTGAGCAATGGAGATTTGGAGATGGAAAAGCGAAACGAGGAAACATGAAAGCGAGCTGCAGTCACAATGTCCAGGAACCTTATTGCTTGAGTCTGAGACGCTAGCGTCTCAGGCTCAGCTTAGATAAGACCGAATATTAGTGCGTATTCAAGTCCAATTCTTTGGGCTGTACATCCAGTGTAGAACGGCACTCCGTGCCGTTTTTCTCGGCACGGAGTGCCGAGCTACACTTTGAGCCTAACCGTATTTTTTAGGCATGATGACGCACTTGGCACAAATCGAGACGGAAAAACTAGATTGAGCTACAATCTAGCGGACAACTACCGTCGTTTCAGCCAGTCATAACAGAATCGACAGGCTGGAAGCCTATCCCACATTTCGATTACCGACAGTAATAGTCCGCTCGACCTGCCATGCAAAATACCCGCCGTTCCACGATCTTCTTGTTTGCCATCGGGCTCGTTCTTGCAGTCACAATTGCAAGGGCTGATGATCTGGATGTGAGGAAATGGTTGCCGTCATCGACGGTGATTTACTTAGAGGGCAAGTCGCTGGAAAGCGTCTTAGAACATCCGATCACAAGAACGATTCAATCTTCTAGTGCTTATAAGAAAATTTTGCGTTTGCCCGACGTGATGAAGTTACGTGGCGGCCTGACGCTTTTTGAGTTTGCAGTTGGCGACAAAGTGGATGCGTTGGCAAAGAAATTGACAGCCAGAGGATTTCATTTGGCTGTCGATAAAAAAACAGAAGGGGCGGTGTTGCTCGCTCGTACGGAGAGTCAGGAGTGGATCGAGGAATACTTGCAAACGCTGGTGATACTTGCGCGAGCCGATGCCTCGTCCAAAAACCTACCCGATCCGATCCGCGAGGCGGAATATCGGGGAATTCGCGGCTACGAATTCCAAAAAATAGTATTTGGAAATATCGGCTCGATTGCAATCGTCACCAACAAACCGGAGCTCGGCAGAAGCATCATTGATCGCCATCTAGATTCCACTAACGATCATCTGCTTAGCCATCCTCTTTTTGAAGGCGCATGGCTATCGAATGGTCAACCCGAGCGTGTTGGGGTGGAGACCCTTTTTGCGAAGGTGTTTGTTGACTTGGCCACGCTTCGGCAAGCGGGTGTGGCCAAGGAACTACTCGGGAACAAAGCCAAGGACTTTGCTGCCGAACTTATTTTAGGGGGTGTATTGGCATCGTTACAAAAAACAAGTTACGCGTTAGGTGAGCTATCCGTTGGAGAGAATAAAATTTCCTTTCAATTCCGAGTCCCCTATCAGATCAAGTGGACGGAGGACGCACGAGAGTTCTTTGTAGGGTCACAGGGTCACGGCTATGCGACGACATTGGCCGCCGGTTCAGGGTTGTTAGCCAGCCTAAACACCTATAGGAATCTATCCCAGTTGTGGCTTCGAGCAGGGGATCTATTCGACGAGAAGGTTAACGATCAGTTATCGCAAGCAGAAAACACCCTCACTACGTTGTTTTCGGGCAAGGACTTTGGGGCCGATATCCTTGGCGCTATCGAACCACAAATTCAGTTGATCGCAGCTGAACAATCGTTTGAACCAGGCAATGCGCCTGCTATTCAACTACCCAGCTTTGGTCTGGTCGCCAAACTCAAAAACCCATCAATAAGAAGAGAATTCAAACGCATATTTCAAAGTTTTATCGGCTTCCTAAATGTTACCAGCGCGATGGGAGGCAACCCACAATTGGATTTAGAGTCCGAGTCGGTAGAGCAAAAGCAAATTTACTCGGCCTCTTTCATAAGAGAAAGCGACAAGAAGTACGAGAACGGACTTCCGATTCAATTTAATTTTAGTCCAACCCTGGCCTTTGATGGCGATTTGATTTTTGTTGCGAGCACTATCTCCCTCGCAAAACAATTGAAACCACAAATGTCTCAACGGATCGAAGACGATTCTTCGGCCATGAACAACACTACCGTAAACATTAATTTTGCAGCTTTGAAGAATATTTTGGAACTGAATCGCATGCAGTTGATCTCTCAGAACATGCTCGAAAAAGGGCACAGTAGATTAGAAGCTGAGAAAGAAATCGATACGCTGGTCAATCTAATATCATTGTTGCGATCAGGAACCGCTGCTCTTCGATTCGATGACCACGTTCAGCTGCAACTGGATCTCGAAATCAATACCGATCGATAAGCCCCATGGAAGACCGATATCGACGCCAAAAAGCTTTTATTGAGGTAGGTGAAAGGGGGCAGGAACTGCTGTCCAACGCACGGATTGCAATCTGCGGGATGGGGGCGCTCGGCGCGATGGTGGCCGAGCGACTTTGCAGGTCTGGCGTTGGCTTCATGAGATTGATCGATCGAGACTGGGTGGAACTGGACAACCTTCCGAGACAAGCTCTCTACACAACGCGCGACGCGTTGGCGGTTCGACCTAAATCCATCGCAGCTCAAGAGCACTTGTTGGCAATCGATCCAAATATCCAATTGCAGCCAGTCGTCGCGGACTTGACCTATTCGAATGTAGAACAATGGATGTCGGACGTTGACTGTATCATCGACGGTACGGACAACTTCGAAACTCGCTACCTGATCAACGATCTTTCTATTCGTCATGGAATCCCGTGGGTTCATGCAGGAATCGTTGGAGCTTCCGGACAGTCGATGGCTTTCGTGCCCGGCAAGACTGCCTGCTTTCAATGCCTGTTGCCCGAACCGCCACCCATTGAACAAATGCAAACATGTGATTCGGCAGGTGTTTTAGGGGCTGCGGTCGGTGTTATCGCCTCTTGGCAAGCCATGGAGGCATTGAAAATCCTTTTGAAAAAGGAGATTGCGGGCGACGGTTTCCTAAGGGTATTTGATCTTTGGGCTGGGGACGTTCGAAAAATTCGAGTTCCACGCAACTTGCCGAACGAATCATCCAAGCAACTCGGCTGTCGAGCTTGCGTTCATCATCAACTGGATTTCCTAGCCGGAAAGATGGGGACTCAGGCACGGGTCCTCTGTGGACGAGGTGCAGTTCAAATCCAATCATCCGGCCGCGACCCTATTGACCTTGCAGTACTGTCCACAAGGCTAAAGAAGGAAGGGCAGGTCACCGAAACCCCTTTCTTGGTGAGATTTAACCACCCACCGTACGTATTAAGTGTCTTTACCGATGGTAGAGCTGTCATCCAAGGGACGGAAAACACGGAGGAAGCCAGAAAAATTTACGCTAGATGGATCGGTGGTTAGGGTTTTTTGGTATTTTAAAGGCCCTTGAAGGGTAGAATTTTGCTTAGGCGGTTGCGAAACTGCTTATCGCAGGGGCTCCGCTCGTTACTATTATCGCGGCGAATACTGAAACCAAGTACTGCGTCGCTAGGAAGTCAAAGAACAAGATGCGTTACGCGTTTCGACTTGCAGAATTGCTTGGGCACACACCGGACCGACGAAAACGTCCAGGTACGATCAAAGCCATTGTTGAGTACACAGGTTTGGATCGTCACCAAGTTGCGGCCCTGCTTAAAAACGAAGCCAAATACATTCCGATTGAAGCGTTGTCTCGATTGTGCGATTACTTAATCGAGCACGGATACGCCAGAGCCGAAGAGCTGCCTGGTGCGCTATTTGCCATTACTCCAGAGAATTTCTGGGAAATGCTTGCTCGTCGATCGCGATTGGAGATTTGCGTAGGTGTTCGACGTCCGCCCGACAACGAATCCGCCGACACTGCGTGGATAGTTGCTTCAGATAGCGTGCTTGCTGGCGAAGTTCTCAACGGAGTATCAACGCTAGGTGGAACAGCCAAAGCTATTTCGGCTAAAAAGGGAGGCGGCAAGGAGATGCCGCACATTGAGCACCTTCGTCAAACTCTGGTTTGGAGCCCAGGCACGATGAGCGTTGAGCAAGTGCACTCGCGAGCTCAAAGCGTCTACGATGACTTTTCAGAAATGGGTGGCGACAAGGCTATGGTCTGCCTTGGATCTGTTAAGAGCAATCCGACCGTTGAACTTGTGCTGGCCAACGCATTTGGCTGCGACGCGTTTGTCACTCAAGACAACGTATCGAAGGCCTCTGAACGAGCTTGTCCATTCTTTTTGCGATACAGAGATCACGATCCGCATCCACCGGCGTGTTCCGCTGGTATGCAGCTTAGCAAGAGTGAAAAAGCTTCCGAAGCTGGGCTCTATTATGAAACCGCCGACGGAAGCTGGGCCTTTGCAGGTGGGGCGACACCAGGCAAGGACGCCGCTCTCGTGTTTTATATTTTCCGTGAATCGCTTGGTCGCCTCGAAATGGTGCTCAGTGGATTCTCTGGACGTGCCACGCGTTTGTTGGCAAGGACACTTGCTCACCGCGCAGAGGATTTCTGGCCACCCATATTCCATGAAAATTATCTTCAAGTCGGGGCATTCTTGGTCCAGTACGAAGCTGCCGAAGGTGGTGATGATTCATTGGATATCCTTTCCACCGATACCATGGCCAATGCCACTGTGATTGCTTTGCCTACCGAGGCGATCGTTAGGCGACTTGGTAAGGGCTCTCATCCTGGATGATCGAGGCATCGCATTCGAATACGTCAACGGCGCCTGAAGTGGACTTGCGAGTCCAGCTTGGTCGGCTCGCTCTAAAGAATCCTGTCCTCGTCGCCTCCGGAACCTTTGGCTACGCGAAGGAAATGGCAGGTGTTGTACCCCTTGCAGAATTAGGAGGGGTCCTTCCAAAAACCATCACTCAGAACCCACGACAGGGCAACGCACCCTGGCGGACCGTGGAGACGAGTTCTGGACTCCTCAATGCGATCGGCTTAGACAACGATGGAATCGAATATTTCCTCGCGAATCACTGGCCTTATCTCAAGTCCACGGCGGCAACGATCATCGTGAGCATCGCAGGCAAGTCCCTCGATGACTTCGTATTAATGGCCGAGCGATTGAGGGGAGCCGATGGGCTTGAAGCCGTTGAGCTAAATGTTTCCTGTCCCAATGTTTCCGGCGGTGTTGATTTCGGGACCGATGCCAAACTCTGCTTCGAGGTGGTCAGCAACGTTCGGAAGGTCCTCGACTGTGCGATCATTACCAAACTTACACCGAACGTGACTCGCATCGTTGATATCGCGAGGGCAGCGAAAGATGCGGGTACAGACGCGGTGACCTGCATCAACACCGTGCTCGGGATGGCAGTCGATTGGCGTAAACGAAAACCATTACTGGCTAACGTGGTCGGCGGACTGAGCGGACCCGCCATCAAGCCGATTGCTTTGCGATGCGTCTATCAAGTTGCCAGCCAAGTTGGTGTCCCAGTGATCGGTGTCGGCGGTATCGCGAACCTTGATGACATGATGGAGTTCTTGATTGCTGGCGCGTCTGCGGTCCAGGTAGGAACGGCAAATTATTATGATCCTTTGGTCAGTCTCAAACTTGTCCGCGGATTGCCCGACGCTCTGAACTCCATCGGCGCGAATTCGGTGCGAGAGATTGTTGGAACATTGAAAACGTAACGTCGCAGGATGTTGCAAACACTCACTTGATTGATTTGAAAAATGCGAGTTTTGAGCGGTATCCAGCCAACCGGTCGTTTCCATTGGGGCAATTATTTTGGTGCGATCAAACAGTACATCCATTTCCAAGAATCGCATGACGGCTATTATTTCATTGCGGACCTACACGCATTGACCACCGTTCGCGAGCCCGAAGTTTTGCGAGGCTATGTCAAGGATGCAGCATTGGATTTGTTGGCCCTTGGCTTGGACCCGGAACGAGCGACCTTGTTTGTGCAATCCGATGTTCCCGAAGTTTCGCAGTTGTGTTGGCTGTTGATGACCGGCACACCGCTTGGTCTATTGGAACGTTGCCATGCGTATAAAGACAAGACGGCCAAAGGGCTTCGGGCCGACGTCGGCCTATTCAACTATCCGGTTCTCATGTCTGCTGACATATTGGCTTACGATTCCAATTGGGTTCCGGTCGGCGAGGACCAAGTCCAGCACATTGAGGTTTGTCGCGATCTTGCTCGTAGTTTCAACTCGCACTTCGGCGAAGTCTTTACTATGCCCGAGGCCAAGATTGTTCCGGGCGCGGCCAAGGTACCTGGCACGAATGGTGAGAAGATGAGTAAGAGTTACAACAATACCCTCGGTCTATTCGAAGATCCAAAAGAACTTCGCAAAAAGATCATGCGGATTAGTACCGACTCGCGTCCGATGGAACATGCCAAGGATCCTGAGACCGATCATCTGTTTCAACTATATCGATTGTTTGCGTCCGAGGAGCAGATCGAAGAACTTCGAACGATCTATTTGCGCGGAGGCTTCGGCTATGGCGAGGTAAAGAAGCGGTTGGCAGATGCCTCGGACGCTTATTTGCAACCCGCTCGCAAACGACGTTCGGAATTGGAGGGCAACCCAACCCT
>JANLRK010000484.1:0-6862 GCA_031361585.1 Pirellula sp. | reverse complement strand
ATTGGGAGTGTGTACTTGGATGGGTGTGTATTGCGCTGCGATAGCTGCCATCGTTTCCTCAGGGATACTGCAGCGTGCCTTCATACCCTTTGGATTAATCTTTCTCGTTGGAACCGTCGCCATAGCCTTATCCATCGGTTTTACTCCACTCGGTAGAGACATGGCCGCTCGTGTGCCGCTCGCTTGGTTGGTAGGTATTCAGGGATTACGCTTGCCATTGGAGCTAGTCTTGCATGAATGGCGTGCTAGCGGGACGATTCCTGAAACGATGACTTGGACGGGAAGTAACTGGGATATCGTGTCAGGAACTATGGCCTGCTTGATATTTCCCTTTGTCGAGAAGCGGCAAGTGCTAGCTTGGCTCTTTAACATTGTAGGAATCATACTCTTGGTAAATGTAGGACGGGTCGCAATCTTGTCATCGCCGATTCCTATTGGTTGGCAAGTTGACCCACCCCTGGAGTTGATTCGCTATTTGCCCTATGCCTACATCGTCCCTATTTGTGTTGGCGGTGCGGCACTGGGCCACGTGCTTCTAACGCGGCGGTTAACTACAAACGGACTTCAGTGAGGCAACGAATTCATGGTTCGACACGTGTCAGATTTTTGGGATGCATTGGCGCCCTACCATGCATCCATCGAGAACAACTATTTCAATGTGCCAAGTCTCCAAAGGATCATCGGTGACGTTGACGAGCCTGTTTTAGTCATCGGCGCTGGTCAAGGATTGATCGTCGAAGCCTTGATGCAGCGTGGATTGAAAGTCGACGGAGTTGACATAAGTGCGGAGATGATCCGCTACGCCGCATTGCGACGAAAAATATCATTGGTGAAAGCTGACGCACGAGCGCTTCCCTTTGGTGAAGGTTCTTACGATACGATCATCTACGCAACCGGAGTCGTCGATTTCATCGATGATGATTCAGCGATTCAGGAAATGTTTCGCGAAGCTCGAAGAATTCTCACTCCACCCGGCAAAATATTCGTGGCGTTCTATCGATTGAGCGCTCCGCTGGAATCATTTCTGACCAGGCTAGGGCTGTTGAAGGGCAACTTAGTGGCTTTCCAGGAAATGATGACCATGCACCAGAAGACACCACTTCAAACGGTTGCATGGACATCTCAGAAAGCGAATCTGAACTACATCCGGACGCTTGGACTTTTGTTTCGATCGTGGTTCCTTTCAACCGCCAAAGAAAAACGAGCTGCAGCGAGTATGCAGAGTATTTTCAAGAAGATGCCTCAGGCTGATTCACTGATCAACGCTGCGCCGTTGCATCAGCCCTATCGAGATGAATCTGCGATCCGCAGTCTTTTCGCGCGTTTGGCGATTCCCATCAGCTCAATTGAAGCCACCGAGAGCTGTTACGTCGTTCGCTGTTAACGACTTCCGTCCTATACACCGGAACTGTCCCCCAGGCTGTAAGCCGGCTGTAAGCCTAGGCTACGAGGCGCAGAGTCGCGGAGCGACTCGCCCACCCAATGACGTTGCTAGTACCTCGTCGCATGCGGCAGAAGCGAACCACAAAATGGGTCGATTTCTTTGGCCAGGCTTTCGGGGTTCTCTATCAGTTTTCGATATGTGCATGTAAGCTTCGACTGACTGATCTTTGACTCGCGTCGGGATGTCAAACTGTCTTGCGATTTCTTTAGTGTGGGTACACGCGCGGCGCAATCACATCGATCACACCGTATTCTTTTAAATCCTGCGACTTCCTTCACTTTCAGTGCAAAGTCACTTTCGGCAAGAATGACCTACGCGCCATGGCTGTTTTTGGCCCGGCATATTGTTTATGATGAGTCTCTTCAGTCACTGTGTATCAATAACCTCCACCTCCAGGGAGCTCTCTCGTGAACGTACCGATGGACATTTCACGCCGCGATTTCGTTGAACGTGCACTCATCGCGGCCACTGTGGCTTTAGCCAGTGGCAGTGGTTCAATCCAATTGCCAGCCGCTGAACCTGATCGCGTTATTGGCCCGAATGAGAAACTGAGGGTCGCTACGATAGGCGTGAATGGTCAAGGAGGCTCGCACCTGTCGGAATGGCTTCAGTTGCCTGACGTGGATGTTGTGGCCATATGCGATTGCGATCCTGCGGCCTATGAAAAAGTTATTGGCAAATTTAAAAGCGCTGCGGTCCAGCCAAGGTATATGCAAGACGTTCGCAAATTATTAGAAGACAAGACGATCGACGCGGTTTCGATCGCCACGCCTAACCATTGGCACGCATTGATGTCCGTATGGGCTATGCAAGCGGGCAAGGATGTTTATGTCGAGAAGCCTTGTAGCCATAACGTTCGGGAAGGCCGAGTGATGACGCAATGGGCGCGCAAGCTGGGGCGTATTTGCCAAATGGGGGTACAGAGTCGAAGCATGACTGGGATGCGATCCACACTCGATTTCGTTCATAGCGGCAAGATCGGCAAAGTAAGTGTAGCTAAGGCGATTTGCTTTAGACGTCGTGGCAGCATTGGAATGGTTGATTCGCCCGCACCAATTCCTCCTGGCATGGACTTCGACCTGTGGTGTGGACCAGCGCCCAAGGCGATTCCGGTACGCAAGAAGTTGCATTACGATTGGCATTGGGTGAGCGCTACTGGAAACGGCGATCTCGGGAATCAAAACCCGCACGAATTAGACAAAGCAAGGTGGGGACTTAGGAAGCAGGAACTTCCGAAGCGAGTTCTTAGCATTGGCGGTCGTCTTGGTTACGTCGACAACGGTGATGTGGCAAATAGCCAAGTCACGTTTTATGAGTGGGATGATGCGTTGCTGATCTCGGATGTTCGTGGCCTGGACATCAAATCCAAAGTGACCTTTGGACTCAAAGGCGTGGAACCATTCGATGGAGCTTCCAATCTTTGGTATGGCACCGATGGCTATGTCGTCGCACCGAATTACACGTCCGGTGTTGCGTTTGACAAAGATGGCAACGTGATCGACAAATGGAGCGGCGGTGAGTACAAAGCCCACTTCGCCAATTTCGTGAAGGCAATCCGAAGCCGCAACTACAGAGACCTCCATTTAGATATTGAGGATGGTCATCTTTCGAGTGCACTTGCTCATCTAGGCAACGTTTCGTGGCATTTAGGCAAAGAAACGACACCCGACGCGCGCCCTAGCAAATGGTCAGAAAACAAGTACGTTTCGGAAACGCTGTCCAGTTTCGAGGAGTATACAAAGGAAAACAATGTAGACTTCAGCATGACAAAACTTTCTTTGGGCATGGAGCTGACCATTGATCCTAAGACCGAACTTTCAACCAGCGAGGCAGCGAACAAGTTGTTCACGCGAGAATATCGTAATGGTTTTGTGTTGCCCGAAGTAGGATAGTTCCACCAAGAGGTCATCCAACTTTTGCATCAATGATTTAGCTGATTGCTCACACGCTAACTCCGTGTGCAGCCAAAAAAAAGACCCGAAGGACCCACCGATCAAGCCGGCGGGATTCAGAAGTACCGCAGGCTTGTCCTGCTGGATTGTTCGCCGGTAAAACCACCCTGCCTCGCCGCAATTCTTTAACCACAATCAAGTAGGCATTGCTCATGTTTTTAGTTCGTTTTCAGACCATATTCGTATTTTGCGTAGGCCTGCTGTCGTCCGATTGCATTGCATGCGTGCAAGAGCCTAAAACCTCGAATTCGAATTCGCAATCGACGCAGTGGATTCAAACATGGATCGATGCAAACCTGGCGACATTGGTTGAGGACTATTGGTGGTTGCATGAGAATCCAGAACTTTCTTATCAAGAGGAAGAGACGGCCAAATACATAGCCGCAGCCTGGAAAAAAGCGGGATTTGAGGTAACAACCGAAGTTGGTGGGCATGGAGTCGTCGCCGTGCTTAAGAATGGATCGGGACCGACGCTCATGTTGCGTACGGACCTTGATGCATTGCCGGTAAGTGAAGTCACTGGTTTGCCGCGTGCCTCCACGAAGAAGACTACGCTTTCTTCCGGTGCGACGACTGGCATCATGCATGCCTGTGGTCACGATGTACATATGACAAATCTGATTGCAATTGGCCGGCTCATGTCGGCAAACAAAGATCGTTGGCGTGGTACGCTCATGTTGATAGGACAACCCGCAGAGGAACGCGGCGGTGGCGCTCAGAAGATGCTTGACGACGGATTGTTTTCAAAATTCCCGAAACCAGATTTCGCCCTGGCCCTTCACTGCGAAGCAACCAAAGCAACTACGGTCGCTTTGCGAGAGGGCTACATGATGGCCAACGTAGATAGCGTCGATATCGTCGTCAAAGGTCGTGGAGGTCATGGTGCGGCGCCAAACTCAACCATCGATCCCATCGTGCAGGCCGCAGAGTTAGTCATGAGTCTGCAAACAATAGTAAGCCGTGAAGTGAAGCCAACGGAGCCCGCCGTTATCACGGTTGGTGCCATTCATGGCGGAACCAAGCACAATATTATTGGCGACCGATGCGAATTGCAGTTGACCGTTCGAAGCTATTCGCCGACCGTTCGCAAATTACTGATCGATTCCATTCATCGAAAGGCCAAAGCGATCGCCGCAGCCTACGGTGCCGAGGAACCCCTCATCACATTATCTGACGGAACGCCAGCTCTTTACAACCATTTGGAGCTGACCAAACGACTTCGCAAGACACTCGAAGGGACGATCGGAAAGGACCGAGTCGGTGAAGCCGATCAAGTGATGGGAGGAGAAGATTTTAGTCAATTTGGTCTCGCTGGAGTTCCGAGCGTAATGTTTCGGATCGGAACCATTGAGGCCGGCCGATTCGAAGCGATGCAACGCCGAGGGCAAACGCTCAGCCTACACGCTCCGGACTACTACCCTGATATCGATAAAACCTTACCTACTGCGATCCTAACCATGGCCTCCGGTGCGGTAGAGCTATTGACCGAACTCAAACATACCGAGGATTCGCTTAAAACAGTCCAAGAAAGAATAGCCGGAAAGACCGCGGTCCTGGTTGATGTCCGCGACTTGATTGAATGGAATGATGGACACATCGAGGGAGCCATCCATCTCCCCTTTAGAGATCTGCAGGACAAGTTCGACGAAAAATCGTTGAGAGAAAAGCTACCCAAAGACGTAACCATTTACACTCATTGCGCGGTAGGCTTTCGCTCTCTCAAAGCTGGTAAGATCATCGAAAAGTATGGATATGATATCCGTCCATTGAAGCCAGGCTACAAAGAGCTACTCGAAGCCGGATTCAAGGGCGAAAAAAAATAGTCTGGTTGTTCGATCTTCCTGAGCACGGCTACCCCTTGACTACAATGTTTTCATCCACGAGTAGACGCGAGACTATTGTGAGACCCACGCTGAAGATTGCAATTCGAGGCCTATTGCTTTGCTACTTGATGGCCTCCGGTTGGGCAGACGATCTCTTCGAGATGGAAGAAGATTTAGATGGACAGCCTGTGGCGTCTCAGCAGCGAGGCAATCGCGTTGATCGCGGAATGCGACGCGTTTTTCGAGATCGGGTCGATGCGCATTGGTTCGCCAACGACACCACGTTTTGGTATCGCAACGATCTGCTCGATGGCGCAAAGGAGTTCATTGTCGTAGATGCAGAGATTGGAAATCGCAGGCTTGCGTTTGATCATGACGCGGTCGCGATTGCGCTGGGTGAAGGCGTCGAGACGGGACAATTGCCAATCGAGGAGCTCGAATTCAGCGAAGACGGGAGGCTCTTTTTGGTTGGAAAAAAGAGATGGGAGTGGATTGCTGCAACAAATGGCGTTAAGGAGTCGATCGACACGTCACCGGCCAAGCTTCCAACGGATGGAGTTGCCTCCGAAGCGTCTCGCACGCCTCAAACGGGAGCTGACACAGAGATTTCGTTTGACAACAAAATGGCTACGCCGATTGAGATCTTTTGGATCTCAGGGGATGCGACTCGAACATCCTACGGCAAGATTGGCCCAGGTGCCAGAAAAGATCAGCACACCTTTGGCGGCCATCGTTGGGCGGTCGTCAATGATCGAGGCGAGGAGCTAGGTATCTACGACGCTATGGATCGACCGACGGTAATTGCAATCGATGGCAACAAAAGGTCGCCGTCCGTTCCGTTTAGTCGCCGCAATCGAACGCGAGGTAACGCACCAGATTCGGGACGATCACCGGATGGCAAATGGCTGGCTCTAGTCAAGGACCACAATGTGGTTGTCCAATCAAGCGATGAAGCCGAATTTGTCCTCAGCCAAGACGGTACCGAGGGAAACCCATTTGGCCAAATGACTTGGTCGCCCGATTCAAAGACACTGATTGTATTTCGCATCGAATCCGGTGACGCCAAAGAAGTTCACCTCATTCAGTCTTCGCCAGAAGGTGGAGGGCGTGCCAAGTTACAATCTCGCCCGTATGCCCTCCCGGGCGACGCGTTCACTCGGTACGAATTGAATCTGCTCCAGCTTGAATCTCGCATTCAAATCAAGCCTCAGGTCGATCGCTTCGAAAGCGAATTTGCTCGCCCGAGGCTTCGTTGGAACAAATCCAATACCAAGTTTACTTATCAGCAAACCGATCGGGGCCATCAGCGCTTTCGACTGATCGAAGTCGACTCTATCGATGGCGGTGTTCGAAACATCATTGATGAAACAAGCCCTACATTTATTTGGACCGCCCATACGGATAGCGTCAGCCAAGTGACATGGCTTGAGTCATCTCAAGAAATTCTCTACGCGTCGGAACAAAGTGGCTGGAGGCATGTCTACCTCGTCGATGCCCAAACAGGATCCATTAAAAATCCAGTGACCGCTGGCGAATGGGTCTTTCGTGGGATCGAACAAGTGGACGAAGAAAACCGGCAACTTTGGTTTCGAGCATCCGGTTGCTTTCCAGGCCAAGACCCGTATTTGATTCACTATGGACGC
>JANLRK010000457.1:0-1942 GCA_031361585.1 Pirellula sp. | reverse complement strand
CAGCGCACAAGCGACCAAGAAACCACTCAGTTCATCGCACGCATACAGCGCTTTGTCGAGACGGGAAATTCGGGGATAATTCGGTAAGTAGTCTGCATGCGAAAGAATTGCATAGATGACATCCTCCGGATATTGCTTTTGTCTTAGGATTTCGCTGCCTTTGGTCGGGTGATCCGGTGGATTGGGCCAGCGCTCGTAGTCGAAATCGTGTAGCAACCCAACGATGCCCCATTTCTCAACGTCCTCACTTAGACTCGTCGCGTAGGCTCGCATGGCTGCTTCTACGGCAAGCATATGACGTCTCAAGGATTCATTCTCAACGTACTCGTGCATCAACTGCAAGGCAATGTCTCGGTTCACTCTCTACCAGCCTTCCATGCAACCATCTTAATGTTATTCTCGCGGACAACGCAAATTTGTCCTTCATCGTTTACGCTGAGATCGGTTTCATTTCGCATTTTAATCCAACGGGCAGGTAAACACGAGCGTGCTCGCTTTGAGTTCGCAACTTGTTCCCTGGCTCCCGAGCCTCTGCCTCGCCATTCGCCGTTTACAAAATGAAGGAGCTGGCAGAGCCCGCAAGTCAGTTGGTTCCCAGGCCGAGCCCGGGAACCAGACAATCCAGACAATGCAAATCACTAGCTGGCGCGCCGTGCTATTTAGACGACGTGGGCTGCGTGCCCCTGTATGTTTAAGACTTGGCCCGAGGAAAAATGACTACGCTTGACGTATGCCAATACCAAACAACCCCCGCTGGCTGGATCCAAAGCAGCTGAACAAATCGATCCAACTTCCTTTCCATCCGCTTGAATGACGGTCTGGGCCTTTGGGCACTCCTTCGAATCGATAGCTATTTTTACGAGTTTTTTTTGAACCTTCCCAAGCATGTCGAGCCGAGCGATGGTCTCTTGTCCCAAGTAACATCCTTTGTTAAACGAAATAGCTGTGCTATCACGATCCAGCTCCTGAGGCAAATGGCGATCGTCCAAGTCGACTCCATACCATGGCCAAAAAGCTTGAATGCGAGCCAGTTCCCAACCGGCGCGCTGGACCATATCGCTTTGGATCCAATCACACCCCAATCGCTTCATCATTGTCTGGTCGCTGAAACCTGAAGGCACAAGCCCGAGAATCGAGTCAGGCCCGATCCAAGGTGCATGCAGCAGGATGACTCTTTGGTTATCTAGCTCGATGCTCTTTACACTCGCCTGGCCAGGAAACGCCTCGGTTGAAATCTCGAACGCTAGGGATGCGGTCGTTCGATCTTGAAAAAGCCAAAACTGAAAATCGTTGCTAACGTCGGTGAGAACGGCATCCTCGCGGATGATGTAACGATCGAAATGCGGAACGAGTTTGCCGCCCTGATCTGGTACCGTGACAAAAAAGGCTTCGCCGCCAATGGACATCGCAGTACCATGTCCAAACGTGCGACCCTTTCCATCGGTTATGAATGTTTCTACGGCTTGCCCGTCGGTTAGCTTACGAAGATCCTGTGTGCAAAGGTTGTTGAGCACTCGGCAACGGTCCGCGCCTTGGAATCGGATGACTGTCCCTTTGTCTAAATGGAAGCCGTGAGGCATGTTATTGCTTTCTTGAGTGTGGCTTGGTGGTCCCGACCGAGAAAAGACGGCGGGAAATCACGGCGGGGACCGCCGTGCCACAATTGTATGCAGGTCATCACATGGTACTGCGTGCTCGCGGCTGCGCCGGTTAAACATAGTCGCCGCGTCTGCGCCGGTTAAACATAGTCGCCGCGGCTGCGCCGGTTAAACATTATTGGCGGGTAAACTATTAGTTAAAGCAGCGACTCTTCGAAGGTCCTTTGAAGGCATTCTAGTCCTTGCTGTCCCCGCTTGCCATTGATGACCACGTTCACTCGCAATTCGCTCGTGTTGATCATCAACACATTGATTCCCATGTCGGCGAGCGATTTGAACATCGC
>JANLRK010000433.1:0-4428 GCA_031361585.1 Pirellula sp. | reverse complement strand
GTCCATCGTAAAGGGACCGCCGGACCATTTGCGTTAGTTCTGAACCACAGAGACGCGAGGAGCACAGAGAACGACCGGTCTTCCCTCTGTGTACCTCGTGTCTCTGTGGTAATATGGCGTGCGAGTGTGCACACGAGAGATAATTGACTTGTTCCGACCTCCTTCGTCTTTAAAACTATGAACTGGGTTCCTACTGTTTTTTCACATCCTGTATTCTTGGTGGGAATCGGGGGCGCCCTCGGCAGCATCCTACGATACGGCGTCGGAACTTGGCTCGGCCACTTGGCAACATCGCCGTATCAATTCCCTATAGCTACGACTTAGATCTACGTACTCGGCTCTTTGATCTTGGGTTGTATCGCAGGTTGCGTCAACGATCGCACTCAAGCGATTTACTTGTTGATGGGAGTTGGATTTTGTGGCGGCTTCACCACCTTTTCAACCTATTCGCTGGAGCTCGTCGAGCAATTGCAGCGAGGGAAAATCGGACTCGCCATGCTGGCGTGTGTTTTGAATGTGGTGCTCGGGGTTGGTGCACTCTATGCAGGCCTTGTCCTTTACCAATGCAAGAAATAAATACCCTCCTGCTCAACCCTCAACCCTCAAAACTTCCTCGTAACCGCAATGCGTTTGCGATCGATATCCACTTCTAGCACTTTCACTTTGACGATATCTCCAACCGCAACGATTTCGCTTGGGTCCTTCACGTAAACATCCGCCAACTGGGAGATATGAATGAGGGCATCTTGATGGACACCGATATCAATAAAGGCACCGAAGTGCGTCACATTGGTAATAGCCCCTTCGAGTACCATTCCAGGCTTGAGATCGTGCATTGAGTGTACGCTCTCGGAAAACTGAACAACGCGAAACTCGCTTCGAGGATCGCGGCCTGGCTTAGCAAGCTCTTGTAGGATGTCATTTACCGTTGGCAATCCGAACGATCCGTCTACGAAGTCTATTGGCTGAAGTTTGTGAACCAGAGTTGCATTGCCTACAAGGGATTTGGTGTCCGTCTTCAGTTGCTTGGCCATGCGTTCGACAACAGCATAACTTTCCGGATGGACGGCCGAGTTATCGAGCGGTTGCTTGCCGTCACGTATTCGCAAGAAACCTGCGGCCTGTTCGAATGCTTTGCTGCCAAGCTTCGGAACTTTGAGCAATTGAGAACGGGTTTCAAACCGGCCGTTTTCATCTCGGTAATGCACGATGTTTTCAGCAAGCTTTGGCCCGATGCCCGTTACGTGCGACAACAGCGATGCGCTCGCCATGTTGAGGTCCACGCCGACGCTGGTTACGCATGACTCCACTTCACGGTCGAGCCGTTTGCGTAAGAGTTTTTGGTTTACGTCATGTTGGTATTGGCCGACACCGATAGATTTGGGATCTGCTTTGACCAGTTCTGCAAGTGGATCTTGCAATCGGTGCGCGATACTGATGGCTCCTCGAACGGTGAGGTCCAGATCTGGATATTCGCGGGCTGCCAGCTCACTGGCTGAGTAGATAGATGCACCCGATTCACTCACCAGAACCTTAGTGATCTTCAATTCATGTTGGCGAATCAGTCCAGCGACAAATGCATCCGTTTCACGCGAGGCAGTACCGTTGCCAATAGCAATGAGTTCGACTCGGTATTTGGTGATCAAACCCAAGAGGACTTTACCAGCTCCGTCGAGATCGTTTTGCGGTGGAGTTGGGTAGATGGTGGTGTTGGTCAAGAACTTTCCCGTGCCATCGACAACAGCGACTTTGCATCCGGTGCGAAAGCCAGGATCGATTCCGATGGTAACTTTTGGGCCAGCGGGCGGTGAGAGCAGGAGTTCTCTTAGGTTCTTCCCGAATACCGTGATCGCTTCTTCGTCGGCCTTTTCCTTTAGTTCTTGGAGCACGGTCGTTTCGGTTGCCGGCATCAGCAGCCGTTCGCAGCAATCCTCGACTGTATTGAGAAGCTCGCCATAGAATTCAAACTGGCGATTGGTAACGAGTTGTTGTTTGAGTTGGGAGACTGTTTGTTCTTTATCGACTTCGATACCGATACGGAGCATGCCTTCGGTTTCGCCGCGAAGCATGGCGAGCAATCGATGGGATGGGATTTTGGCGGCGGGTTCTCTGAACTCGTGGTACATTTCGAATTTGTTGGCTTCTTCTTTTTTGCCACGTTTGACTTGGGAGGTGACGCGGCCTCGCAATTTTGCTTCCTTTACGAGCCAGGTACGAGTGGCAGCATGATCGGCCCAAGTCTCCGCGACGATATCGAGAGCACCTTGCAATGCGGTAGCAGGATCGGGCACTTCGAGTTCGAGGTTGACGTACTGTTTGAGTATTTCTTGTTTGGGATGTCCTATGTTTTTTTGGCTTAGGAGCAGATCGGCCAATGGTTGCAGCCCGCGTTCACGTGCGATGGTTGCGCGCGTACGACGTTTGGGCTTAAAGGGCAAGTAGATCGCTTCGAGAGTCTGAATGTCGTTGCAAGCGATGATTTGTTTGCGTAGGATGTCGGTAAGGAGTCCTTGTTCGTCAATGGTTTTGAGGACTGTTTTTTTTCGAGCTGCGAGGTCACGGGCTTTTTCGAGGGCATCTTCGATCGCGCGGAGCGCCATTTCATCGAGCGATTGAGTGGCTTCTTTGCGATAGCGAGCGATGAAGGGGATAGTGTTGCCAGCATCAAGTAGCTCGATAGTCGCTTGGACTTGCTTTTCAGAAATAGTAAGTAAATGAGCAATGGACTTGACGAAGGATTCTAAATCCGTGTTGTTGGCGATTTCAGCAGTCATGATGCCAGTGTAGCACGGCACTCCGTGCCGTGTTACTCGGCACGGAGTGCCGTGCCACAATTGCCTCGAGCGCATAGCACAGACAACAAGCAGAGTAGCGGGATAGGGATAGCTGTTTACCTAATGATTTTCGCTGGAACCTTGGCGAGAAGTGTTGAATGGGTTACACTTCGAGCATCTGGAGGGCTGGTAGCAGCAATTCAGAACAAAATCGGGCCGTAGCGCAGCCTGGCTAGCGCGCTACCTTGGGGTGGTAGAGGTCGTGGGTTCGAATCCCGCCGGCCCGATTGACGAAAACCCTGCATTTCTCAAGGGATTTGCAGGGTTTTTTTGTTTCTCAGTCGAATCGTCGGCACTCGCTAAAGTGTCAGAAATTGCCCCTAAATGACACAAATCGACCGTAGCAGATGTAACGGGAGATGTAACGAAACTTCCTCCAAGCGGAAACGATGGCAAAGACTCGACCGCCGCCGAAGTGTCAAGCAGCCTTGCGTCGGTGTAGGTGTTCATCGTTAGCGAAATGTTGCTGTGTCGCATCGCCGCTTGCGCTACGCGGGGCGAAACACCCGCCATCGACAGATGAGTGCCAAACGAATGTCGCAATGCGTGTACGTGCACTACAAAGCCTTCAGAATCGATGTTCGGAATGCCGGCAGCTTTCAAATCACGGTTGAGAATCCGAAGCAATCCCTTTGGTACGCAAAACACTAGGTCGCTTGTCGCTTTGCCTTTGCACCATTCTTTCAAGTCAGTCGCCAAATCGGACCGCAACGCAACAGTTGAACCCTTGCGGTTCTTCTCGTTGTTCCGTTGCAGTTTCACAAACGGAATATCGCCAAAAGACATATCGCTAACAACAAGCGTTTGCAGTTCTTTAAATCGCAGGCCGGTAAGAATCGCCGTTTTGTAAATCAACGCTCGTTCGTAACCAATTCGTTCTAATTCGCTTCGGCGTTCATCGCTTACCTTGGCGGTCAAATCGCCTTTGTTCGGTCCGGTTCGAACGGTAGTTGCATCCTCAATCGGTCGCCGTCTTGCGGCATCGAGTAACAACACAAGTTCGCTTTCGGTCAATGCTCTTGCCTTGCGGCGTCGGTCGGCTTGTTCATCGAGTTTACCCATACCCTCGAATGGATTCGCAATCAAACGCTTGTCGCCATTCATGCTTGAACGCTTGCCGCCAATCCGCTTGCCAATGCACCAATTGCCGAACGATACCCAAATCTGAACGTAGCCGTTGTAAACTGCCGCCGACATGTTGCGTTCCTTGCTACTCAATTGCAACGCTAGCCACTTATGCAAACGGTCCGCGTTCAAGTCGTTTAAGTATCGGAACCCGCAACCGTCGCTTGACTCAACCAACCGCGTTCTAGTCGTCTTCGTTCGGTCAATGTGAACGTTGCGGGATTCCAAGTGTGCAACATATTCCGCGATATGTTCCGACAGCAACGTATTTTGAAAGTCGGCGATGTTTGCTTGGTCGCTTGTCATCACTTTAGCTTTGACAAGTTCAGCCCGGCTTGTGAGTTCATCGAGAACCGACATTGCCGATTGCTTTTCACGGCAACCGGTCGACACAACTTGAACAATCCCGTTGCCATCGCGAAACTTCGCGTTGTACGTTTGCGACTCAACCCGAACCCGTTTCAAACCG
>JANLRK010000428.1:0-2528 GCA_031361585.1 Pirellula sp. | reverse complement strand
CCCGATCTTCCAACCAAGGACAACAAGAAGATTGAGTTGATATCGTGGGCCATCTGGCGAGTCAACGATCCAAAAATCTTTATTCAACGATTGAGGACAATGGACGAAGCGGAAAAGCGTGTTGGACAAATCGTACGAAGTTCTATTCGAGATGTGATTACTCTGTATGACCTCGAAGAAATCGTTCGCAGCACGAATCGCGAGCTTTTGATTAGCGATATAGGACTCGGAAATACGATCGAGCAGATGCCGATTGGCGTTCCGGCCGAGTTGCTACAAAAAGCTACTGAATCCAAACCCAAGGGAGTTCGCTTTGGACGGGCAGAAATTCTAAATCGAATCAAGACCGAAGCCCATCGACGCATGGCCTCCACAGGAAATGAAGCAGACACTGGACGTGGAATCGAGCTGATCGATGTTGGCATTTCTCAAATCGGATTCGTGGACAGCGTACGACGCAAGACGTTTGATCGATGGATTGCCGAGCGGCAAGCCATTTCCGCTAAAAACGTCAACGAAGGCGAAAGACTGAAAGCCGCCATCCTCAACGAGACCAAAGCCGAAGTGTCAAGGATCGAAGGGGAAGGAGAACAAAAATCGAGCGAGCAGAAAGGAAAAACCGATGCGGACGTTATCAAGCGATACGCCGAAGCAATCCAACAGACAGGTGAATTCTATACGTTTGTTCGCACGATCGAAGCTTACGAAAAATCGATTGGCCCTGACAGCCAAATGATCCTCTCGACAGATAGTCCGTTTTTCAAGCTCTTTAGGGAAATGGAAAGCGAGAATCGGTAAGCACCAATTCATAAATTTTCGAACACAAGCGGTTAGTATGCGCCAGACAGTACGAGGAGTATTTTGATACTGCCATGGCAGCGCAAGGTCACTCTCGGCAAGAGTGACCTACTGTGGTAAATGATCAATTACCGAAGAACGGGAAAAGCTTTTTCAATTCTTCCGCGTTTGGCCGGGAACCATATTCGCACAATTCAAATACTTCTGCATACTTGACGACCTTTCCTCGTTCATCGCCGTACAACTTGATCAGAAGTTCGCGATTGCGATCAGCTTCTGCAGATTGACGGTCGGACCATTTGGATTTGAGCCAAGCTTTGCGGCCAGCAACGTCGGACGCGGGTGGTACGCTGCGAACGTGTTCCACGCTTCCGCTTGCGCCCCCCTCGTAATGTTGCGAGGTTAGTTCGTGTACTGCATCTAGTTTCTTGTCAAACACTTCATCAATGGCAACTGCAACATCGGCACTAAATGGATACGGTTTTCGAAATCCATCGCTTGAATATAGAAAGACCGGGTTTTTAGTGAGATGCGGAACGTCCGGGCAATAGAACGGAACAGTTACCATAAAGGAAGCGTCTTGAACTAGCACCCCTACGTAGCGATGGTCGGGATGGTAGTCCCAGGGTCGGTGGGCGATGACCACATCTGCTTTCCATTCTCGGATCGTTTTCGTAATCAGTTTTCGATACTCAAGGGTTGGAACAAGCTCGCCATCGTGGATATCGAGCACCTGCGAGGTAACTCCAAGTACGTTGGCCGCAGCATTGGACTCCGCTGCTCTCCTTTGCGCGAGAGGGCCACCGGCCATTTGCCAATGTCCAATATCACCGTTCGTGACGGAGACCAATTTGACATGATGTCCAAGTTTTGCCCACATGGCGGCAGTCCCCCCGGCCTTGTACTCGGCATCATCAGGATGCGCCCCGAAGACTACGATTCTCAGCTTTCCATCTGCTGGTTGCTGCGCGGTAGCCAGCGAAGGCAAGCATCCAACGAATGTCGTAATGAGGATTATGCGAATCAATGTATTCATGATGGTTCTCCGACGTCAGTTCTATTGAGAGGGTTTAACAGGGGGCATCGATTGTAACATGGCCCCCTGGACAACGTTGTAAAGCATTTTAACACTGCACTAGCAAGTGCAAAGTCTCTCTCGGCAAGAGTGACCTACGGTAGGTCTCACGATCGCACCTGCTGGCCTTCGGCTCAGGGTTAAGCGATCCAGCCAAATCAAACTGCAGCGATTGCGTAGCGGTTCGCAACTAGAGGAAAGCATGTTACAATCCAATTTCGATAGGCTAGCAGCCTATGATACGTAACTTCAATCGATCGCTTTTTTCATGAGTCATCCCCATAGTTCCGCCGCCAATCTCCCTGAACCTTCGGTGGTTCCCATCCAAGGATTGCATTGCGGTCATTACTTCTATCGATGGAAACGCGAGGTGCTCGCAAGCATGGGCATGGCTGCCGTACACGAGGCAAAGGCGGATTTTACTGCGGCGATTGAACCTAACTCGACAGCCCGTCCAGAACGCATTCAATCGTTCGTCATCAGCGGACACAAAGCCGACTTCGCAACGGTCATGATGGACTTGGATCCATTGCGAGTCGATCGCGTCCATCAGCGAATCATGAGTACAGCCTTGGGTGCGGCTATAGAACCGGTCTATTCTTTTGTCTCGATGTCGGAGATCAGCGAGTATCTGCCTAACAAAGAACAGTACGGT
>JANLRK010000366.1:0-4993 GCA_031361585.1 Pirellula sp. | reverse complement strand
GTCCATGATGAAGTCGCTCGATAGACATTCGTTGTAATTTAGAAAATACTCCTTTATGGCCTCTCCCTTCCACCCCAAGCAAAGGATGAATTCCGAATGTCCGTAATGGGCATAGTACTTCATGATGTGCCAAAGGATCGGGCGATTTCCGACATTTACCAGCGGCTTGGGAATTGCATCCGAGAACTCCCTCAAACGCATTCCAAGCCCGCCACAAAACAGTACTACTTTCATCTTGATCTCCTTGGTTCACGGGCATTTACGCCTAGTATAGTTTGATTTCTTTTTTGCTTAGAGTATCGTCGGATTTCTGCTTCAATGGTGGCGGGTGAAACACCAGACTCCATCCACGCTCTAACGAGCGTAGCTACGATGCTAACCAACCATGGATCCGGAACGCAATTTCCGCTTGATTTGGTGGTAGGCCCATTTCGGATTTCGTCCGTAGATCCACGTCTTTAGCAACGCTCCGCAAAAACAGGTGGCTATTTTGCCCTTGGGAGCGTATGTTTTCCTAACCATGTAAAAATCTCGCCAGTAATTTGCGTCCTGTCTGAGGGACTCGTTGTCGTCGTGCCTTCGGTACAAGCTAACCGTTTTATGGACACGGCTAAACGGTATTCTTTTCTTGAGCAAGCGAGTATAGAACTCGTAATCCGACGACTTGGTGTAACTATGGTCAAACCCGCCTAGTTCACGATAGAGTTTCGGAGTTATGTAGGTCGAACTTGCGGACATGTAGCACCAACCTAGCGAAGCGTGTACTTGAGCCGTCAACCAATGGGGTGTCGGAGCAAGCTCTCCTAGCGAACCGAGTTCCGAATCGACCCAACGCGTTCGGCAGAAAAGTAGATCGCGACGTTCGCTTCGAAAGGTTTCTGCAATGGACTCAAATGCGCTGGGTAGGACCATGTCGTCGGCACCTAGGAATGCCACGAGATCACCGTCAGCGTGGTCAAAACCCAGACAAATGGCATCTACGAGATTCATTCCCGTTGGTCGCTGAACAAGCGTAACAGGGTAGCCGACTGCGAGATCCAGGGTGCCATCCGTACTGCCGCCGTCAAGGATCAGGTGCTGCACTTCCACCGAATCACTTCGCTGCTCTTGAACCGACGAAAGGCATTTTGAAAAATAACGAGCCGCATTCAAAGTCGGTGTGACGATTGAGAATTTGACTGTGGTCGATGATGCTGGATCAGCGACCGCAGTCGGATTCGGTTTGGTCGTTGGGTCGCGCATTACTAAGCGAGGCCCCTTGTTTCCAATAACTGATCCTGTTGGACGCTAAGGGGCCCAAAGAAGAATTTGGTTGATTGGTATGTCAGGCCAACAATGCGACCAAGGATCAAACTCAAGGCTGCACCATTTAGTCCCCAATGCAAAACGAATGGAATCGCTAGAAGGAGCGTGATTCCTACGGTCAATAGCGTCGATCGCAATAACCAATCTGGATGTTCGATGGCCCAAACGCCTTGATCGTTCAGCATGTTTGCGACGCCTAGCGCCATATTGATTCCCAACATCAACATCAAAACCCCTTGCCCCTTAGACGAAGGATCCTTGGTGAAAGTCAGCATGATGATATCGGAATACCAATACGCTACCAGCGAAAGCAAAGTGATAATTGTGCTCATTCCGGCCATCGCCATCGCAATTAATGCTCGCACTCGGGACGGGCCGGATTGTTGAAACGTATGAACCGCCAGTGGGCTGAGGGCATTGCTGAGTCCCAAAGCCAGAGGATTGATAAGCAGCACAACAAGGTTGCACGCCGCGAACATTCCGGCCGTCGCATCTCCCAATTTCCATCCGACAATCCAAAGAACCCCTTGCAAGTGCAATATCCCCACGACCTGTGCGAAAAAAGGCCACCTGCCCACGGCCCAATGTCGTTGCATTTCGTCGACGACGCTGGACCGATGATACTGACTTTCGCGGTAAGCAACGCAAAGCCATACGAATGCGGGGATGGCGCAACTCGCCCCCATCGCGAAGTAAACGCCGCCTATGGTCAGCAATTTGAAATTTATCAAAAGTCCAATGAATAGCAATTGAAGACAACCTGAGAAAGCGTCGATACAAAACGCTGTGGTGAGACGTAGCCGGGCCAATTCAACTCTCCTTGCAAACTCCCGTAGCAACAAGAACGGAGTTGACAATGCAAGCGCACCGAAGGCCTCGTTTAGGCCTGTTGCGTTTCCTCGCAGTTGTCCAATGCTCCAGGCGACTCCGAAGCAAATTGCAGCGACAAGCCCCAGTAACAAAACTTGAAAAAGAACGCTCCCCTGATAGCGACGGAGATGATTGCCAAAGTTTCGCGAATGAAAAAGAGTAAACGGCGCACAGACCAAAGCGTCTTGCATGCAAGTGGCAATCAGAAAGAACCCAAACGACATCGAGTATATACCGAGCTCTGCAGTGCCCGCGTATCGAACAATCAATAGAGAGGTAATGAATCGTACGCCACTAATGGTCGCTTGATCTGCCAGTGACATGCCAATATTGAAGATTGGTCGACCATACTCTGACGAAACTCCAGTGGTTTGCTCGGTATCAAACGCCATAAACGCACCTCATCGCGGACCAGCAGATCCAATCGCGATGTTGAGACTCGAACAATAACTCTCCGTTCAGAAGTAGAATCAAAACCTGCCCTGTAATTGTCTCGCAAATAGTATTTGGGCCTAATTCACTGCAATTGTCAGTTTCGTTTGGCGGCTGGAAATTGGAATAGCTGACCACATGTTTTGGCCCATTTATTCCCTCTGCAATCCAGATCAATTGTCAAAATCGCTGGTACGCATAATAGTCTAAGTGTAGGAGCAATATGGATCGCTCTGATCGTAGGGCGCAAAAATCTAAAGCGCAGTACGGTTTTGCTTCTTTCCTTCCCAATTTTAGTCGACTACCATCGGGCGCCGCAAAGTCGCGTATTAGGATAAGGGGGAAGCATGAGTCGCAAACACCGGGCTCGACGAAGGAATAAAATATGTTTGGAAATACATTCGACGGAAAGTCGATTCTGGTAACTGGGCATACCGGGTTCAAGGGGGCATGGCTTTGCCTATGGCTAAATCGCTTGGGAGCCAAGATCACCGGCCTTTCCCTTGAGCCACCGACGCAGCCAAGTCATTTTGTCGAAGGCGAAGTATTGCCGCTCCTTGAATCGCACATTGTTGCTGACGTTCGCAACACCGAAACAGTGATTGAGGCTATCCGAAATTCCAAGCCTGATTTGATTTTCCACTTGGCGGCGCAATCCGTTGTCCGACGGGGATACCGCGAGCCATTCGAGACTTTTTCAACCAATGTGATGGGCACCGCCAGTGTTTTGGAGGCCATTCGAGTTGTCAATCGGCCGTGTTGCGCAGTTATGATTACGAGCGACAAGTGTTATGAGAACCGCGAACAGGTTTGGGGGTATCGCGAATCGGATGCCATGGGAGAACATGACCCATACGGCGGAAGCAAAGGAGCGGCTGAGTTGGTAATTCGATCCTATCGAGATTCGTTTTTCCCGACTTCGAAACTGAAACAACATGGAATAAAAATAGCCAGCGCGAGAGCCGGAAACGTTATCGGCGGTGGCGACTGGACTCCTGACGCTCTGATCGTCGACGCTGTTAAGGCGCTTTCTCTTGACCAACCGGTTCGAATCCGCAGCCCACAGTCTTTCCGACCTTGGCAACATGTACTGCAAGCGATCAGCGGCTATCTAACCCTTGGGTCAAAATTGATGACAACAGACGACCCCCAGTATTGCAGTGGTTGGAATATCGGACCTCTTCCCGGCAACGAGATTCCAGTGCGCGAAGTGGTCGAACTCTTCTTGGAAGAATGGGGACACGGAAGCTGGATCGATGCCGGCGATCCTAACGCACCCCGCGAAGCTGGTATCCTTCGACTTTCTATCGATAAAGCACTTTGGAACCTGAATTGGAGACCAGGTTGGGATGTTCGAGAAACCATTCGACAAACAGCTCGCTGGTACCGGCATCGTCTCACGCGAGTTGGCTCGATGCAAAGTATTAGTTTGGCACAAATTTCGGAATACGAGGCTTTCATGAGCGAAGTTGCAATAGCCAATCAATTCCAAACCGTTTCGCGAGCAGAGTAAGTATCAAACTATGCGTTTCGAACGGTCCAACGAACTGAGAGCCAAATCTCACAACTTGATTCCTGGTGGCTGCCACACCTATGCCAAAGGGGATGATCAATACCCCGAGCAATCGCCCGGCTTTATAGTACGTGGCCAAGGCAGCCATGTTTGGGACGTCGATGGCAATGAGTTCATAGAATACGGACAAGGTAATCGCAGCGTCGCGTTAGGACATGCGTTCCCGTCCGTCGTCGAAGCAGCTCAGCGCGAACTTCTTAAAGGTGCCAACTTTTCACGGCCGTCTTTGCTGGAACTCGAAGCGGCCGATGCTATGCTAAGCCTTGTCCCGAACAGCGACATGATAAAATTCTGCAAGAATGGCTCCGACGCAACGACGGCCGCATTGAAACTTGCACGAGCACACACGGGTCGCAACCTAATCGCGTTCTGCCGCGACCAACCTTTCTTTGCCATTGATGATTGGTTCATAGGTACGACCCCTATGGATGCAGGAATTCCAGACTGCATCAAGGACATGACGTTGACGTTTGGATACAACGATCTTGAAAGCGTAAAGCAGTTATTCGAGAAACATCCCAAAGCCATCGCCGGCTTGATCATGGAACCAGCCAAGTACGTTGACCCTTCACCCGGTTTTCTCAACAGCGTTCGGGATGTTTGTCACGCCCATGGTGCCTTGTTCATCATGGACGAAATGATAACCGGTTTTCGATGGCACAATGGTGGCGGTCAAGCCTACTATGGAGCCGATCCCGATCTGTCTTGCTGGGGCAAGGCACTGGCAAATGGTTTTGCGGTCTCAGCATTGACTGGGAAACGCAGGTACATGGAGCTTGGGGGACTACGTCACCATTCGGAACGGGTTTTTCT
>JANLRK010000355.1:0-10165 GCA_031361585.1 Pirellula sp. | reverse complement strand
TACAATCTTGATAACGAGATTGGTGAATCGACCAACCTAGCAACGAAGCATCCAGATATCGTTACAAGGCTACAGCAACTCGCTGACAAGATGAACGCCGAGATCGGTGGCGATAACCCGTCCTCGCGACGCCCAGCAGGCGATGTTGATAACCCGAGGACGCTTTACCCAATGGAGGCGGACAAGCCAAACACGGAAGCAGCTGGAACTGCCGATCTGTCTAAACTAAAGCCCGGTGATGTCGTCACCTCGGCTAAGGCACCGCAAATTGGCGACAAGCCGTTCACTCTGAGCTGCCTCGTCGCGACCAAAAAACGGGATGGCATTCTCGTCGCACACGGCGGCGCATCGCTTGGTTACGCATTGCATTTGAAGAACGGAAATGTCGTTTTCACGATTCGAAACAAGAGCGGCCAAACGCATGTCGAATCCGCGTTGCAAAACACTTCGGAGCCGCAACGCATTGTCGCGACGCTTTCGAAGGACGGAACGCTTAAACTTCAAGTCGCTACGCAACCTTCCATGGAAGCAAAAGGTAGCGGACTCATAGCGAGTCAACCCAAGGAGGATTTCTGCGTCGGCCACGACAATGGCATACCCGTAACCAATTATAGCGACAAAGCCATCTTCGAGGATAGAATCACTGAACTCAAGATTTCTACCCCGTGAGTTTGGAGCTTCAATCAAAGGTTCCTCAAATGCAAGCCGAGTCACTTCATCGATGCGTATCTGATGTATTGATGAAAGAACGAAATGAACTCAAGGTAATTGTCTTTGGCGATTCGTTCATCGATACCGTACTTTATGCCAAGCACTTTTCGATAAACGACGTGCCGTTAGTCTGAAGCCAAGCAATATCTTGCTCGATTCGCAACTTAAACCTTACATTGCGGATTTTGGTTTGGCCAAATCTACGAGTGGCAATTCGGACCTGACACAGACGGGCCAGATCTTGGGAACGGCTGGATATATGGCTCCCGAGCAAGCGGCTGGTGAGTACAGAAACGTTGGGGTAGCGGCCGATATTTATGGCTTCGGAGGATTGTTGTACTATTGCTTAGCCGGCCAGGCACCTTTTGTTACGTAGAACGTTTTGGACGCTCTCGTTAAAGTGCTTGAGAGCGACCCTATTCCACCGAGGACTCTCAATTCACAGATTCCACGGTCGCTCGAGCTAATCTGCATGCGATGTTTGGAGAAAAAGCCGGAAGACCGGTACGCGAATGCAATAGAAGTGGCGGAGGATCTGGAACGGTTTCTGAACGGGCTTCCCACCCATGCAAAAGCTCCGACGATTATCGATCGCCTTCGACGATTTGGCCGTAGATCGCCTGCCATTTCTTCGCACTTGGGTGCGATTGGGTTGGCGTTTTTTATCGGCCAATTGCAGTTTACTATGAAGACCGACAGGGACCTAGAGTACCACATTCAAGTGAGTTCCCTCATGCTCGCATGGATTGCCACCAGCGTTTTGCGCGGTTTTTTTGCGAGTAACAAGAAGTTCGAGACGATGGTTGCAACGATTTGGTTATGTGCGGATTCCGTTTTTCTGACCGTGGTGATATCGATGCTTTCGAATCCGACCTTTCCTCCTGGTGCGATTCTCATCGGCTTTCCCATGATCGTGGTTGGCGGAGGGATGTTCTTTCGAGCTACGATGGTCATACTCGTCACCATCGCATCGATGCTTTCGTATCTGGTGCTTTTGATACTTGAGAGTTACATGCTAGATTCCCTGTTCCAACATGCGATTTTCCTTGTCCTGCTTGCATGCATGGGAATTTGTAGCCTGCATCAAGTCCGTCGATTTCGAATGCTGAGCAACTATATCGAGACGCGACGGGACCATTCGCTCTAAGGGGATTTGCAATAATCCTGGTTTTGGTGTTGTAGCGGAACGCGTCAAGCGTTTTGTTGTGGGCTGCGAGCATTTCGTGAGGGGAAGGGAAATTGGATCTCGGTAGTAGGGATAGGTTCTTGCAAAGTGTGAATAACGGCAACTTCTATAAATTGCCGCGCATGTTTCTTGTCCTATTCGGCTCTTGCAGAATAGGCACTCTCTCTTTTTTATGTCAGACCACCCTAAAGGGAACCAAAGTATGGTTAAGAAGTTTCAAACATTTTGCACTGCAATAGTGTTTCTAGGGATCCAAATCTGGACTAGCTGCCAGGCTGATCTTGTTGTTTTTGGCGATAGTTTGTCAGACCAAGGAAACTTCTACCTGGCTACAGGGGGGGCCTTGCCTCCATCTCCGCTCTACTCTAGCGGTCGATTCTCAAATGGTCCGCTTTGGATCGAGCGATTGGCCTCAGCACTGGATGAACCCACTGCTCTCCCGAGTTTGATCGGCGGTACGAACTACGCGTTCAATGGCGCTCGAGCAGTTGGTGCCTCACCGTATGGAACTCCAGATTTGGTAGCTCAGGTTGACACGTATCTTCTGGCTAACGGCGGCGAAGCCAATCCGGACGACGTTTTTGTTTTGTGGGCCGGCGCCAACGATATTTTCTTTGGGGCGGCTTCCGGCGAAGTCAACTTCGTACCTCACGCAGTTCAAGCTATCTCGGGGGCGATTCGAGACCTTCACGATGCAGGCGCGAGGAACATTGTCGTTCTCGATTTGCCCCTTCTTGGACAGACGCCATTCTTCAATACGGACGCAGGAACGTCATCCGCGTTCAACTCTTTGACGACCGCTTTCAATTCGTTGCTTTCAGCTGAGCTGCAAAGCCTGCGCTGCGAGCTTCGTCGCATTCGTCTTGCCGACATAAAGGTTAGCCGACTATTCCAAGCGGTAACTCGTACGCCCAGACTTTTCGGATTGCGAAATGTCGTTGATTCTTCCACGCTCTTTGACCCTGTTTCTGGATTGGGATATTCGCTTGCTCCCAATGTTGATCCCAACCATTATCTCTTTTGGGACAGCATCCACCCGACCACTCAAGGGCACAAGATCATAGCCGCATACGCCTTTGTCGACATTAAACTTCATTGCCGCCATCGATGATATTCTTTGAAATGTTTCATGCGTCTTCACTCCCAACTCGCGATCGTCTCAAACAATCGGAATCTGCCAATGTCGAATACAACTCGTAGCCACAATGCAAATTCCGATCGAAGCTTTGGTTGGCTGCCAATGCAATTCATTCTCTACTTTGCACTGAGTCTGACCTGGATGGACTTGATCGCAACTCACTTGTTTTCGGCTGAGCAACCTCTGGTAGTTCGGGCTAAGGCCATCAGCGGAAGCCCCTATGGCGTGGGATTGATCGAGTTGTCGCGAGAGCGAGCCTTGGAGTTGGGTTGGTATTCCGACCAAGCGATCGAAATAAAGAGTTCTCGCAGCACGGTTTGGCTACCAGCGGTCAAGGAAGTCGAAGCGGATTCCTCGTTGGTGGTGTACTTCATCTACTCAGGTGAACGCCCGACAAGCATCGAGGTTGCGATCGAGGACAATTTCCGGTTCAGGGCAACGACGACGCTTGAAAATGGCGATCCAGAGGAGCATTTTGCTTTGCTCAACCAATGGTGGCAAACGCTTTGCGATCAGTCACATGGTGGCATCTCATCCACTCTATCTCAACCATCCGACGACTTGTTGTCGGTACTCGGAAACCATCTAAAACTTAACATCGAGCGTCGAAGTGCTTCGGGTAATAAAGGAAAGAGTCAACTGGAAAACGAATTTGAACGATCGTTGGGATTGCTGCTCGGTTTTGAATCAATACGCTTGGCGATGATGATCGATGATGCGACAGAAGTGGTTGGACGGTCTCCGGCATTGTATCCTCTGCCCACTCCAATCAATGTTCAAAGCGTTCGAATGCTGGATGTGGGTTTGGGTACAAACGCGAATATCGAATCGATTGCAACGATGGTCCCAAATGACTGCTTTTATGTGCGATGCAGATCGATCCAAAATTATTCATGGTTGCGGCAGTTGCTGATCAACTGGGGCGGCTCACTTGATGAGATTGTGACTAGCCCGAGTATCGATTCCGATGTGACACCGTATGCTCGCAGAGAATATGGCTTCCTAGCCAATTATCTGGCAGAACCTACGCTGAACCATGCGGCGATCCAAGGCAATGAACTCATGGGTGTTTCCGCGCATCTGCGTGGCAACTCCAGACAGTACCTCGCCCACCTCGGTTTGTGTGACACTTCGATCCCTTTTCAGGTTAGAAAAGGTGAGCTACAGCGAGAAGGGGAGTATGCAATGGAAAACCTGGCGCAACAACAGTCCTTTGCAGCAGTTACACCTGCAGGTCGAGAGGGCCTGCAACTATTGGCGGGATTAGTAAAGAGCCTTCAAATGAGGGAATCCAATTTGTCTTTGCAAAGCGATGCAGCACCGAGCGTGTCGCAAACGTTAGGAGTGAATCCATTCATGCTCCTGCACGGATTCATGAATCCGTCCGATGCCATTGTCGGGTTGATAGATATCACGATTCATGGGCTCCAAGGTCTATCGCGGTTGAATGCGATCTCCGAGGATGCGGAGTGGTCCATTTATAGCGATCATTCTGATCTGCGCCTCGACGTTCGACAACGCCTTATGCAAAAGAGAGGGCCCAAGCCGACGCAGATACACCTCCATGCGGGCGGGACAGAGCAAGCAGCGATTGGCCCATATTTGCATGCGTATTCGTATTGTATTGCTAGGCAGCAATCGGCGGCCAATGCGGTCTGGCTTAACCGTTGGACCAACGGACTGCGAGCAACTCCGAAAGAATTTCGCGATTCGCTTGAAAAGGCGATGCATGGCAAATTGAGATGTCCGCTCGGAGGCAATTTTATTCTGCCAAGCGGACCTCAATCCACATCGCTTTGGACCAGTACGGCATGGAATGAGACGAGTCTAGCAAAAGTAAACGCGGTCCCATCGGAGTATCGCTTCCCGTTCCTGCATTGGCTAAAAAACGTGGATCTTGATTTCAATCTGAGCGCATCAAGCTTGAGCTCAAGAATCGTACTCGAGGTAGCTGCGAAAATTGATAAGGAATCTCGGGCGATCGAAGTCGCGAATCACTAAGATGCAATCGAAACGGACGAAACGGACGATGCAAAATGGTACTGGTCGATAATGAACCAAAAGAATTTTTCGAGTACCGTGGGTACCTTGCATTTTTAGCTAGGCGTCACTTGTCGAATCGCTACAACGGAAAAATTGATCATTCGGATATTGTCCAGCAAACACTCGTAAACGCGTACACTGCTCAGGCTCAATGCGTGGGAAAGAAGGAACCAGAAATTTTGGCTTGGTTGCGACAAATTTTGGTTCATGTTATCACACATGCAACACGAGAATTGCATACCAAAAAGAGGGATATCAATCGGGAGCAATCGATCGCTGCAGACTTAGATGCTTCCTCGATGCACCTTGAGATTTTTCTTGCTGACAAGTCCCCTAGTCCTAGCCAAGCCTATATTCGCAAGGATAACATGCGCGTCATTGCGGCTGCCATCGAGAGCCTGCCTGAAGATCAAAGGCAGGTCCTGATCGGACGTTATTGGGAGGGGAAATCTATGCAGGAGATAGCCGACGCGTTGGGTAAATCGATAGTCGCTACAGCGGGGCTTCGTAGTCGCGCTATGAGAAAGCTTCGCGAGCTTTTGGAAGGCGATGCGATCTAGCGCTTTCGCTCGGTGCAAATAGTGGTGTGTAGAATGCAGACTCAACTAGGACCTGCTAAAATAAATTTCAATTCAAGCATGCATTGCGCCCATCAAAGAAGTAGAGAGCAACCATGAGTAGTCCATGCCCACCACCAAAGACATTTCGAAGCTATCTCAACGGGAAATTCACGGATGCCGAGACCGAAAGCTTTGAAACGCATCTTGTCAATTGTGCGAGATGCCAAGCCGACTTGGAGATCATGTCAGAAGAATCCGACTCGCTGTCACGTTTGGTTGCGGCGACGGCCAAAGTTCCACAGATGGCAGGGATCGTGGGTGGAGCTTCTCCTGTGTCCTTTGTCGGTTTTGTTCCATTAGCACAAAGGGAAAGTTCTGTGAGCGAAGACTTGGGCGACCGCGATAGCATGATTGGGGACTATCGCATCCTGGAGTGCATCGGCCAAGGTGGAATGGGGAGCGTCCATCGCGCCCTGGATGTCCGTCTAAATCGGTATGTTGCTGTAAAAGTCTTAAAGTCGGAGCGAATGGGGACACCCGAAGCAATTTCTCGATTCGAGCGAGAAATGAGGCTGCTGGCTCAGTTTGATCATAAGCACATAGTTACCGTGTTCGGAGGTGGGGAGCATGATGGCGTGCCCTATTTCGTGATGGAACTGGTTACTGGAGTTAACCTGAGTCAATTGTTGAAACGCCTTGGTCCACTGCCCGTTCCCGAGGCCTGCAGTATTATTCAATTGGCTGCATCGGCTTTGCAGTATGCGCACAATCAAAAAGTGATTCACCGAGATATCAAGCCTTCGAATCTTATGATTACCGCCAAAGGTGACGTCCAATTGTTGGACTTGGGTTTGGCGCAGATTCTTGAAATGGAAGGAGAAGCGTTGGTGTCACGAGCAGATCAAGTCCTGGGTACTTTGGCCTATATGTCACCTGAGCAACTTAATGGACGACATCACGTAACGCTGCAGTCCGACATATTCAGCCTTGGCATCACGCTACATGAACTACTGACTGGACAGAGGCCCTATGAACGGCCTGGCATGCCGCCAATTGTCTCGGACATTCGGTCGCTCCGACCCGATGTCGATAAAGACTTAAACGCGCTGGTTCAAGATATGATTGCTTTGGACCCAGCCGAACGGCCTAGCTCGATGGCCGAGGTGGAATCCAGATTGCATGAAATCTACGCGGCAAAGAATTTAAGCGATTTGGTAGCCGAATACTATCGTTGGGACAATAGAACTTTACCCCGATCCACATCTAACTTGGCCAAATTAAAAGCCGACTCCAAAAACGCGAAGCGCGCGGCCAGTAAACTTAGCGCGAGAACGCGTCCTAAAAAGTGGATCGTGGGACTAGCCGTTGCTGGCGCAATTGCCGCTTTGGTTGGTTGGGTTAATTATCCGGTGCGGACTGGTGCGGTCGAGGTGGATGCTGAACCAGGAGTGCCTTCCGATTTGGTGTCCCAGGGAGGCGTAATTTTTAAGAACATCGACACCGACAAACGCTATCCCTTGACCCAAAAGGGAACGTTGGATTTGCCAGTTGGAAAGTACCTTGTGGAATATCGCGGACCAGATGAATTCCTGAATGATGGAAACGACTTTGAAGTCTTTGAAGGCCAGAAAAACAAGCTAAAGCTGAATCCAAGGTTAGCCAAAATCTTTCAGTATCCGGACATACCGGACAAAGCAGGTGCGAACGCAACTTACCACGGCCCTTTATGGCGGTCAGGATGGGACGAAGAGGCTGTCCCATTTTCCTTCAAAATCTATTTGGAGGTATTGGCTATAGAGGCAAATTCGGACACCCCCGTTACGAAATGGTTGCAAATCGACGTCGATAGCAAAGACGGCGAAGATGACTACCGTGAGTCAGCATTGTTGAACATGGATTCAAAACGATGGGACAACGAAAAGTTCCTCGAAATCAATAAAGGTTGGATCGAAGCGAGAAGTTCGAGAATTAAGGATTTCATGAAGCGTCTTGGAAGCGATGAAAAGATAGTTGTGCCATTTAGCCGCGAGCATGACTTGCTTGCCGAAAACGAGGCAATTCCTCTGCCAAAGCGGCGGCTAAGCGTTCAAGATGTACTTTCGTTGTTCTTTGGTCAAGACATGCCAGGTGCGGGCAAGTCGATCAATTCCACTAGAGCTAGGCTGCCAAGTATCGGTGAGCGCAAAGCATGGATCGAGCCCGTACACGACGCGCGCAGCCCGGTCCTCTGCTACGTAGTGAGTTCTCGTGATCGGAATGCGGATAAATCTACATTCGGATTCATGATGGCGCGCACCAGAAACGGTCCTTCGAACCCATTTGGTTTCGTGCGACTGGAGGTGAACTCCGACGAGTTAAAGGCCGATTGCCGAATCATGAACTGTAGTGAGGGGGTACCCGATACTGAACGAACAAAGCGACGGAGTGAGGCATTGGCGGAAAACCTATTTGATCCAAGTCGTGCAATGGCAGTTAGGGACGCAGCCACTGCCGACCCGATGCAGGGGACGAACGATAAACGAGCTGATCGAAAACCGCCTAACAAGCATAAACCAATACCTCTAGATCCCTCAGGTTGGCGAAAACGGAATTCCGATACGGCATACCAAATTGGCTTGTACCTATCAGGTTCCTCGCTACCATCAAAAGTCCTCTCACCCCAACCACAACCCGATGGGCGGTTTGACCTCGCGGTGATCCCCCGTGTTCCCTCAATGCAAGTGTATCATGGGAACATTTCTTTAGACAAAGACCACACGGAGACAATCCGCGCGACGATCAAGTCGTTAGGCGATGAGCAAATTGAAAGTAGATTGTACCGTTGGATCGAAGCAGAGGTTGTCACCAATTGTGGAAATGGGCCCGACTATCGGGAGGCAGCCAGGGTGCTCATTGATGCAGAGATCTATGATAGATCTGGAGACTTTGTAATCAAACGAGGATGGATAGCCTACGAAAGTGAGGAGGCTGTTTTTATGCTTCCAGCCGATGGAAATCTAGAGTCCCTTGTCGATTTGCGTTTGCCATTCCAACGCAAACTGGATTTAGATCGCATCGGTGTTAGCCACGTGTTGTCCATGCTGTTTAACGCCGACATCAAACCGCGGAACGCAATTAGTCGCTTGCGAGCGGAGTTTGCAGGAGCTTTCAATGGCTTGAGTCGCGGACAAGGAGTTCCGGCAGACTTCCGAAGTTCTGGCAGACCGCTTTCGTGCCTCGTATACAAGCCGCCGAAGTTGCTTTCCTTCAGCAACCAAATGGACTATTGCTTTCAGCGCAGTACAGAAGTTCCTTTCGGATTTGTGACTGCAAGTCTCACTTTCCTAAATCTCAAAATCAGTCTTGAAACGGAGAGTTTTCGATCACTTGATCCAAAACACTTGCCTCCTAGTATTATTGGCTCGAGAGAAGCATTGAACGAATCGATGATGATGATCGCGAAGGATCCGTTGCAAGCATTTCCAAACTGGCGAGTATGGACTTGGAACCATTCAGGAAAAACGTACAAGGCATGGGCAGAATTTGGGGGTACGATTGAATCGCCAACCGGCGTCGATGTGCTCTTGCGCGACCAATCAGAAAGTGAAATACGCGTTCCTACCAACTTGCTTTCGAATGCGGATAGAGCATCCTTGCTAAAGGGTCGCCTCTGGGGTAAGAACGCTTTTGGTGATAAGTTTTCGCTTTGGAGAACGCTGGACAAAGACGATGTAAATTCAAACTCGCTCTACTTTTTGATACCAGATAGTCCTGGCGAAAGTGTTAAAACACAATTCGGATATTGCAATCCGGTTGACAAGCGATGGATCGAGAAACTGCGAGCGGCAAGGAAGCAAAACTCCGACTCCATGAAAACCCCAGACGCATGGCAGGCATTCGCGGGATACGTTCGTTAAGTAATTAGACGGTACAACCGCGAAAGACTGCGGGCGGCTCGGTTAGAGTTCAGCAATTTTCACATTGCGGTACTCGCACTTCATTTCGACTCCGCCATGGATTTGCAAGCCGAGCGGCGCGGCGCCGGAAAACTTTGGATCGGTGTATTCGGAAGCCTTCTGGCCGTTGATCCAGCAGGTAAAGGTGTCGCCCTTGGCCTGGATGCGGAAAGTGTTCCACTCGCCCTCGGGTCGCATAAGCTTTTTCGCCTCTTTGGCCTGACCCGCCTCGGGGTAGGCGGGCTTGCCGCCGGTGTAAAACGAGCCCGACATATCGACGCGCAGGCTGCCCGATATCCCGAGCTGAAGTTGGATCTTCGGTTGCCGCATCTCGATGCCAGTGTCGACGCCTCGGTCAGTTGTGGCCTTCCATCGCACGTCGAATTCGAGAATGAAGTCGCTGTAGGGCTTTTCCGTCCACAGGTAGTGACCTGTCTTAGCAGCATTGTTTTCGCCGATGAGCACCTCGTTCTCGACGCGCCAGAACTCGGAGGCACCCTCGGCCTTGAAGTTGGAGAGATCCTTGCCGTTGAATAGCGGCACCAGCTTGGGCTCCTCGGCGGTGCAAACGATGGCGGCTGCAAAAACGAAG
>JANLRK010000338.1:0-3517 GCA_031361585.1 Pirellula sp. | reverse complement strand
TCCCTCCCCAGCAAGTCGGGCATTCCAAGGCAGCCACGCGAGCAAAGCCCCATAATGGTGTTGCAGTCAGATTGAGCGTGTCTGTGCAGGACACAGGCACAGCAACGCTGGTAACTACCCAGAGCAGGCGGGGACGATTTTGAGCAATGCGAGAAATCGCCGCAGTCAATTGCGTGAGCTGATAACATTTATGAATGGCGACTGTCTGCAATCTCGCGGCATCGTCCTGCATTCCATTCGACGCTGAATCGACATAGACAACCCGCTCGTACGCATTCAAATCGCCGAGTAAATTCTTCAATGCCTGCAGTGAGTTTACAATAGCCGGGCTGCTGTCGAGGTGACCACGCGAGCCAACCTCAAGCGAGCCATTACCAGCGACGGAATCCAGGTTCAGGATCACTGACGTGCACGCTATCCCTTGGCTGCGCAACGAATCTGTCGCTTCGGTAAGAGTAGCTAATTGATCCGATATCACCAGCCACGAGTTGGATTCGGCAACCTGCGCGCTCTCAGTCAAACTCCGATTTTGCTCACACCACTGTAGCGCATACGCCAGATTATCACGGCTCAGAATGGCAGAAGCGACACTGTAGGATGGAGTTTGTCGGTCGTTACCTTCCAGTTGTTCCAGCCAAATGCGCCGAGTGTCAAATTGATAGCCGGGAACTTGCAACCGCGTTCTTGCATAAGGAGCATCAAAGCTCTTCCAATCGACTCGTGCACCGTCTGTATACAATTCACCAAGACTGTCCAGCACGATCGACCAATCCGATTTACCGCGCCGCGCACTTGGCAACCATTTGATCGCCGGGTCACTAAGGCACTGCCGCCCCATGGCCAGCATCACCGGATGGGGGCCTAGCTCCACGTAATGCGTTACACCTTGCCTACCAAGTTCGGCCATCGCGTCCGTGAACCGCACAGGGTTTCTTACCTGTTCCAGCCAATACTGCGGCGTGGCCATCTCATGATTAATAACTGTACCCAGGGCCGAACTGACGATGCGTCCCTCGGGCACACCAAGCTCTAGCGATTGGAGAACTCGCTCAAATTCGTCCAGCATCGGCTCCATGAGGGCCGAATGAAAGGCGTGCGAAACGGAGAGCATGCTTGGCTTGATCGAATGTGCGCTCTCGAGGCGCTGCACAATTGCCTCAACGGCCTGTCGTTCGCCTGATATTACTGTTTGCTTGGGTCCATTTAACGCGGCAATGGAGACTCGATCATCAAAGCCGTCAAAAGCCGCGCGCACGGTGGTAGCGTCCAACGGCAGGGCGCACATCGCGCCACCACTGGGCAACTGTTGCATCAGTCGTCCGCGCGCAGCCACCAAGCGTGCCGCGTCTTCTAGCGAACAACCACCTGCCACACAGTAGGCGGCAATTTCACCGATACTGTGCCCCATCAGGACGTCGCCAGCGATACCCCACGATCCCCACAACTGATACAGCGCGTATTGAACGGCAAACAGTGCCGGCTGTGTGTAGCGCGTTTGATGGATGGGATGCTCTCGATCTTCAACCTGCTCCGAAAAAACAATTGCGTGAATCGGTTCCGGTAAAAGGCCATCCAGGCAATCGGCGCATCGATCAAAAGCATCGCGAAATACCGGACTGCTGCGATAAAGTTCTCGCAACATGCCCGGGTATTGGGCGCCTTGACCGGTAAACAAGAACGCGGTTCGCAACTCAACAGCGCCTTCCGTGAAACGCTCAGCCGCTCGACTAGCCGCTTCGGCTGCAAGCCGCTCAAGTTTGTCCAGCGTGCCGGATTCAGCCCCAATCACGGCCGTCGCGCGCAGTCGTAGATGTTTGCGACCGACGTTGGCGGAAAAACAAGCATCGGCAACTTTTTCAGGCGCGAGACCTGCCAAGTAAGTCCGCCACGCCGACGCTTGCAGTCGCAAGGCGGATTCAGAATCAGCTGAAATCGCCAGTAAATGGCTTGATCGCTCCACGGCCGGTGCCGATGGAACGATTTCATTCGCCGGGCACTCTTGCAAGATCACATGAACGTTGGAGCCGCCGACTCCAAAGGAATTGACCCCAGCGCGGCGCGGTGTCTCAATTGGTCGTCCGGCATGAGTCGCCTGCGTAGCGGGCCAAGGTTCGAAGGACTGCTGTACACGGAAAGGCAGTTGAGCAAAATCGATCGTGGGGTTCAGGGCTTTGGATGTAAGGCTGGGCAGTCGCATGCGATGGTGAAGTTGCAGTGCCGCCTTCATGACACCCATCAGACCCGCGCCCGCTTCCAAATGCCCGACGTTGGGTTTTATGGAACCAATCGCACACTGATGGGTGATCGTCAGATCCGCACTCCAGGATTGGCGATTGCAATAGGCTAATTCCAATCCGCGAACTTCGATCGGGTCACCCAATTCGGTACCCGTTCCATGGGTTTCGATATACGTAACGGTCCTGGCATCGATGTGCGCATCGGCGATAGCCCGCTCAATTGCAGTTGCCTGAGCGACGGGATTGGGGGCCGTGAATCCCACTGAACCGGCACCGACGCTCACACCGGTTCCTTGAATAAGCGCGTAGACACGGTCGCCGCGACGTAGTGCTTCTGAGAGTGGCCTTAACACGAGTGTAACCACTCCTTCGCCCAGCACAGTGCCATCCGCTTCATCACCGAATGGGACGCATCTACCCGATGGAGAAAGAATTCCCAGCTTGGTAAACTGAACCAGTCGATCGGGATCGACGATCAAATTGACGCCGCTGACGATCGCCGAAGTGCAGTCGCCCCGGCGCATCGATTCACAAGCATAATGCAATGCCGTCGCTGAAGAGGAGCAGGCGGTATCAATCGATAGGCTCGGACCATCGCAACCCAAGACCTGCGACAATCGATTGGCCAAACTAAAACTCTCCCAGCAGCGATAGATACTTCCGGTTTGCGTCGCTACTGCGTTGGCGAAACGACCATAACAGGAATACATTGCACCTACGAACACGCCGCTGGTTTTATCAAAGGCCTCTCCCGTCGAGCCGGCATCTTCTAATGCTTGCCAAGTTGTTTGCAGCATCATTCGCAATTGCGGGTCCATGTATTCCGCTTCGCGTGGCGAGATACCGAAAAATGCGCAGTCGAAATCCGCTGCCCCGTCGATCAGGCCAGCAAAATGCGGTCGCACATCATTGAGTCGGCCAACAAAACTATCTCGCAACGCTGGAACTGGCCTAATAGCGCTTTTTCCGTGGGCCAGAAAATCCCACAATTCGTCAGGTGAATTGCCACCTGCACACCGAACTCCCATACCTACGATAGCAATTGCGTGGGAACCAGTTTCACGAATTTGTGTGGAGGTGCTACCCAGTGCGGGAGATGGCTCTGATTTTGTACTGCCAGAGCGAAGCTGAGTGATGCGCTGGATGATCTCGGACACGCTGCGATGTTCAAAGAGCAACGTCTTGGGCAGCCACGCAAATTGTCGTGTCAGCGCAACTGTGATTTCTACAATTCGCAACGAATCACAGCCCATGGACTCAAGACGATCAATTTTGCTTAC
>JANLRK010000332.1:0-6885 GCA_031361585.1 Pirellula sp. | reverse complement strand
GCAGTGACGCATTTTCTCAGTCGCACCCGGCAGGCCCGGCAGGTGCGACCTACCGTAGGTCACTCTTGCCGAGAGTGACGTTGCTCTTTCTCAGTCGCACCCGGCAGGTGCGACCTACCGTAGGTCACTCTTGCCGAGAGTGACGTTGCTCTGCCAGTGCAGTGTCAACATGCATAACAGCGTTAACCTAAGTGTCGATCAATCCGAGAGCAGCAAACCCCGTTTACCAAACTGCTCGACCATCTCTTCGGCAACCCGAAGAGGCAGTTCTCTCGCTTTCTTTCCAACTTGCAAAGCTTCCGATTCCACTTTGATGAGCCCCGAACGTATGCGTGCTGCAATCTCGGACGCAATCGACTGGATATCGCGAGAGCCGTCTAGCAGAAGAATGATTTGGCGTTCCACATCGGATACTAAAATCAGTTCATGACGCAGATTGGTTATGTGCCTACCGGCCCGCGCTTGACTACGAGCCCACGAGCAAACCTTTGGGGTCTTTGCGCCAGTAACCTGCAATCGATCCTTTTGGAAGCGAAAGTCGATGTAGCCTGCAAGAACCCATTGCATTAGAGTCGTGGAAGTTTGCTGCCGATTGACTGTCACTCGTTCTCCGTTCGCGGCGACGTCAAGCTCCATCGCGGCGATGATTTGGTCCAACGTCAGCGATCCAGGGAATGCGTTGGTCAATGCCTCAATTGCAAGTTGACTTGGCCTCTCCGATGAAAATATGATCTGACCGTTCTTCGTCGTGTATTCGTTGCGGCAATTGGACTCGATCGTAGATTTCTGTTGGAAACTGCCGAGAAACCTGACGTCATTGAGACGCGTTGGCTCCAAACTGCGGGAAATTTTCTGACTAGCGTGAACGAGCAACGTCTCTCGAAACGATCTGCCAACTATGCAATCCATGTAGTGACCGCTCGCGACGCCGTCTTGGATCGATTCAAGTTTCTGGCTTGTTTCAGCGGATAGATTGCCAATCCACATCGTCGCCAGATTGGATTCGCCAAGAAACTGCAGCCCATACTGTGAAGCAAAGCGAACGAAGTCTTGAAAGAAATATGGCTTGTTGTGTTCTTCCAGGTGATCGTGGAATAGATAGAGATCAGGTTGCTTGGCCAGGAATTCGGCTTCTGCCCGCAAGTAGGCTGCATACGGAGACTGATGCGACTCGGACGACTTTACTAGGAAGCTGAGGAGTGCGCGAGCTTGGGCTGTTTTGGCTGCGGTGTCCGTAATTCTCTCAACATGCCGTAGCATCATATCTCGAACCATGCCGCGTAGGTACCATCCAGGCATGGTGTTGTAGCTAATGTAGGCAACTCCATTCTCCGAAAGGTTTTCGGAGGAGACACGGAGGATAGCTTCACGCACTTCTTCTGGTACCCACGAGAAAACGCCATGGCAAATGATGTAGTCAAATTTGCCCAACTCGGAGGTAATCTCAGCAATGCTACCTTGCTTAATCTTGATGTTTTTCAATCCGATGAATTGGATTGCAATGTTCGCAACTTCGCATTGAGATTCCGAGAGTTCTATTCCTACGCAGCTAGCATTCGGAAACTGACTTGCAATTGGCAGTAGGTTTCCGCCGCCCGCGCAACCCAGTTCCAGTATGCGAGCATTTTCTGGTGCGACGGGACTGAGCCCAAAAATTTTTCCAACGCCATACAATCGATCAGGGTGGCTCGCCGCGATCGGGTAGCTCCCGTAGGGCACCGCGTCATAGCTATTATTGCTTTGGGCAATTTGCGGTGTGGTCGTTTGTGGAATAGAAGACGAATGATGAATCGTCGATTGAATGCTTGTCATTGCCGTTCTTCCTTGTGTAAACGAACTCATCGTTACAATCGTTATCGGCGAGATTCAATACAAACATCATTCAGAAGCGGTGGGATCCAGTTTTTCCTTCTGGGAGCGGCAGGTCCAAATCTATTAGCAAGCATGGCCGGAGGAAATCTCACGCTGATCGGAGAAAGTCAGGACAATTCGATCGCGATCACTGGCACGGCTCCGAACATTTCGATCACGGGCGATGGCACGACAGTCAACGGTGCGTCGAGTAAGAGCTTTTCGAATGTTTCTGGCAACATCACGATCATCCTAAGAGGTGGTGCGGACACGGTATCGCTTAACGGCGTCACGACCAAATCATTAAATGTGGATACTGGAGCTGGCGACAACGCATCCGGTAATGATGCAGTGACGATCGATGGCAATTCGACTTTCAACGGCAATGTGTCGATCCTCACTGGCAACGGTGCGGACGTCGTTCACCTGCTTGGCATTGCTACGACAGGAAACCTGTACATTGAGACCGGCAATGAAGCCGATACGGTGGACTTTGAAGATCCGCATCGGTCGATTGGTGGCGACCTCACGATCTTGACCGGTCGCGGCACTGACAAAGTCGGCGTTGATGCAACGGACATCGCCGGCAATTTGTTTGTGGATACTGGTGCTGATGCTGATGATTTCAACATGGAAGAAGTGAGCATCGCTAAGGACGCAACTATTCTGACTGGTAGCGGAGCGGATACGTTTAAGATCGCGATCTTGGAAGCGCTAGAGGTCACTGTCGGACGAAATTTATTAATTGATACTGGATCCGACACGGATAATATTCAGATCAATTTGTTGAGCGTCGCAAGAGAAGCGCGCATCTTCACCGGGTCCGGCGACGATATCCTTTCGATTGGGCTGGGAGTTGCAACCAGTGCGGCAACAGCGACGAATCACTTCAGCAGGGAGCTGTCGATCGATATGGGTAGCGACAGCGATATGTTAAAACTTACCGATACGACAGTCGGGCAGAACGCGAATGTGTTTCTCGGTGTCGGATCCGACAAAGCCGAACTCAAAAACGTCTACTTCAGCAAAACGATGTGGCTCGACGCTTGCACCGGTAACGACGACGTGACGCTTGATCATGTTGCGGCAACCGATGCGTTGTTTATTTTCCTTGGTTCCGGCGATGACCAGCTTCGCATCGGCGATTCAAGCTCGAAGTTGCTATCTGTCGACGCCGGTAGCGGCAACGATAAGCTTTTGACAAAAGGCTACACAGCCGCCAAAACGCTTGGAAATAACGCATTCGTCAAGTTCAACAAGTTCGGTAAGATTTCTTTTGGTGCTTGGTAATGCGCTCTGCCGAACGATTTCGATTAGGATAAAAGTAGGCATTGAGCGATTCGATCCTAGCACGCACCGTTAGTCCTTTCGATGCCTTCCTAATCTCGGTACTCATTAAAATGTGGCGAATACTGGTCATCGAAGACGAACATGCGATCGCGGATTTCTTGGTGCGTGGGCTTGGTGAGGATGGCTTTAACGTTGAGCGAGCAGCGGATGGCGAGCAAGGTAAGCGATTGCTTGACGAAGGGCAATGGGATATGGTGTTGCTCGATTGGTGGCTGCCGCACATTGATGGTTTCTCGTTGCTGAAACGCTTTCGCTCTTCGGACAAAGACACCCCAGTGTTGTTTTTGACGGCGCGAGATTCGGTGTCGGATCGCGTGAGAGCACTCGATGCGGGCGCGGACGACTATTTGTGCAAACCTTTTTCCTACGACGAACTGTTGTCACGAATCAATGCGTTGCAACGTCGCCAAAAGCGAGGCACCGCGCTCGAGCTGAAATACTGCGACGTGCGACTGGAACAAACAACCCAGCGGGTGACAAGAGCAGGACGATTGCTATCGCTTACGGCTCGCGAATATGTCTTGCTCTCGCTGTTCCTTCGACACCCCGAGGACGTCCTGTCGAAGTCTCGCATATACGAGCTCGCATGGGACGAATCCTATGACGGATTGTCTAACACCTTGGAAGTCCACATCATGGAGATACGAAAAAAACTGGAGGCCCACGGACCGCGATTGATTCATACAATTCGCGGTCGCGGTTATCGGCTTGGCAGGACTGAGGAGTGAACGGATGACACTGACCAGTCGTATCACCTTGATCTTTGTCGCTGCGCTGGCTTGCGTGTTGATCAGTTTTTCGTTGGCGGTCTACGCGATATCTTCGTACATCATCAGTTATCAACTTTCGGAGCACCTCCAATCATCGCTTGATACAATGACTGCGGCAATGGAGTTCAACGAAGGTGGCGCAACATGGGACCCGGCGGAGCGCCGAGTCAACCTCGCTAGCTCTTTTTGGAACGACGCGCCGGTTTGGACAATTAGCGATCAGAACGACAATCTGATCGACGGCTCATCTTCAATAGAATCACTGAATCTATTGGAGATGAGCAAGGAACATTCCGTCGGGAGGTCAGTAAATCGCAGCGTTGATCAACCTTCGAAACACCAACTCGACCACAGCAATAAGCAGGATCAAGAGATTTGGCGAACGCCGGCCTGGCTGATCGGACGACGAACTTATCGTGCCGCGCCTCCCGATGAAGACTCTCCCACGGCAATACGAGCGAGTCATTCAATCGAACCTCCCCAGCGCCTGTCGATATTGGTTGGAATGACGAATTCAGGCGGCTATCAAGTCTTGCAACGACTTGCCGGCGTGCTCGCCTTGGTGTCGTTAGTACTTTTCTTCACGGGAATGTTACTGAGCCAATCTGTTTGCAATCGCGCGATCGCTCCCGTTCGCAACATGGCGCGGGCCGCGGCTGAATTGCAATTGGCCGAAGGGGGCATGCGGTTACCGGCGACTAACTCGCGCGACGAACTAAGTGAGCTGAATCGAGCCTTCAATGATTTGTTGAATCGACTTCACGAAGCGTGGATCGCTCAAAAGCATTTCACCGCCGATGCTTCGCATCAATTGCGAACACCGCTGGCTGCCATCCTGGGACAAATCGAAGTGGCTCGTCGCAAGCCACGCGAACCCCAAGAGTATCAAGCCGTCATGGAAACGATTCACGTCGAAGCGATCTATTTGCAACGAATTGTTGAGTCGCTCTTGCTTCTTGCGCATAGCAACTCTGGACCAGGCGAGTGCGAGTACATCGACTTAGCGCCTTGGCTATCAAATCACTTGCGGTCTTGGAGCAATCATCCACGATTCGACGACATTCGAATCGAAGCTGGCGATGGAACGAGCTTCGAAGTCCAAACATCGCCTGTGCTCTTAGCGCAGGTCGTTGATATCTTGATCGATAATGCAAGCAAATATTCGCCGGCTGGATCGCTGATCGAAGTGGTTGCGAGTGTCAAGGGAGACCGAGTTCAGTTGCGAGTTGCCGATCTGGGCTACGGCATCGACTCCTGTGAACTTCCGTTGCTGTTCACTCCCTTCCATCGTGCCGAGGAGGCGCGTCGGCGCGGGATTCGCGGCGCTGGACTTGGTCTGTCGATCGCCCAACGCATCGCCGCAGTTCTTCGAGGCGATCTGAGACTTGAATCAACTAGCGATCACGGATCGAAGTTCTTGTTGGTACTGCCGCGTTTGATCGACTGAGCGACTTTCACTGGCTCGTTTACGCGCAACTGGAGAGGGGCAAAAACAACGCAATGCATCGCCCCCTGCATTAGCAAACTTTTAACACTCCAACCGCAGGCATTGTGCGGGCCATCCAGATTGACGAGAAATGTCTCGGATTGCTCGTTCAAGGCATCGGAATTGATCGATACCGTGATGGTCTGTGACTTTTCTCCCGGGTTGAATGTGAGCGTTCCTGAGACCGCAGTGTAGTCAGCGCCTTGGAAGGCGGTTACGCCTTGAGTCGCCCAGTGAATGGAGATGGCTTGCGTGACGATGTATAGAGTCTTGCCATCGTTGCTCAGTGCTGGAGCCGCATTTTGCTGAACGGATCCGATTTGAGTGTCGGTACCTCCTGCGGCCTGAAGGGCAGAGACCCAACTACCCGGCGGCTTGGCTTATACGTTGTTGTCGTAGGCCGCTTGGTTGGCTTGATAGTGCGAATAACTACCGAAGAAGATGCGACACTCTAGGCATTCGATTCGCGGCCGGAAGGTAACCGTCCTGCGATTGCGAAATGAGAACTCTGCCATCCAAGATAGTCCTTGAGCGGGGCATTTTTGTTGCGTATAAGTGGAGGCACAAACATGATTTTACAAGAATTGGCGAATTTCCACCCTATCATGGCTATTCTAATCAAGCAACCGAGTTCTGATTTCGACTGGAAGATCATTGCGAAATTGAATGTAAGAATGGGTTGCCAACAGCGTTCTGCCGTTACCAATCGGCAAATTTTCAGGGATTTGCATCTCATAGCACAAATCGATTCCATGCGCATAAAAAGTGGATACTCGATCGCTAAACCAACGAAGCTGTCAAATCTACTTCTTTTCACCTTCCTTTCTGTCAGGGTTGATGGGGTGAACCCACGTGGAAAGATTCCAAGTCTCATTGCAAAGGAATTAAAAGTCGTCTTGCAGTCAAATGGACCATCTGTACACTAGTGCGACTCTTGAAGGGCAGAAAATATGGCTCGACGAGAGGTGTTCCTATTCATTGCCGGTGTAGCTCAGTGGTAGAGCAGCTGATTTGTAATCAGCTGGTCGGGGGTTCAAGTCCCTTCGCCGGCTCTCGTTTTGAACAGAGGTGTTTTTGAACAGAGGCTTGTGTATTTGAGTTGGAAGGTTGCCCGAGTGGCTAAAGGGGTCGGACTGTAAATCCGATGGCTTACGCCTACGTAGGTTCGAATCCTACACCTTCCATTTTCAAGTCGCGCCATTTTCAAGTGACAGAGTTTCGATTCAAGTGACAGAGTTTCGAAAGGGTCAAACATATTTGATGGACATGCGGGTGTAGCTCAATGGTAGAGCAGCAGCCTTCCAAGCTGAATACGAGGGTTCGATTCCCTTCACCCGCTCTCCCTCGCAAGCTGCTGTAGCTCAGTGGTAGAGCACTTCCTTGGTAAGGAAGAGGTCATGGGTTCAAGTCCCATCAGCAGCTCTGTCG
>JANLRK010000140.1:0-21454 GCA_031361585.1 Pirellula sp. | reverse complement strand
GCTCGCATTTTTCCGCTTTCCTCAAGGCGCATAACGAAAGATGTCCATGGCTCAGTCGCACCCGGCAGGTGCGACCTACTTTTGTATAATATCGTCGCAGGTACTAATTCGAAAGACTTAACTGTACGCACCTGTCAGAATATGGTGGTGACAGTGGGATTCCAATAGTTTTTTGCGCAAATGTTCGGGTAGACTATTTATTTCACTGTCTTTCGCAATTTTCTAACCCATCAAAAAGGGGCCAGTTATGAAACGGCGTCAGTATCGAGGTTTTACTTTGGTTGAATTACTTGTGGTGATCGCCATCATAGGAATTCTAGTTGGTTTGCTGTTGCCTGCTGTTCAAGCCGCTCGCGAAGCCGCTCGGCGAATGCAGTGCAGTAATAATTTAAAGCAGCTCGGCTTGGCAGTTCACTTGCATGAGAGCGCACACAAAAAGTTTCCTTACGGAATTTTGCGCAATTCCACTTTGTTCCCGCACCCCGATCTTGGAAAGCCAGGTACTCCGAATCCGTGGGACCGACGCTATCCTTTGATGTTCCAGCTTTTGCCATTCATCGAGCAAACGGCTTTGTGGAATAAGTTTGACCAGTTCAACTTCAATATCAATCGCAAAGACCCCGTTACGCTTGGCCCAGATTGGACCGGCAATTTCTTTTTGAAGGACAGTGTACCAGCGATGGTTTGCCCATCCAACCCTGGCGGACTGCTCAACGAAGCCGTTTCGGCTGGGGAAAGCGGACGCTACTTCAGAACACACTATTACGGCTGTGCCGGTACTCGCTCCTATCCCCAAGCTGACCCGAGCAACAGCCGGCCATCGCTGTACAATCCATTTGCTCCCGCACGTACTATCACTTATGTGGCTGGAGGAGGACAAGCAGACGGGCTGTTCACACGTTGCAAGCGATATGGGATCTCGGATGCAGCGGACGGGACCAGCAACACGCTTATGCTTGGCGAACGTCAATTCTTCGATCCGATTTTTGACTCGAGTCCAATCGTTGACGATCGCATTCGAGACTGGGGTTGGGTTTGGTTCGGTGGCGAAGGCGATGCCAACTTAGGCACCAGCGTTCCTATCAACTTCCTACTTCCAAAGAATTTCGATACCCTTGGTGGTACCACGCAGCAATTGCTGTTTGAGGACCGAATCAATGCGTTCGGTAGCATGCACACTGGTGGTGCTAACTTTGCATTGGCTGACGGTTCCGTGCAGTTTATCTCGCAGAGCGCATCGCCAATTATCTTCCGAGCACTTGGCACGCGTGCCGGTGGCGAAGTGAATGGCGAATACTAAGCGTTGATGTGGCAGTGTCGCTCAGCGACACTGAATTGCCGAGTCGCATAGCGACGTCGGTTACATTTGCCACTGGGACGTCAGTGGCAAATGCTTATTTGACTTTCTTTAAAATTACCCCCTACACCCAACGAAGGCTCGAATGGCATCACGAAAACAGCTCTTTCTAACCGGCATCGTCGCACTTTCGTTGGGTGTATTGTCCGGTTGCGGGGACAGCGGCCCGAAAGTCGTTCCGGTCGAGGGAACCGTTAAAATGAACGGCAAGGGTTTGAATAAAATCCTAGTCGAGTTTCTGCCAACGTCAGAAGGTTCACGCTCATTCGGTGAAACAGATAGTGAGGGGCATTTCAAGCTTACGACCGACGACGGAAAGCGTATCGGGGCGACCGTTGGGACGCACAAAGTAACCCTGAAAGACGCTGCCGTTTTGGGTGACAAGTTCATGGGACGCAAAGGCGCCGAAGAAATGGATATGGCCCAAGGAAGAAAGTCTCGAATTGATGGAAAGCTCGGTAGTCCAGACACGTCGAAACTGACTGTCACTGTCGACGCAAGCAAGAAAAACGAGTTTGATTTAGAAGCGACCGCGAAGTAGCTTCCGATCAACCATTGGCCGCACTGCTATTTAGAGGGAATATCGGTTATCCAGCGGGAAAATCGGTCGGCGGACGTGAGTGTACGGAAAGCCCTTTAGATTCGAGGAGCATGGCCCAGGAGTATCGACCCAATACTGCCTTTTCGCGATTGGATCATATGCCTTGCGATGCGCAACGGCCGCCTTGACGACGATGATCGAAAATTGCTCGGGGGCCAATCCGACGTGTCGCCATTGTCCGAGATCCATCGGAGGTGTTCGATTGCTGGTCAGTAGGATCGTTACACCACGGTGTACAACGATTGCGCATGGGCCCATGTCAAAATGATCGCCTGCAATACTTGCTAGATGGCTTTGTTTGTCCTCGAGTTCGAAATAACCGTCGCAACAACGCTTCAACTCGCACGCAAATTGTAGGGTGCCTGCGTGTAGTTGACCATCACAGTCACCTAACTCCAGTTGGACTGTATCGCCAGAGCAATGATGGCTCAGTTGCAAAACTGCTTGAGGCGCCCATAGGCTGATCGCTGCATTGTTAAACTCATGTTCGACAAGTGCTTGAAGCAGCGCAACACTATTGCCAGGCGCGCCTGCGCCGATGTTGTCGGCGGGTTCAACGAGAACTGTCAATCCGTTTAGTTGTTGCGAGCGGCGCAGTTGTTCTAATCGATCGAAAACCTGTTGTACCGACTCTTCGGCAGACGAGTATTCGCTCAGGTGTTGGGTGGCCAGCAATGCGAGCTGGTTCAACGCGTTCATGGCTTCATCGGTGTCCCCTTCGGTGACGATGGAAAAACTGAGTCCGGTGTCGGGAGTGTCGGCATATGCAAAGCCTGCATTGATATTGACCACCCAGAAAGTAGAATGCTCTCGTTCTAGCCGTCGCGCCAACTCCAGCAATCGCTCCAAAGGTTTAGCCCTGCTGGCAGTGGCCGTTGGAGGCAAGATGATTGGCACTTGCTTCAATAATTGTCGAGGTCGAACTCGTCGCGAAAGCGAACGCGCCAGAAGTGATGCTGCTCGGATGGCAGACTCGCGAGCATCGGTATGAGGATTTTCGCGATAGCCCACGAGGCAATCGGCGTAGGTTGCCATCGCTTGGGAGAAATTTGCATGTAGGTCATAGACGCCGAAGATAGGAAGTGCTTCGGCGCCGGGAAGCTTTCGAATTCGACGCAATAATTCACCATCCACATCGAGTTGATCCGAGCAAACAAAAGCACCGTGGAGAATCAAGTAGATTGCGTCGACACCATCGGTTAGTTTCGGCAACGCGAGCTCGTGAAACCGATTCCAAAATCTCTCGAAGACGTCCGCTGCTACCATGGGACCGGGAACTGCATTAGCGAACAAGGTTGGCACAACTTCCCAGTCTTGTTGTTTGGCATACTCGAGCAAGCCGCCCAGAGGAGAGGAATTGCCAAACGCTTCAAGCATTTCCGATTCCTCGCGAACTTGAAATGCATTCCATGGGGTGGAACCACGCATGAAGCTATGGGTTTCATGAAACAGTCCGGCAACCATGACTCGAAACGAAGTGGATGATTTTATTTTGGTCATGAACTTTATATGTCCCGTAGCTATCCTTCAGATCGAGCAGTAGAATTCGAGGCTTGGGAGCGTTCAGGCAGTATGGTCAAACGAGGCCCTTCGTTCTTGTGACTGATTCTCTCACAAAGGTATTGTAAAGGGTTCTGTTTTGAAATTGGAAATCGATCTGTCTAGACTTGCAGAAATACGACAGCATTTGAGTGTTCCTCTATTGTGCGACGCACTCGACTCTTCCGGATATGGTGCGCAGTCTCCGCGATTGCCCCTCCTCCCGCTTACTGTCAAACCTGTTCTCCTCTTCGGATCGGCTAAGACCATGCTTTGGGCCGACATGGCGCATGTTGACCCTAACCCATATGAACTTGAGCTAGCAGCCATCGACTCCTGTGAAGCCAACGACGTCATTGTCTGCGCCGCCGGTGGTTCGATGCGATCGGGCATTTGGGGGGAGTTGCTTTCCATTGTTGCGATGAAGCGAGGGTGTTCAGGTGTGATCGTAGACGGGGCAGTTCGCGATACTCGCAAGATGACCGATATGGGATTTTGTGCGTTTGCACGTGGAGCCTGCCCCTACGATAGTCGCAATCGCCAGCGAGTAATCGACTTTGACGTTACGGTCGATCTTGGCGGTGTCCAAGTTCAACCAGGGGATTTCATCGCAGCCGACGATGACGGAATGGTGGTTATTCCCAACGCGATCGCAATTAACATCATCGAAGCCGCATGGGCCAAGGCGCTCGCTGAAAACAAAGTGCGAGATGCGGTGTCCGCCGGTCTATCTGCCACCGAAGCGTTTCAAAGGTTTGGTGTTCTTTAGCATCGTCTCGGAGATGCGAACTACTTTGCAATCGATCCCATCTCGGTTTTGTAGGACTCAAGCAAATCCAAAGTCGCGGGATGGTTGTTTTGACGCAGCCAAGTCTCGTAGGAGATGATCTGTTTGCCTCCAGGCAATGGCTTTGTCCAAACCAGACCGTCCCCTTGGATATTGACAATGATTTTTCCATCCGAAGGCCTGGCCCGCATGGCAATCTCAACTTTCTCCTTCGTGTAGGTCAGAAAAGTGTAGTCGTCCGAACGAATGCCAGAGCCTTTGATCGTCCAGCCCAGAGCTAGCAGTTCCTTACTATATCGATCTGCCACGTCCGCCATAGGTGTTGCGTCCACCTGAACATCGATCGTCTTTGCATTGGCATCGTATTTGGCTGTTTTGGACGCGTTCAAGATGGGGAAATCTGCCGCTTCCATACTTGCTCCAACAGACTTCGCATCCATGGCGGGTTTGGGCTTCTTTAGTTGCCAAGACGAGTTTTCCAAACGATCGCCGACACGAATCAAAGTCTTACCATTCGGCTGCTTTAAAAGCCCAATTAAGACATCCTGTTGTCCGCGTCTAAAAGTCAGCCAAACTTGCTGTTCCTTGTCGTTTCGTATCGCAGCATGAGCAAGCCAGCCGTCGGCCTTCATGGATTTGTCGTAAAATTCATGTGCTTGTTCCGATTGCATGGAAGTTATTGCTACGAGATAGGGTTGTATGTGTCCCTCAAACTCAATGAACCCACAGTCCTTCGGAATTGGCAAGGCATGATTCACTGAGGATACCGACTCTTGAATATGGAAGCTCGTTGGATCGGCCGGGAATTTGCCAATCGAAATTCGAAGTACGGTACCATTTCGCAAAAAGTCTAAATAGCGAACGTCGACTTCTTCATTATGGCTGGTATGTAGTTTCGAATAAGCGGTCCAACCCGCTTCGTGCAACTTCTTGAGCAGAGTCGTTTCGATTTGTAGCACGTCAGCTTTCGTTGAGTACATGACCGTGTTTGCATTCGAGTAACTATCCGTGATAGGTGCTCCATCGAATTTTGGCAGCCACCGAAGGTCGAAGTTGCCAATATTGTGAAGACCAACGTTCGTCTTTGTCTCTCCGCCGCTAGCGAAATTTGCGGTGAGCATGAATCCATTTTTGGAGTACTCGATGCTCCCAGGAGACAATGCTGCTGACGGCGACGAGGATTCGGTCCATCCAGCACGCATCAAGTGATATTGGTAGAACAATTTCGCTTCATCCATCGCCGCGTGAGCCGTGTAGTCGATGCGCGTCGGCTCAACAATCATCGGTTTCTCACCCAAGAGTCGCGGAAAAGATCTGAGGTCGATCGCTTGCAGCCATTGTTCCGCCGATGCTGGTTCTTTGGCCGCACTGTCAGGTAACGCAATTGCTGGATCGATGGGGCGGAGTCCAAGAGGCTCACCGGACTTGACCGTCCCCCATATTCGAGTCCAACCGTTGGCGGTAGATACCAAAATGACATTCGTTTCAGGTAACCAACGCAAGCCGACGATGGGCCAGCCAACGACGTCGATGACCTGTACGACTCGCTGCGTTGCGATGTCCCATAGGCGGATGTTCGAGCCATTGGCGGTGATTAGCGACTTTCCATTTGGGGAGAAGTCGACCAGTTCGTTCATCGCAATGTTCGTAAGCCCACTGCTCGCTTTCTTCGACTCCGCGACATCCCACAACTGCAAGTCGTCTTTTTCGCCAAAGGCAAACCATGTGCCATCCTTGGAGCGAGCTAGTGTGGATTGGTATCGACCAGGCGAAAGCGTTTGTTCCATTTTGCCAGTCGAAGTATTCCAGACGGTTGTCGTTTCAGCGGCTGCTGCGAGTCGCCCTGGGCCGACATACTCAATGTTCTTTAGGCCATTGGAAGTAATCTTGAATTGGTTCTTCTTTTCCAACGTACTCGATTGGTAGACTGCGACATCAACGTCGTAACTGATCATGGCGATTTCCTGGCCATCGGGCGAGATTGCAATCTGTGTAATCCCGGTCGAAAAAATCTTTTTGGAAAGAACAAGTTTCCGATCGCCGAGGCTCCAGACCCTTAGAAAACCATCGGAGTCACCTGCGGCAAACCATTTTCCATTCGGAGACACAGCGAGTGATTTGATCGATAGCTCTTTACTGGAATTGGTGGCCGACGATTCAAGAAAAACATGTTGTGGCTCAGCCCCCTCAAGGGACCAAAGTGCAACCTGGGAGCCCGCCAACAGAAACGATTTCCCACTCGGAAGTCCAGCCAATTTTTCGACGAACCCTGTTTTGCTACAGTCGCGAAAAGCCAATAACTGAAGCGGTTCGAATTCCGTCTGCGACCAGCGGGCTAGCTGCTCTACTGTTGGCTGTTCGATTTTTCGCTTCGGTGCAACGTCTTGCTTTTCCACTACGGGAGGAATCGCTGGTAGGGATGGCGCCGTTGGAATGGCATTCTTTGAATTCGCTGACGAATCGCGAGCAACCGGTGCCTGCGTGTTCGAATTCGCCGACGTGTCTTCATTCGGCGTGTTCGACGCAACCGTTGCGTCCGCTTTCGGCGACGATGTTCCATTGCCCTGGTTGCTCGAAGATTCAACGACTTGCGAGGCAACGGTCGATGGTGGTGTGGGTTTTGCACCATTCGGGCCGCAACCAAAAGCCATCGCGGTGAGAACGAGGGCTGCACAATGAATGTTTCGAGTCTGAATCTGCATCGATTTTCCGGTTAGGTTGGGACGAGTGAACATAACTGAATTACAACAAGCTTTGGTTTCAACTTCGCTAGCGCATTATAACTACCCACACTCGCTCACGCCGATCGGTCGGGAGGAAATTCAAAGCAGCACCCCAATCTATTTCGATGTGCGGCGCGACGACGTTGCGAACACCGGCCATGCGAAGCTTCCTAGGAATCCACCGAGACAAGCCGCTGCGGTTAAGAAAACGGCAAACCCCGACCACCATTTGGTCAGATCTTCGAGCATAAGAAAGTTCAGTGCGCCCGAAGAACGAACTAACAATCCAATCACAATGCCCATCATCACTCCGATCCATGTCGATGGAGTCCACGGTTCACTCCCTCGTTCGGAAATCCATCTAAGAGATCCTACAAAGCCAGCTATGGCTCCGAAAATACCTCCACCGAAAGCGAACAACGCCAAATAGATCGCAGACCCAAATTCCTCGCCCGAACCCGCCTTTGTCAGCGCAATCGAAGCGCAAAAGACCAGCGTCACGCACGCCACCAACCCAAGTGCCGAGGCACCGATCATCAAAAGTACTATTTGCAAAATACGCACAATGTGGTTCGGCCTTGAAGTGTCTTGGACCTCGGTAACTTGACGTTTTCGATTGCGTAGTCTTCCGCCTCAAAAGTCCAATCTAACGGGCAAATATAGCTCGTTGCTAAACATAAAGGGAGTCCGAAAAATATTTTGCGATTTTTGAGGAGCGATTGGAGCGGCTAGTCAACTCTAGGTATCGGTTGTTTGCTTTCTGGCCTCTGCCTTGAACTTCCCTTCACAGCAAAAACTTCTCAAGGAGTCTATTGATGCGGTGTACTAACCACAGAGAGCGACAAGGAACCTGGGTTTTATCCACGTTACTTCTGGCAACAAGGAATCGTGGTCGAATGCGTTTTATGAGTCTTCCTGGCCAAACGTTGGATCTACATGGAATGACCACAGATGGCATGGAGTGGGATATCAAGGATCATCGAGGCAAGGTTATCGTTCTTTACTTCTATTATGCGGGTGCCGGAGTACCGGTCAGCGTCAAAGAGGTGTACGAAACGTACCAAGAGAGACTGGTCGTGGTCGGATTGAACTTAGACAACACCAAAAAGGATCGTTCCGTGACAACCAATGTAGCGGTGCAGCGTAAGCTGTCCGGTACGTTTTTTCCTGCCGCCAGTCCATCCAGTTTTCTAAATTTCGCAATATTCTGTGAGGGGCTTCGCCGACGGTTGGGCATTAAATAAGAGCCGCTCAAAAACACGTCATGGTGACGCGATGTAGAGCGGCAAATAACACTTTGCGACAAATCGGAAAAAGCATATGGATATCCCAAAAACATTGCAACAAGGATCCATGGGCCAAGATGTCGAGGTATTGCAGCAACTGCTTAACATCCTCCCCAACACGCTGTTGGATCAACTGATTGAAGATGGACTCTTTGGCCGCAAGACATTGTTGCGGGTCAAGGAGTTTCAGAGTAACGCCCGGCTTGTCGTCGATGGCGTGGTCGGCCCTCAATCCTGGGCGATGCTGGACAGCCTGACTCAAGCCCTGCTACCGGCTGGGACAACGATTGGCACGCTCGGAACGTGGCGCAATGATCCGTTTCGTGAAGCGGTGCTCAAGGTGGCATTGGCAGAGGCGTTGCCCGTTTCCAACATCACCGATTCAAGGATTGTTGCGCCGGACCGGAGCGTGATCGACCCATTGCCGATCGGAAAAGCTCCAACAAAGGCTCCGTCATCTTGGCGATTTGGATGGCAGCGACTGAAGCAATACTTCGACGAGGCACTTCTTGGCGGCGGACCCTTCTATTGGAGCCAGACGCATGATATCAAGATTGACGGGACACTGGAAACAATATTGTTTCTCAACGGCGTGCGTGGCAACAACTGGCGGGTGCCCAATATTGCAGACCCATTCCATGGCGGCATCCATTGGTGTGGTATATTCGCGACATGGTGTTGGATTAAGGCAGGTGTCCCGACGAAATGGCCGCCTGGCGGCCCGCCACTCGGGATCAAAAAACGCGGTGCAAATGTGGAGCTGCCACCTCCGAAGCCGGGGGATATTCTGGTGCAGGGAGGAAACCTTGTTCACCACAGCTTGCTAATGCCAGACGACGTGGGGCGAGATCACTATTTAGTAATCAATGGCAACTCTGATTTTCAGAGCATCCTGATCAAACCGATTACCCGGAAATCAGTGGTAGCGATTTACAGCCTTGAAGATTTCGCCGGTCCATGACCGCCCTGCGCGTGCGAACGCTTGAGGGTATATCCACTGTGAGGAACAACGTACTGCAGCCGAATTGCTTTTCGCTACAATTACAATCCTGGCGCATACGGCACACCAGTAGTTGTCGATACGTCACATTGCCACTTAAGCATCTGCGAACCCGTTCAGGATAAACATGAGTGTCGACTCTGAGCCCAAACCGTTCAGTGCGAATTACAAGCTTCAAATAGTTGCTCAACTGCTCGATATCGCTGAACGAGCGTTCGTTCATAAATTGTTGAAACGTCATCCCGACATGATAGAAGCCGATGTCAAGTCTGCCATTAGAAACTGGTATGCAACGCGACCAGGCGCAGAACTTGGTGATGGAGTTGGAGTTCCCGGTGACCCGAAAAGATTTAATCAATGAATGGCCTAGAGGTTGCTGCAAAAGAGATCGTTGATTGGTTGCAATCACGCCAAATTCCATATGCTTTGATCGGCGGCTTGGCGGTATCTTTTCGTACTATTGAACGCTTTACCAAGGATATTGATTTTGCTGTTGCTGTTGAAAGCGACGAACATGCAGAGGGGATAGTTCGAGAAATACGCCTTCTCGGTTATCAAGTCCATTCTTTGCTTGAACAGACGAAGCAGGGTCGAATTGCAACCGTTCGACTTGCGAAAGCCAGGGAGGGAAGTATCTTAGTTGACCTGCTGTTTGCCTCATCCGGCATCGAAATCGAAGTTGCGGCTGACTCAGAGCCGATTGAGATATTTCCCAATTTATGGATCAGGACAGCAACTCTGCCTGCTTTACTTGCGCTCAAAGTATTAGCCGCCGACGCAGACAGCCGCCCTCAAGACGTGATTGATATCAAACACCTTTTGAAAGAAGCGACCGAAGACGAGCTAATTCGAGCTGACGAACTGATTCGGATGATTGATTTGCGAGGCTACCACCGCGGCAAGAATTTGAAAGAAGATTTTGTTGGCTTCCAGGCTAGGTTCCTCAATCGATAATAGTGTTCAGTCTCGAACGAAATATTTCGTTTACGACAGGTACTGCTCCAACCTTTGTTTTCTTGTTTCTCAGTCTGGCATGATGCGCGTGAGGTTTTTCCACCGCGCAAGGCGAACGATTCCTCGGGCGTTACGTTTTCCCAGCCCAAGATATCATCCGTAGACTCGAACAATTGCTGACAGAGGATGCTATCGATTTGAATTCGATCGCTTGGAGGTTGGTGACTCCTGGACTGATGTGCTCGCAACGAGAAGTGCCAAGAGTGTTTCAGCATGCAGATTTGTAGAGAAGGCACTGATGTGGTCTGACTGTACGACTTGTGTATAATGAAGGTTCTGTCTATATCGAACTTCCAATGGATCGACGTCATTATGCCCTCTCCATTTCCTGGAATGGACCCGTTCATAGAAAACCAAAAATGGGAAGACTTCCACACAAGTTTCGTATCCGCCATTCGCGATGCGCTCGTGCCGTCGGTTCGCCCTAAATACGTGGTGGAAGTCGAGCGGCGTGTTTACCTTGAACGGATTGACGCAACTGTCGCGGCACAATCTCTGTTCGCGGATGCAGCCATTTACCACCGATTCGACCATGTTGAGACCAAATCTGTCGGTGGAATTGCTGTTCTATCGGAACCCTCGATTATCCCCAAGGTTTGTGCGATTCCGTACTTCGAAGAGCACCGGGAGACGTTCATTACCATTCGGCGAGGTGCCCCAAGCGAGGTGGTGACGGTGATCGAGTTGCTGTCTCCAACCAACAAGAAAAAAGGTACCGTTGGGCGCGAGCAGTACTTGGAAAAAGTTCATGCGCTCATGAAGACGAAGGCCAGTTTAGTCGAGTTGGACTTGTTGCGAGGCGGCGAAAGATCCACCGTTTCCAATCCGCCGCCCGGCGATTACTTTGCATTGGTCAGCAAACCCAAGCCGCGACCATTAGCGGAGGTATACGCTTGGCCCTGGCGAGATCGATTGCCTCGCATCTTGATTCCCCTTTCGATCGAAGATCCCGATGTGGCTTTGGACCTTCAGTCCGTCTTCGATCTTGTTTACGATCGAGCTGGATACGATTATTCGCTTGACTATCGACAAACGTTTTCACCCGAGTTCGCCGCCCCGGAATTGGAATTTGTCAAGAACAGTTTGTCCCTTCGCAAATGTTCTGTTAATGAAAGCTCGACTATCTGCTGACTATCTAAAGAAAGCCATGCAATGGCGTCTCGAGAAGCAGCCGAATTTCCCTGATCTCAAGTTACTCGAAGCTGAGGCGCAGGAACTCATCTCGGTTGAATGAACTGACTCAAGACCTCTCGGACCACTTTTTCGTCGTTTGCGTACGAAGCAGGATAGTCGCGGCGAAATCCCACGCATGTGTGTTTAACTTGTAATTGCGGCACAGGTGTATTGTATCAGCTTACCAAAAGCCTTCCTTCCCTTTCGCCTATTCTGATGGCGACTTTTACTCAAGAAGAGAATTTTGAGGGGTTCTTTGGACGGTTGGGTATTTGAAAGATGTGGATCGACAGGTTCACACTTTTTTGCCAAATCAATCGTACACCCTCGAAAGAACCATGCCATGCGAACGATGTTCAACACACTTGCCAATTGTTTCACCAAGCATAGGTCATTGCGACTAAAGTCTCATGCAAAGACAACCGCGAAAAACCGTTTTCGTCGGTCTATGCCACTCGAATCACTCGAACGCCGTGACTTGATGGCCGCGAATCTGTGGGTTTCAGACGCATATCTGGCAGATTCAAAGGGCACCAAGCTCGATACAGTTGCCGTCGGGCAAATGGTCAGCGTTCAAGCCGAGTTTCACACTTTGGGTTTGCCCGCCGATTCAGCCTATACACTCAAATACTCCATTGATGGCGTCGCCCATACAAGTACTCCTGTCAGTTTAGGCTCTGGTGCAGCCGTCACAACGTTTTTTGATAAACTCCTCGGCGACTGGGTCGTAAAACCCGGCTCGCATACTGTAAAAGTTGAGTTAGATGCGATGCACAACATCGCGGAGTCATCCGAGGTCGACAATGTCCTGTCATTCCAATTCACGCCGGTTACATTCCATTCATCCTTTGGAAATCAAACCAAGCTTGCCACACCGCTCGCGGGTCTTCCGTTCGTTAATTGGACGATCGCCAATTACGTCGATCTCGACACGAGCAAGGACGCAGATGGAGACGATATCAAAGAAAACATCCTCGATTATCATGGCGGAACTCATACCTACGACGGCCACGATGCACTGGACATTAATCTCGCAGATAGTTGGAAAAGTATGGACGTAGGCGTGCCCATTTATGCTGCTGCCGATGGCTATATCGAGTCGATGCACGATGGCGAGTATGACCGCGAAAGTGTTTGGTGTGCGGGCCTTAAGGAGGGTGACCACGTACCTGATGCAAACTACGTTGTAGTAAACCATGGCAACGGTTGGCGGACTACGTATTGGCATATGCGGACCAATTCTGTTACCGTTCATGCAGGCGAATTTGTGAAGCAAGGTGACACATTGGGACTGATCGGAAGTTCAGGCTGTTCGACTGAGCCGCACTTGCATTTTGGCGTCCAATACAATCAAAGAACCGTAGAGACCTATGTTGACCCGCATGCCTATTGGGCGCACCCACTCGACTACGCAGAGAATCAACTCCAACCCACGATTGCGTATCGGGATTACAATATTGTGGAACGAGACAACTATGTCAAAGTCCACGTCACTTCGCCTCCAGGCTTGCCAGCATATTCAACGGTGAACTGGCTGACACTAGACCTGACCGCCAAAGCCGGAAGCGACTATACAGCCAATAGCGGGACTCTCCTATTCTGTTGTCCTGGCTCCGACAACGACTTCGACATTTTGATTACCGACAACAAAATTCATGAAGGAACAGAGAGTTTTCGAATTCTATTTGTGGCGACCAACTCCTTCGTTTGGTTTAAAGACGTGACAATCTTGGATGACGATTACGGTGGAGCCTTTAATTTCACCGACGGAACTTTGGCTGTAACTGGAGAGAAAGACGCAGCGAACTTGATCACCCTGGATCAAGTCGCGGCCAACGTACGAGTCGCCGCTAACGGAAAAAGTCTTTTGGTCCCCATCGCTGACGTAAAAGCGATAACGCTAAATGGCGGAGCTAATGCCGATACGATCAACATATTGTCAACTCCCCTTGGCGTGCCGACGACCGTGAACGCGGGTGCTGGACCCGATACGATTAACTTGGGAAAGCCAGACGGATTATTCAGTAATTTCTCGTCGCTCAATGCAATTCACGGCGACCTGACGCTAAACGGCGACGCAGGTTATGACACCCTGAACTTTATGGATAACATGCTTGGCGCACCCGACCAAAGTTACTTGTTAGCAAAACACAATTTTGCAAGATCGGGGTTGGGAATCGTTGTCGAATTTCAATCTGCAGAGTACGTGTCAATCCATGCAGGCGACGGCGACGACGATTTGCTGATCACGGAATTCTTGTCCGGCGATGCGACCTTTGATGGAGGTGAAGGGAACGATTGTCTTTATGGTCCGGATTTCAATAACCTATGGACCATTGCTGGCATCAACAAAGGGTCACTCGCAGGTACCATTGCGTTTAAAAACACGGAGAACCTACATGGCGGCAAAGAGGACGATACGTTCGAATTCAAAAACGGTGGTAGCTTAAGTGGAGGTGTCCATGGCGACTTGGGCAACAACGTCTTGAGCTACGCGACATTGCTGAATCCGGTCGTCGTCAACGCACAAACCCATACTGCGTCGAAGCTAAACGGGAAATATTCCGCCATCGGAAAAATGATTGGTAGCCTAAGTGCGAACAATACTCTAATCGGCGCGAATGCAAACAATTACTGGGAGATCAACGGCACGAACGCGGTGAGCGTGGACGGTTATTATGAAGATTTTTCCGCAACATCCTTCGACACTTTGATTGGGGGATCAAGCTACGATGAATTCATCTTCTTGGCCGGTGGAAAAATCAGTGGAAAGGTCAACGGCGGTGGTGGCTCGGACACACTCGACTACTCTGTCTTGACATCGAATGTTACTGTTGACTTAACTTCTGGTACAGCATCGAATGTGGTGGGCGGTGTAACCGGAATCGAAAACGTGACAGGGGGAGCTGGCAACGACAAGATCACGGGCGACGCAGCCGATAACTTTTTCAAAGGCCTAGCGGGTGACGATACCCTGATCGGACTCGCTGGGAACGATATCATGCTCGGTGGCGACGGACAGGACACACTTGACGGAGGCATGGGCCGCGATTTTCTGATCGGCGGTTTGCAACAAGACAGGCTGTATGGCGGGGAAGACGACGACGTGTTGATCGGAGGCACAACCGCCTACGACGCGAGTAGCACAGTGCTAAAGCAGATGCTGTCACAGTGGAAACGAACCGACCTCGACTACCAAACACGGATCGATTTGCTGAGGTTACAAGGAGTTGCGAACGGCCAAAAGCTCAACAGCGCAAATGTCTTCGACGATGGTTTTCTGGACCAGCTAACGGGCGGTCTAGGCAACGACTGGCTCTGGGCGCAAGGTGTGGGCAACAAACAAGACAAAACGGACAAATTCCATGGAGAGGTCGTAAACTAACGCTTCTGTCCTACGCCCATATGGTCGCGACAGAGTATCGTTCCATGCGAGCGAAAGTCCACCAGGAATTTGTGAGGGGCTTTCTTGCTCGTTGGGAATGAGCGTTGGCTGCCTCGCATAAGCATGTTCGGACGGATCGGTCAGCAAACCCTAGCCGCGTCCATTGGCAGAGGTATACGCCTAGCCCTGGCGAGATCGATTGCCTCGCATCTTGATCCCACTGTCGATCGAAGATCCCGATGTGGCCTTGGACCTTCAGTTCGTCTTCGATCTTGTTTACGATCGAGCGGGATACGATGATTCCCTGGACAATCGACAATCCTTGTCACCCGAGTTTGCCGCCTCGGAATTAGAATTTGCCAAGAACAGCCTGTCCCTTCGCGGAATTTCCCTGTGATGCGCATCTAGACGAGCAGCAGAATTCCGATGCCATCGTTCAAAATAAACGTGCGCGATTATGGTCATTTGCTGATCGGTATTGGAACTCGTCAAGAGTTTCGACTTTTCGGTAGGTGCATAAGCCACAACAGAAGCCTTGACGGCTTCCGCTACGTTCGTTCAGGATTGCGCACGCTTATTTAGCTCGTCGAATATTCGCAATGGCTTCCCAACCGGAAGAACATGGCAATCGGCTTTCAAGCCTAACCAGTCCGTTGTCACTTCTCGATATACGTCACGGAAGTCGACGTATGTTTGAAGATCACCGTCAACTAGATCCAACAAGTTTGGCGTAGTGCCAATGAGCCCTTGATGGAGGTGGTTTCCAGCGAAGAAGACGGAGCCCGCAGTTCCGTGATCGGTTCCTTCGGAGCCGTTTTCTGCAACTCGCCTTCCAAATTCACTGAACCCCATCAAGCATACGCGGTCGGTCAAACCCGCTTCATCGAGGTCACTAATGAAAGCTTTGACCGCATCGCTAAATTCCCTTAAGAGCTGTGCGTGTGTGGGCAATTGTGCCGCGTGTGTGTCGTAGCCGTCTTGGATGGTGTAGTAGATCTGCGTTCCAAAGCCGCTCTTGATCAGCGAAGAAATCGACTGCATCCGCCCACCGAGCCTCGTCGATGGGTATGCGGGGGCGTTTGTTGTTTTCTTGTCCATTGTTCGCTCCAAAGTGCTCGCTGCCACGATCGCATTGCGCATCGTTGTTTGAATGAACCGATTCAGTTCGTTTGTCTCCGTTGCAGGTTCCTTTTCTTGAGGAAGATGGAGAGCAGTCTTCAGCCGTAGGTCGGTTAAATTCGACAGCGAGATTGCCGTCGACCGACGACTCCGGATCGCCAGCGGTTGACTTTCTTCGCCAAGAAAGATCATATCGGGATCGTCATTGGCGGTACTGCTCCGGTCAACTTGCGCACTGTCAATGGCATGTCCTAGCCAGCCATGTGTCCGCAATGTATTTTCGTCGCCGATTTGTGCCGAGTGCCAATTCGCCATGCTCGTGTTATGTGAGCGGCTAGGGTTTGGGTAGCCAACCCCTTGAACGATGGCCAGCTTTCCGTCTTCGAGAAGATCGGCAGCCGATCGCATTGATGGATGCAATCCAACGGAGTCATTGATCTTGATTAAACGATCGATCGGCAGCCGCAGCTTCAGTCGATGTTTGGCGTAACCTTCATCCGCGAACGGCACCACGGTATTGATGCCGTCGTTGCCACCGCTCATCTGTACAACCACTAATTTCCGCCCATCGTCCCTTGCGGGTGTTGCTTCGGCGGAAGCGGAACTGCGATAGAGTATCGATGGGAATGCACCCAACGTGATCGCAGTGCTTCGCTTGAGAAAGGTTCTTCGATTCGTTGCCATTGCTTTCGTTCCTTTGACAGAAGTTGTATTCATCCCAAATGGGCTTCTACCGACTTCAATATGGATTCAACGTCGCTGATTTGACGGTCATCCCCAAACAACAACTGACTCATGAATTTATTTTGCTCTTGCTCCATAACGAAATGATGCCGCTGTGCGAGAGACTCTGGAGTGAACGGGCGGCTCGGTCGATGAAGCTCGCCACTGCAAAGGGCGCTGAGGTAGTTTGCACGTCCGATCATCGTTCGCGTCGTTAGCCAAGATCGCCCGCCTGTCCAACCAAACACATTCGGCGGGTAAAACAAATCCAGCCCGAGTTTCGCGGACCACTCGGCGAGCAGCAATGTGCTTGGTGGCGGTGTCAACATCTCCAAAGCTCGAAGCGAGGCAATCGCGAATTGAATTGGATCGAGAATTCGGTTGCCGATGTTTGCGTCCGCAAAGAATGCCTCGCTGCGAAGAATCGTTTCGACCCCCCATCGCACATCGAGATCGCGCTCTCGCAAACCTGCAGCGAGCGATTGAGTTTGCTCACTAGTGATAACTCCCTCACCAAAAAACATTTCGCACAACCGCGAGGCGATGCGGGACGCTATCGCAACTTGAATGAGCAAAATATCTAAGACTTGATCACCATCGAAGCTGTCTTCCTTGCCAAACATTTTTTTGGTGCCGTTATCGTGATAAGCGTCTACGATGGCAAATTCATCGTTGCGAACGGTCCATCCCGTCAACGCGCGAGCGACTTCTTTCACTTCCGACTCGTCGTAATGCCCGACTCCCAGCGTAAACAACTCCATCAGTTCACGAGCCAAGTTTTCGTTCGGATTTTCCTTGCGATTCGACTTGGCATCGAGCCAAACCATCATGGCTGCATCTTTTATTACCCCTCGTAACAAATCGCCAAACTTGCCCATCGCGTGCTTGCGAAGAGTGTCGTTCTGCCGTTTCATCATAGCGACGTTCGCTACTTTCAGATTGCTCGTTGCAAAGTGGTTGTGCCACATCAACGTCATCCGCTCGGTCAGCGGCTCGCCTGAATAAAGCATCCGATAAATCCACCAAGCCTTAAGCCGATTGATGTCACCCGAGCCAACGGCTGCATCGCCGATCAATTTTTGTAGCGAATCAAAATCATCTGCAGGTTTGACACCTGTCAATATCCGCTGGATCGCCATGTCTGGACCATCGGCAAGATCTCGCTGAAGCTCCGACCACGTGGCAGCAAATCCGGCGCGGCGATGCAGATGATGCACGCGTCGCAGATTCCATGGTCGCGCATCGTTTGCCGAGTAGTTGCGCCATTCGGTTGAAAAGGATTCGGTCATTTCCGTGCATCCTTTGTCTTGGGCACCGCTTTCATTTCGACAGGACTGAATTGGTATTTGTCTTTCTGCCCAAACACCCCTAGGTCAAGTCGCTTGCCTGATTCGGCGCGGATGTCTCCTCGAACGAATAGATCCATCTGAGCGCCCGGAACTCGAGCTCTGAGAGAAAACGGAACATCGTGTACTAAGTGGTCGATTACAAATCTCCCCTTGTCATCGACTCTTGCCGTCCAAAGTTCCGTTTGTAGAGTGAGGTTATCTGGCGTCAAAGCTACATTGCCAATTGTGATCGGATCCCCTTCTGAATCAACTAGCAATCCAGATATCGTCCCCGTTGGTTTGAGTTGCACTTTGATGAGTCCGCTTTGGCTTCCAGTGACTTCAACAAGGGCCCCCAGTGAACGCTCTTTATGCAGAAACAACAGCGCTCGCTTGCTCTCGGGTAGCAAACGAGTGACGGAAAACTGATTTGTTTCTAAAGGAGTTGGAGTGAGGGAAATCGCGGACGGGCCGAGCCCAATGACTGTTGTGCCCGAAACGGGTTCTCCTTTTTCATCGACGATCTCACCTTGGAGCGTAACACCGCGACGAAGCGACAACGTGATATCACCGACTGGACCATCCTGATTTGGATTAAGGAGCTCAACGGCATGGACTCTTGAGAGCCCCATCAAACCCCGATGTTGGCCGCCAGCAGCAGTAGGCAGGTATGTGAATTGGCCCATTGCGTCAGGTCGCGCTTCTAGTTTGCCTTCCGGGAAAATTTTGCGTAGGTCTTCCTCCTTCAAAAGTACTGTCGCGTACTGCTCGTCCTGCACTTGAACACTGACGGCGCCCGGGCCAGGCAAGACAGGGATCTCAAAGTTTCCGTTCGTGTCCGATTGAACTGTGGATAACGGGTTGGCAACAAAACCAACTCCCAGTGTGTTGATGGCTTCGTTCGGGAACAACGTGTTGTAAACGATCTGACCTGCGACCCCATCACCGCTTACTTCATCAACGACACGGCCCCGCAATTTTAGGCTCGACGCCAGTGTGAGCTTCACGTCGAGCGATTCGCTTCCAGTTGCGTCGGTCACGGTTGGCCTCGCTCGAAAATAGTTTGCACCGCGCGGTGCTAGCTCCAAATCAAATTCGGCGGCTTGTGGCACATGTCTTATGCTAAAGTTCCCTGATGCGTCCGTTACCGTAGGCTGCTTGCGAGACGCCCACGATGTCTGAACGACGACGCTTACATCGGGAATTGGCTTGCCAGTTGCCTGATCGACTACCGTTCCTCGCACAATGCGTTCCGGACCCGCAACATGCGTGAAGTCGGCGAAGTAGTTGCTTTCACCTAACCCCGTGCGAACGGCTATCGTACCGCTGGCGCTGTCGCTCGGTTTCTCACGAGTCATGATGGAAAGTCTGGTTGCGCCAATGCCGTCGCCCAGCGCCTCTAGCCGAACATAACGCTCGCTGCCCAAACCGGAGAGTTGGAATCGTCCATCGCTATCGGTGACGACCGCTTTTGTGAGTGGACTTCCACCCGGCCATGCGGGCCAATTGGTGTAAATCCCTGAGCTATTCAACGCCGTGTTTTTGAGAATCTCGGATGAGTCAGGGAGCGAGTCGGGAGCGGTGACCTCGACGACGTTCAAATTCACGGTAACAGCGGGGGTTCCATCCAGCGTGACGATGCGACCACGAATGGGAGTGTCATGAACCAATCGCAACGTGACATCGTCGGATGTTTTTCCAATTGTCAGATTCGCCCACGCAAAGCCAAGTCCATTGGCAGTTGCCGCCAGTCGGACGACCGATGGTTTTGAATTGGCAAGTTCATTTTCGGTTTGCGGTATGTTGACTTGAAACCGACCGTCTGATCCAGATATACCAACTTGGTTCCAGGAAACACTCATTGGTGTCGGCGACCAACTGCCATAACGGCCAGGTCCACCGATCCAAAGCGCCGCTGCAATTGGCTTTCCGTTCGGGTCAAGCACTTGTCCGTTTACGCTTGAAATCGCTTTACGAGTTGGTTGCGGTTTCGCTTGGAACGGAACCAAATCCCCAAGCTCTTTCGTTTGACCACCTTCAGCTATCTGGTCGACAAATAGATCACCAAGGGATCGGTTCATGGGAGACGAACGCTCGTCAACACTGGCTGTGTACTTCTTCCCAGGCAACAAACCCCCGATAGAGAATCGTCCGTCCTTGTCCGTCAGCAGCGGCTTTCCTTCGATGCGATCTGGGAACATCGAGAGCTCGGATGCGATGTCGTCTCGAGCTCGGAAGTTCTTGACTCCGTTACGAATCACGGCGTCTCGAATCGGCTCGCCAGCGTCGTCAATTGCACGCCCCGTCATACGACCTGACGGCATTAGTTGCATGTGCAGTTTCTCAGGCGCTTTTCCCTTCAATACCACTTGGCACATAGATTCCGATGCTGCGTGATAAACGATCACGTTTCTGCCAACATTGGGTTCGTAGCCATCCACGACAAAATTATCACCGGATCTGTTCCCCCAACCGCCGAACGGAAGCGCACCGGAAATATAGACATCAGTGACAGGCGAACGATCAATGCCAGTGATGCTTACCGGAATCGATACCCCGGCAACCAAACTAATGTTCATCGGTTTTGGCACTTCACCTGACGCGAGTTCGATCGGGGCTAAGAAATGATAATCTTGAGGCAGCAGAAAACTCGGACGTGTGTCGTACATGGTGCCATCGAAATCTGGCAAAGGGGACCAAGGGATTGCTTTGACACCTACCCCCCTTTGAAAACGCTGGTGATCATTCGCGCTGAAGGTCAAGATTCCGCGCCCCGATAAAACTGGAATTGTAAACTTGCCGTCAGCATCCACAACATAACGAAATCGTTGTTCGCCAAAATTCAGCATTGGGTTTTCGGCGACAGCGGCGTTTTCGCCCATTGGCCAATACTGAAAGTAACCCATGACAGCGGAACCGGTACCACTTTCAACGATACGGCCTCGTTGGATGACGCCCTTTCGCATCTTGACTTCAAGTTCAACTTCTTCGTCCTGGAGGGTAGTCGTCACCGAAATTCCCCCAACCAGATATTCCGAGCCAACCGAAGGATGAATGCCAATTTCATTCTCGCCAATTGGAAACCCCACCAATCGAAACGCGCCATCGGCATTTGAAACGTCGTGAACTGCCCTCGGAGGCATCGAGCCGCCGATCTGATGGGTTCGCGTTCGGTATCCTTCGACCGTTACACCCATTACTGGCATGCCTGTTTCGTAATCGATCAGTCGACCGGCGACAGGTCGCGTGGGGCCAGCAACAAACGTAAAGCGATTGGGGTAGTACGTTTGTATGTCGGACAACCGACCATTACTATCGCCCGGCAACTTAATTGTTTCTCCCTCTTGCGAACGCACGTAGAGGAGAGAAGTTTCAATTGAATCATGACTAACGATCAATTCCGCAATTCGATCGTCGCC
>JANLRK010000290.1:0-1784 GCA_031361585.1 Pirellula sp. | reverse complement strand
AGAATTTTGTTTAATTCGATTCTTCCACAGGGAATGGACTTCTACAATATCGCTTTCAAAGGCAGCGACTTGGCGGCTGTTATTAGCGACTGCTACCATCGCCTTGGCCGCCGTCCAACCATCAAGCTGTTGGACGATATGAATCAACTCGGTTTCCGCGAGTCGACGCGAAGCGGTCTTTCCTTCGGTGCCGACGACCTTGTGACTCCAGATTCCAAGATCAAGCACATTGCCGACGCGGACAAAAAGGTGATGACCTTCCAAAAGAATTATCTTAAGGGGGTTATGACAGCTCAAGAACGTTACAACCAAGTGCTAGACGCTTGGACGGCCACTCGCGAGCTGATCACCAAGGACATGTTGGCCGCTATGGAAACCGACACACACCGCGGCAAGTGGTACATCAACCCTGTGTTCTTGATGGCGTCCTCCGGTGCACGAGGTGGTATCGAACAGATCCGCCAATTGGCCGGTATGCGTGGTCTGATGGCGAAGCCGACAGGCGAAATCATCGAAACACCGATCAAGTCGAATTTCCGCGAGGGCCTAACCGTTCTCGAGTACTTCAGCTCGACCCACGGTGCTCGCAAGGGACTGGCGGATACTGCCTTGAAAACTGCTGACTCGGGTTACTTGACCCGTAAGCTGGCCGACGTCGCTCAGAACGTAGTCATCACGATGAACGATTGCTTGACGACACAAGGGATAACCAAGGGTGTTATCTATCGAGGTGAAAAAGTCGAAGTGCGCTTGGCGGACTCGATCGCCGGCCGCGTCAGTCGACAGAACATTGTCAATTTGATCACTGCTGAAACGATCGTCGCTGAGGATCAGATGATCACTCGCGAAATCGCCCGCAAGATCGAAGAAATGGGCTTGGAAAAGATCCAAGTCAGGTCGCCGATGACCTGCGATGCTCCTCTAGGTATTTGCCGTACTTGCTACGGGATGGACATGAGTACAGGTGCACTCGTCGAAGAAGGCATGGCAGTCGGAATCATTGCTGCCCAAAGTATCGGCGAACCAGGAACGCAGCTAACCATGCGTACGTTCCACCAGGGTGGTGCGGCTAGTACAAGCATGGAAGAGAGCGATATCAAGGCCAAGAAGGGTGGTATCGTCAAGTTCATGAAAATGCGGTTGGTTACCAACGACGATGGCCACGATGTGGTACTTACTCGAAACTGCGAGATCGCTCTGGTCGATGCACGCGGACGAGAAATCGAACGCTACGACGTTCCCTCCGGAGCTCGATTGAGCGTGAAAGAGGATCAAGAAATCGTCAAGGGGCAACAGCTTTGCGAATGGAATCCGCACAAGATTCCGATCTTCTCGACAGCGGGTGGTAAAGTTTCCTTCGTCGATATCATCGAAGGTGAAACGCTCAAGTTGGAAAAGGATCCGAGCGGTAACATTCGACGCCGCATCATGGATGCACGCGGTAAATTCCATCCACAAATCGTAATCGAAGATGCTGACGGCAAAGCACTCGACGTGCACTACCTGCCTGACAAAGCAGTTATCAATTGCACGGAAGGCAAGCTGGTCAATGCGGGTACCGAATTGGCCGAAATGCCGCGCGAAGCAACAGGCGTGCGCGACATCACCGGGGGTCTGCCACGCGTCACCGAAATCTTCGAAGCTCGAAAGCCAAAGGACCCAGCCGTTGTGGCGGAACTCGATGGTATCGTTGAAATTTCGAAGGACCGCAAGCGAGGCAAGCGATCGATTGTCGTTCGTAGCGAAAGCGGCGAAGAAACGGAACACTTGGTTCCACCAGGCAA
>JANLRK010000285.1:0-2807 GCA_031361585.1 Pirellula sp. | reverse complement strand
CTCAAGGACATAATGGGGCGATTGGGGTTCAGCATCACCGAAGGCCCTGAAATCGAGGATACCTGGCACAATTTCATGGCCCTCAATATCCCCGAGGATCATCCGGCTCGCGACCCACTCGATAACTTTTATCTAGCGACCGCAAGCAAGCAAATGCATAACCCAACCGACCGCGATGCGATGCTGTTGAGGAGCCAGACCAGCACGGTCCAAATTCGAGTCATGGAAACACAGCCCTTGCCTTTGCGAATTATCTCGCTGGGGCGGGTCTATCGTCCTGATGCGCCGGACGCGACGCACTTCCCAATGTTTCACCAAATGGAGGGGCTTTGGGTAGATAAGCATGTGACGATGGCTCAACTTAAAAGCGTATTGAGTTTGTTTGCAACGAGCTATCTCGGTAGCGATGTGAAGGTGCGTTTCCGACCATCCTTCTTTCCGTTCACCGAGCCTAGCGTCGAAGTGGACTATTGGTGGAATGACAATTGGATCGAGTTTGGTGGGGCAGGCATGGTGGACCCGAATGTCTTTCAGGCCTTGGGCATCGATTCGGAAAAGTGGAGTGGCTTTGCCTTCGGGCTAGGCGTAGAACGATTGTGCATGAGGCGCTTTGGCATCGTCGATATCAGAGAATTGTATCGTAGCGACGTTCGATTCCTGCGTCAGTTTGCATCGTAGCGAATGAGAATGAGCCGCGGGCGCTAGCCGCGTTAAAAACAGCAATCCATTACAAACGCGGCTAGCGCCTGCGACTCAATCCATAGCGAAAACCGACAGTGAGTAGAGTGCATGTTAGTCTCTTGGGAATGGTTATCGGACTACGTTGACATCGGGATTGGTCATGAACAGATGGCCCTGCGCTGGGCTCTGACTGGCCTCAATCACGAGAGCACGGTCATGGTCGACGGCGTGCCTGTTATTGATTTGGAAATCACTAGCAATCGCGGTGACTGCTTAGGTCACATTGGTATTGCTAGAGAAGCATCGGTGCTTCTGCAAAGCGAGCTCCGATTTCCTGTACCCCAACTCAAGACCGCCGACGAGCTTGCATCCAAATCACTGGTGATCGAAAACCAATTTGAGGACGCTTGCCCGCGGTACATTGGCAGGCTGATTCGGGGCGTCAAAATTGGAATGAGTCCGCTCTGGCTGCAGAAACGGCTGATCTCAATTGGCGTCAAACCGATCAATAACGTGGTGGATGCGACCAACTATGTCATGTTCGAATGCGGCCAGCCATTGCACGCCTTCGATTTCGCAAACATTCGGGGTGGGCGTATCATTGTCCGGCCGGCCCGAGACAAAGAAAACTTCTATGCAATCGATCACCGTATGTATCAACTCGACCCGCAAATGGTCGTCATTGCAGACGCGGAAAGAGCAGTCGCGTTGGGCGGCGTTATGGGCGGTGTCGAGAGCGAAGTCTCCGACAGCACCGTTGACATTTTGCTGGAAGCGGCCGAATTCATGCCTCTTTCCATTCGCCGCACGGCCCGCAAGCTAAAGCTGCATTCGCCGTCCTCGTATCGCTACGAACGACGGATAGATCAAGCGAATATGGATTGGGCTTCGCGTCGTTGTTGCGAAATCATTTTGCAGACTGCCGGCGGACAGCTTCTAGCGGGTTCGGTCGACACAGGTGAGCGATTGTCCGAGCGTCCTGCCATTGTTCTGCGAGAAAGCAAGATCGCCAGTGTTCTAGGAATCGAAGTTCCCTGGGAGCGCTCGCTTGAAATCTTGGTGCATCTGGGTTGTCAAGTTACGGGTGATCCGAAGGGAGCGGACGCTCAAGTAGTTTCGCCGAGCTTCCGAGCGGACCTGACGCGGGAAATCGATCTGATCGAAGAGATAGCCAGGATTCACGGGTACGAGCAGATCCCCGAGGATGCGGACGTGCCGTTGGTGTCGTCAACAAAGCGCCCAAAAGACATTGTGATGGAAACGGTTCGGCGCGTGGTTTGCGCCTCGGGTTTTGACGAGACGATGACGCCGAGCTTGATTGGAAAATCGCCAACGTCCGCCATTTCGCCATGGACTAATAACGAATCCATGACAACGCTCATTCCTCTGCTAGAGGGAGCAAATCAACTTCGACGCTCGTTGATTCCGAGTTTGATTGCTGCGCGGTTATTCAACCAGTCGCAATCGAACCGCGATTCGCAACTCTTTGAAACGGCCAATATTTACTTGCCTCGAACATCTGGCTTGCCTGGCCAGCAATTCAATCTAGCGGTCATTGGATTGTCCGATATACGCGGTGTCGCAGGAACGTTCGAAGAGATCCTGCATCGGGTGTGCGGTCCGGAATTCATGAAAGAGAAGCTAACGAAGAGCCTGGTAACGTGGAACTGCTTGGCCCCACAAAGTGGCATCGCATGGCAGATCGATGGCGAAACGATCGCATGGATTGGTCAACTGAATCGATCCATCGTAGACTCGATGAAACTAGACTGCCCAGCCGCAGTAGGGGAAATGAACTTGGACATGTTGTTGGAACATGCGAGATTGATTCCTCAGCTACAACCCATCGTTCCCTTCCCGACTATTGAACGCGATCTGAATCTCATTTTGGATGAAGCGACTCAATGGCAGTCGATATCGGAGTCGATTCAAAAGTCGGCTGGGCCACTGTGCATTGATGTGTTGTTTCGCGAGATCTATCGAGATACCAAGAAAGATGGAGTTGGCAAGAAGCGAGTCTTGCTGAGCATGCATCTCCGAAGCCACTCGGAGACTTTAACAAGCGAACAAGCAGATGCGGTTATGCGTAATGTCCTGTCCACATGCAAGGCAGAGTTTCAAGCATC
>JANLRK010000210.1:0-6223 GCA_031361585.1 Pirellula sp. | reverse complement strand
GCGAAGGCTGATCGACACCCAACGCAACCCATTGTTGAGCAGGCTCTGATAGTTCCGCATTGAAGGCGGTCGGATCCATGGGTGATTCTCGTTGGAAAAAACGGGCTACAAGCGTTTCAACAATTCTTTAGTGCTGAGTTTAGCCCCACCCAGGCGCGGAAAATCATCTTTTATTCAAAAAAATTACCACTCGGTTGCTTGGGCCGAGTATCACTTGGCCCCTCCGCTCGCCTCACGTTTCTCGCCTGCCTTCTCGTTGTCTGCTGGTTTGTTCATTGTCCTATCTAGAAAGACTCTAGGTTTCAAATTGGCTGGTGCCTGTTTGCTTATGGCTCGCAGCAGATGTTCAGTTGCGAGATGGGTCTCTTCCGGAGCGTTGATCAGCAACATGCATCCTACAGTTGTCAAGGAGCTATTACCGCCTGCGCTTTGCCAATCGCTTGGGGCAACCATGGATTCGATCGCACCAACTAGTTCTCGAATAAGACTGTTGTCGGGAAAAATGTCGCTTAAATCGTAGAAACGCACTTTGTTCGCATAGCTCTTCCTGGAAGTTATCATCACCGCTTCCAGGTCAATCTTGTAAGTGAGCTGGAGCGGATCAAGAATTTGCATCAGCACATCCCGAACCTTAGTACCCTCTCTTTTGATCGTAACTGGCTCGTCAATTGTAATGCTCTCGTCTTCCAACGCTTTCTCATCCAGAATGATTGGGATCTCCATTTTAGTAGAAATGAACGCCATGACTGTGTGGATCGGCGCCGCGACTAGTTCAATATCCATTCGATCATTGAGCGTCGAACGTATTTTTTCTTCTCTCTGATTGGCGTCTTCTTTACTGTCAAGCCAGGTTGGTGCCGGTGCTGAAGGCTTCTGCCATGGGATGACGAGTTCCTTTGGAGGTTGCGTACTAGCGGGCATACCTGGCATACCGCCACCCATCCCGCCCATGCCCTGTGCAAGGACACTTGATCCATGTTGATTCGTTGCAGGGCTAGGACTTGCCAACGCGGAAAGGAATCCAATGGTTCCGAGTGCGGAAAGCACTAGGATGCCACTGGTTGAACCGACAAAAGTACGAAAAATGAGTTGCATGACGACTTTTCCTTGGAAGAGTTTGAATTTCCGTTTTTTGAAATGTTAGTAATCCACTTCCTCGTTCCAAGGCTCATGCCTTGGAACGCACTGCCTCGGAGGCACTGCCCCGTGAATAGTTCGGCAGGCAAAGCCTGCAAGGCATCTGTTTGCGATGCAGAGCCTCGCAAACAGATGGTATTAAACCGGCTAAATCTACCTTAGCACGACGCGCAAGCTAGTGAATCTAATCCTCAATTCACTATCTTGCGCGTCGTGCTAGGTATGTCGTGCGAGGTATATCGGAACCCGCCGCTCGCCTCAATGTTTTTCGCTTGTCTTCTCGCCTTCTGCTGGTTTGTTTATTGCCGCATCGAGAAAGACTCTCGGTTTTAGATTTGCGGGCGATTGTTTGCTGATGGCTCGCAACAAACTCGCTAATTCGAGGTGCGTATCGTCGGGGGCATTTATCAAGAGCATGGAACCAACGGTCGTCATGGAGCTGTTACCGCCCACAGACTGCCATTCTTGTGACTTGACCATGGTCTCGATCGAACCAAGCAGTTCCGATATCAGGCTATTGTCCGGCAGGATAAAGCTCAAGTCGTAGCATTTGGTCTTGTTCGCGCTGGACCGCCTCGTTGTAATCGTGATCGCCTCCAGTTCGACGACGTAAGTGAGTTGGAGCGGTCTGAGAATCTGTGTCAATATATCGCAGAGCTTCGTTGGGGGTCTTTCGAGCGTGATGGGTTGATCCTCCGAAATGTTTTCTTCTTCCAACGCCTTCACATCGATAAATATAGGGATGTCGAATTTGCCCCGAAGGATCTTTACGATCGTCGAAAGACTTAGCGCGTTGAAGTCCACTTCCATTCTCTCATTAAGCACTGCTCGGATTCGCTCTTCGATTTCGTTCACGTCCTCTTTGTGGTCAAGCCAAGAAGGAGCTGGAGCCGTTGGCTTTACCCATTGGATGACTAACTCCTTTGGCCTTTGGAAACCGTTTGGCATATTCCCCATTTCAACGATTCCGTCGCCGAAACCAACAGGCTCCTGTTTGAGTATCCGATCGGCCGCTTGTGGACTGGCCAGCGCGGACAGGAAACCAAGGGTCCCAAGTGCAAATGCCACTAGGAGGCCACCCACTAATCCGAGCATAGAACGAGAAAGCGTGTTCACGACATGTTCTCCGTAGATAAGTTTTGAAGAGTTGATTCCCGTTTAGTTTAGACCGTTTGGTCCTCGAAGAATGTATTTTTTGAAAAGTTTCTAGCGATCTCTAAGGCGAGTTGCGAATGAAATCTACGTGTAGCATGGCCCCCTGGGCCGTGTGGCACTCGAGCCCGGGGCCAAATCTGTGTGGCACTCGGGCCAGGGGCCCAAGCTACGATAAATTAACTTCTGACTCTCGACTGAGCAAAAACTGATCTGGCCGCTCGCCGAACTGGATGCTATCTTCCGAACAACACGTTTGAAAAGTTTGAGTTTGCAAGGGAGTGCATAATCATGAGCAATGGGCTTGGTCTATTCAATTGGATTCGCGACGGCGTTAAGCAATCGGTCTTGCTCGGGGTAAGCGATGCCATCGACACCATTGGTTCACCCGACGAACATCGCGCGTTGCACCCGGCTCTTATGTCGTTTGCCAAGCAGCCCATTTCGATGCAGGCAAACGCCAGAATCGACGAGCCGCCTCAAAGAAAACTACCTGGCACAAGCGGTCGCAAACGTTTAGGACGATCGCTCCGCGACATCGATCCAAATCCCGCTTCGTAGCCAATTCTAATGCTAACTCTAATGGCATGCATCGTGTTGATTCGATGGCTTCCTGCCAAGACAACGTGGACCTTGGCCCGTGTGGCTGTGGCTACTTTTATTCTGCTGTTCACGGGCTGCAGTCAGCTTGGAAAAATTCCTCAGACAACCCTTTCCATTCCGTCGATTCCATTGGGGCCACAAACCCGTTTTGCCAACCCGATCAATGTGAACACCCAGGACTCGGAGTTCCTTTGGAATCAAATCGTCGACACGGTAGAAGACTACTTCAAGATCAAGAGCGAACAACGCCCAATTCGCGATGATCTTCAGTGGATTGAAGGAAGGATGGAAACGTATCCGGAGGTTGGAGCGACCTATTTGGAACCATGGCGGAAGGATGCGTTGGAAGGATATCAGCGGTGGCAAAGCACGCTCCAAACCATGCGGCGAACGGCAACGGTTCGCGTGATTCCGGCGAACGAGGGATTCTCGATCGCGGTCGAGGTGATCAAGGAAATCGAGGACGTGGATCGGTCTCAGTATTCCTCGGAGGGGTCTGCAGTAGCCAGGCATGACGGCACTGTGGTTCGCGTAGACAGTGCTTTGGCCGGACAGCCGATCACTCTGGGTTGGATTCGCCAGGAAAACGATACGGATTTAGAACAGAGAATCCTGCGTGAAATACTTGGCCGGGTTTCCAATGTTGGCCCACCGCGAAAAACGTTCTTGGGCCGGTAAGGCCACGAACCGTTCCACAATAGTTTTACATCGACTACAATTCGCGGTCATTGCTTACCATTGCCGAAGTGCGAGGACATATCCTGCCACTCCCTCAAAAATGCTCCACAAAATGACAACGATTTCACAACGATTAAACGAAGCCGAAAAGCTCAAAGATCAAGGAAAGCTTGATGAGGCAACCGGTTTATTGACAGGCATCTTGGCCGAAGACGAAAGCCACGTTCTTTCTCATATGATGCTTGCTCGGATCTACACCCAAACAGGTCGGCACGAGGAGGCGGTCAAGCATGCAGAGAAGGCATGCGAATTAGAACCAAATGATTCCACCAATTTTACCGTTTTGAGCGTCACGTACCAACGCGCTTGGGCCGGTACACAAGAACAACGCTATATTCAAATGGCTGAAGATGCGATGGCCCGATCAAGAATGATCGGCGGTTAGCCAACGGTTAGATTTATTTCCCTTCCCAATGAAGTCGTCCCGCATGAGCCTCTCTCCTTGGTCCATAGGTGTGTTCACTAGTATCGACGCTGGCCTGGGTGTTCATTTGGAAGTCGCCAGAGACTTGCAAATACCATCCATTCAATTGCATACGCCGCATGCCGCTGGCCGCAGGCCAGACGCTGCCGAAAAGTTCCTTAAAAAACTAGATGAGTATGGCATTGAACTAACATGCGTATTCGGTGGCTTTGATGGGGAAAGCTATGCTGACATCCCAACCGTAGAAAAAACAATCGGTCTAGTTCCTATAGCAACGCGGTCGGCTCGCTTGAAGGAGATGAAGGAGATATCCGACTTCACTCGCCTATTGGGTTGCAACGCAGTCGGGTTGCACCTCGGTGTTGTACCACATGATTTACGATCACGTGAATACGCCGACATCGTTGAAGTCACGCGACAACTTTGTGATCACGCATTGCACAACGAACAAAACATACACCTTGAAACTGGGCAAGAGTCTGCCGATGCCCTGATGCAATTTATTGGCGACACACAGCGGGCCAATCTTTTTATCAATTTCGATCCGGCCAATATGATCCTTTATGGAATGGGCGAGCCGATTCCTGCCTTGAAAAAAGTTGGTTCAAAAGTAAGAAGTATCCATTGCAAAGATGCAACATGGAGCGACCAGCCTGGGGTAACCTGGGGCGCTGAAGTGCCGCTTGGAAAAGGCCAAGTCGACATGCGAGCCTATTTGACAACCCTTAAAGAGATCGGTTACTTCGGTCCCCTGACCATCGAGCGCGAGATACCGCAGGATCGTGAACGCCAAAAGGCGGAGATTCAGCACGCGACCGAATTGCTGTCGCAGCTCCGAAGTGAATTGTTTGGGAATAGCGGTGCCTAGTAAGCTAAGGCAGGCGACAGGAATTGATTTACCGTAGCTTGGGCCCCTGGCCCGAGTTTCCCACGCCCATGGGGCCTACTGTTTCCCACGGCCCAGGGGGCCATGCTACTGTTACGGCTAGCAAACCAAGTCATTGCCTGTGGCTCGGGGTTAAACTTTTTTCAAGTGAAAGGTTTTTAAACCATGTTGATCTTCGATGCGCATCTCGATTTGGCATTAAATGGCGTCGACTGGAACCGCGACCTTCGTCAATGCGTTGACGATATTCGAGCACAAGAGACCAGCCTAGAAATGATGGAAAAGGGGCGGCAGAACAACGTCTTGAGTTTCCCGGAGCTGCGGTTCTCCAAAGTCGCGGTTTGCCTCGCTACACTCCTAGCCAGACAAGAGCAACAGATCAATCATTCCTTCGGTTGGACGACACCTCATGCTTGCTACGGAATGGCGCATGCGCATTTGGCGTACTATCGAGCTATGGAGTCCGAAGGTTACTTGAAAATGCTTCGAACCCGAAGCGAGCTTACGTTCCATTTTGAGGCTTACCAAGCAGATCCAAACTCAGCACCCCTTGGTTTCATTCTGACCATGGAGGGTGCCGACCCGCTCCTAACACCCAAAACCGTCTTTGAATTTCATGAAGCAGGGCTCAGAGCGTTGGGCCTCACTCATTATGGCACCAATCGCTATGGCGGCGGAACTCGCAGCGAAGTTGGGTTGTCGCTCGATGCCATCGAACTATTAAAGAACTGCGATGAACTCGGCATGGCTATAGACATGACCCACCTATCTGATGTTTCATTTTGGCAAGTCGCAAAACACTTCCAAGGTCGTGTGCATGCAAGCCATCAAAATGCTCGCGCTATTTGCAACTGGCAGCGACAGTTTGATGACGACCAAATTCGATTTGTTATAGAACGAGACGGCGTCCTAGGTGTTTCCATGGACGTCATCATGCTTCAAGATGGATTCGTCCGCGGTTTGACAAAGCCCATTGCCACGTTAGAGCGCGCAGTCGATCAAATTGAGCATGTCTGTCAATTGTCTGGATCCATTCGACATGTAGGACTAGGTTCGGACTTAGACGGAGGCTACGGCTGCGAGCAAACGCCAGCCGATCTGAACCGCTATCGCGACCTTCAAACTTTAGTTGCGATCATGCAGCGCCGAGGATTCCCACCACCGGATATTCAGGCGTTCTTTCATGGCAATTGGCTGCGGTTTTTCAGCCAAGCTCTACCTGAATGAAGCGTTGGCCCTTGCGCCCTCATGTTTAACCGCTCGAGGCCCTCAAGCCTCGAGCG